>CAYPON010000163.1:0-8105 GCA_964412315.1 uncultured Anaerolineae bacterium | reverse complement strand
GCATACCTGAATCAGCGATGGTGATTGTCGCCCATCCCGACGATGCCGAGTTCACCATGGCTGGCACGGTGGCAGCATGGAGTAAGGCCGGATGCCGCGTGACTTATGTGGTCTGTACGGATGGCAACGCTGGCTCCAGCGAGCCGGGCATGACAAAGGATAAATTGGCCCAAATCCGTCGCGCTGAACAACGGGCTGCATGTACGACGTTGGGTGTGAAGGATGTGGTCTTCCTGGGCTATGACGACGGGAAACTGCAACCCACGCTCAGGTTGAGGCGGGAGTTGGTGCGCGTAATCCGCCAATACAAGCCGGAGGCTGTCATCACGGGGGATCCGACGATGCTCTTTGCGGGCGACGGCTACATCAACCACCCAGACCATCGCGCGGCAGCGCAGGCGGCGCTCGATGCGGTGGCGCCAGCCTGTGACCTACCCCTGCTGTGGCCTGAGGCAGGGCCTCCACATCGCGTACGCCAGGTGTACGTGCACGGCAATGGCCGGCCGAACCTGTGGGTGGATATTAGTGAGACGATCGAACAAAAGATCGCCGCGCTCAAACAGCACGCCAGCCAGATGGGAGATTGGGACCCAACCGAGATGATCAAAGAATGGGGCGCCGCAGTTGGTAAGGAAAAGGGCATGGTCTACGCGGAGAGCTACCGCGTCATCACGCTATTCGGTAATTGACGACCGGTGGTTACAGTGGTATAATACCTATATCTCAAGCAGGAGGAGCGGAACATGCGAGTCATTGTCGTAAAGTTCCAGATCAAGCCCGAGTTCCGAGAGCAGTTTATGAAGGCATCACTGGGCGACGCCCAGGGCGCAAATCACGACGAGCCAGGCTGCCTCCGCTTCGACGTCATCCAAGATGAAGCGGACCCTAACCGAATCTACTTCTACGAGGTCTACAAGGACGAGGCGGCCGTCCAGGAGCACCTCAAAGCCCCGCACTTTATCAAGTGGCGCGACACAGTCGCCAAGGAGTGGCACGCCGCACCGGCCGAGGTCGCGCGTGGCCGGAACGTCTACCCCACGGACGCGGACTGGAAGCAGGGATAGTCACCGTCAGGCGGGGAACTGTGCCTGGCTTACGGCGTCGGCGTTGGGGGCTGCGCCCAAAGCCCTCGCTTCGCGTCGGCCGCTTCTCGTTGTGCTTCGACCATGATCTCGTAGTACCTTTCGTTGGGCGGGATAACCAGCAGACGGGCCCAACCGGATCTGAGCAATTCCACATTGACGTGTGTTTCTCCCACAAAAACGTGGCGCAAGAGGCGGCCATAAGCATCCTTGTCTTGCACATCGCGCTCCAGACGCACCACCTTGCCACTCACTAGCGTGCGGTTCAGATCTTTGGCAATCAGATAGGAGGGCATCTTTCTTTCGGGTGTGTTCACCCCCAAATAGCGCACGCGGTAAAGCTGCCCTTTGATGCCCACATCTATCGTATCCCCATCTATGACATCCAGAACCAGCCCTTCTTCGAACTCGGGTGTTGCCGTTGGAGTAGCAATCAGTGTAGGCTGAACCATCTCCGTGGGTGTTGCTATAAGTAGAGGACTAGAGGTAGGGGTGTCCGTCGGCAAAGCGGACGTGGTTATTGTGGGCGCGGCCGGGGGCCTACACCCCGCCAGGCAAAAAAGCAAAAGCGCCAACAAGCATCCGAAGCTGGTTTTTCTCATGCCCTTTCGCTATCTGTGGCCCAAATCCCCTCGCGCGCTATTATATGCGAAAGGGTGAGGTAAGTCAAAATGGTGCTATACAGCCAGGATCCCTTTGACGGTGGAATGAAGCTCCGGCAAATGGAAAGGTTTGTCGAATCGTCGCTTGACGATATCCGGTAGCGGCGGCAATTGGTCTTGCAGCCCCGAGACGAGGATGACCGGCGTCCGCCCGGTTTTCAGCAGGTGTTCCAAGAGAACTTGCGCTGTGCCATCGGGAAACTCCCATTCCGTCAACAGCAAATCGGTGGGCCAGCGGTCGAGGTACTCTAATGCTTGCGACACCGAGCCAGCCTCGCCAACGTCATAGTCTCTGAACATGAACTGATAGAGGGTCCTAATGTGCGGGTTGCTATCTGCCACGAGTATATGTGCCATAATTTTCCCTCTTGTTGTGCATCCTCAATCATGTGCCACGTGAATGACAGTTCCTAGTATAATATAAAAGTATTAAATGCGCATAAATCGCCCGTTAAAAATCCATAAATAAGATGGCTTTGCCTCCACTTGCCTGCTGTCGTATCCTGCCTATAATAGCAGTTGTTCACACGACGAGTTTGCCACCGCCAATAGAGCCCAGAGGGGGATTTTTGCGGCCTCTGCCTCGCGGCGGTGAGTTCATCCATGCGAGGTGTTCAAACTATGGCCTTTCCAAGTCGGCAAGATGCCTGGGATATCCTGACCGAGCATACGCAAAGTCCCAGTTTAATCAAACATGCCCTGGCTGTGGAGGCGGCGATGCGCGCTTACGCCCGCGAGTTCGGCGAGGACGAGGAGCGATGGGGCGTCGTCGGCTTGATCCACGACTTTGATTACGAAAAATACCCGACGATGAACGGGGATGTCCCCAAGAGCGAGTGGCACACTTTCGCTGGAGCGCGTGTCTTGCGCGAGCGCGGCTGGCCGGAGGCGATTATCCAGGATGTCCTTTCCCATGCCAGCTACGGCGATACCCCTCTCGATACGCCATTGCGCAAAGCGCTCTTCGCCGTGGATGAGCTGACCGGCCTGATACAGGCGGTAGCCCTCGTCCGCCCCTCGAAAAGCATCTTGGATGTCGAAGTCAGCTCGGTGCGCAAAAAGTGGAAGGATAAAGCTTTCGCTGCCGCCGTCAGCCGCGCCGACATCGAGCAGGGGGCAGCGAATTTGGGCATTGACCTCTGGGAGCATGTCGGCATTGTGCTGGAGGCGCTGAAAGGGATCGCTGCTCAGTTAGAGTTGGATGGCCGTTTAGCCGCGCAGAAGGGGATGGAGCATTAGCCGCAAGATTTGCCCGCGTTGCGGGCGGAAACTGCAGAGCCAGCAGCGCGCCTGCCTCGCGTGTGGCTGGGAGCTGGCACAGCGCAAACAACAGGCCCGGCATCCGGTGCGCTGTCCCACCTGTGGCGCGCGTGTCACCGCCGCAGATGATGCCTGTCCCATTTGCGGTGCCCAAGTCATCCGTCCGGCTAGCTTTCGTTCCAGGATACCGCACATCCTCCTCGGAACGCTGATTCTCCTTGCGCTTGTAGGGGTCACCTTCTGGTTTATAGAGCCAACCGTCGGCCTTCTCCTCACGCCAACGGTCCTCCCAACGCGCACTCCCTGGTTCACCCCGACGCACACAGATACTCCCACTCCTACTTCGACGGCTTCTCCTACCCCCTCCGCAACTCCTACTCCGACGCCATCGCCCACCGCGACGCCAACGCCGCTCATTTACGCCGTCGAAAAGGGGGATAACCTCAGCAGCATCGCGGAAAGATTCAACACAACCGTGGAACTGCTTGTGAAAGCGAATAACCTCTCCGAAAGCGCGGTCCTGCAGATCGGCCAGAAGCTGGTCATTGTGCGGGTATTTAACACGCCGACTCCCACCATCCCAACGCCCACCAAGACACGCACGCCCGCGCCTCCAACCGTCACGCCGACCGCCACAGTAACGCCGCGCCTTTTCATCTATCCGCCGCCCGAGTTGCTTTCTCCGCTGGCGGGAAGCATCTTTCAGGGCCGGGAGGCCCCGATTGTTCTCAGTTGGACAGCGGTAACGCTCCTTGAGCCTGATGAGTGGTACATCGTCCATCTTTTTCAGGCCGAGGAGGGGGACAAACTCCGCCCGGTAGCGAGCGTAGGGACTAAGGGGACCTCCTGGCGGGTCCGCTCCTCCCTCTATCCTGATGCCAGCACGGCCTTGCGCGGCTTCAAATGGGATGTCATTGTCGGACGGGAGTTGAAAACGGGCGAATGGATCGCCCTCAGCCCGCCAAGCAGGCCAAGCTATTTTTTCTGGTACTAAATGCAACAGGGCAAGAGGTTCACCTTTTCGGACGAGAAACCCGTTTTCTCACAGAAAACGGGTTCCTGGCTTCTATTGAAATGTACCAAAGGATTCGCCATCGCCCTGTGAGCAGGCTAGGCCGCTGGCTCACCGGAGCGTTTCTTTTCCTCCAGGCGGCTCAGAAGCTCCTCTTTCTTCTTTGTGGCAGCCTCTTTGCCCTCCTGAATCGCCTCCTGCAAACGCACTTTTTGCTCCTCAAGGGCGACGCGCCCCTTCTCCTCCAGTTCTCCCACCCGCCGTAACGCCTCCGCGGAAAGATCCGCCGCGCGCTCCTTCAATTCGATGCTTCTGTCTCTAAGCTGAGCAACGGTTTCCTCCCCAGGCTGCGGGGCCAGGAGCAAGGCAAGCGCCGCCCCGATGAAGCCGCCGATGATCAATCCAGCCAAAAAATCTCCCCCTCTGCCTTCGCCACCCATTGTACTACCTCCTTGTTTTCTTAAATAGGGCTTTGACCCCACCATTCAGCCCCGCCAGAAGACTATACAAGCGCACTACAGGAGAAACCACATTCTCGCTAACAAAGCTGGTCGTGCCGCGCATCGTGTTCATCGTCTCGCTGGCGGAATCGAGCAGTGGCTTGATCTCCTCCTGCACCAGTCTGATGAGGCTCCGCACTTGAAAAAGCAAAACGATCAGAAGCGCCCCGACAATCAGTGATTCAAAGGCCAGTATGATGATAGCAACATCCCGAACGGCCGATAGCCACATAGGCACCCTCCTTGTGCCAGAATTGTATCACACTTTCAGCCATTTGGCAACAAAGAGGGCCAGCCAACAGGTCACAGACCCCTCTACCACGTGCACATCGCCGATCATCAGCAATGGCCAACGCAGGAGACCGGCTATCCCTTGCCCCACTCCAAAACCGATCAGGCCGACCAGCCAATAGAGGGGTATTTCGCGGGGCCTCTTACCCCAGACAAGGTGAAAGAGAACGGCATACAAACTGGCGATGAGCAGCGAGAGCACAAAAGCGGGCGAAAACGGCATCAGCGAGCCACTCCTGTCCTGGAAACGTGAGAAGGTTGAAAGGTTGAAAGGTTGAAAGGTTGAACGTTATTTTTGCTCCCTGGCCGCCGGATGCTTTTCCAGATAGGTTTCGAGCGCCTTGTGGATGGTGCTGGCTGCCAGATTGGAACAATGCATCTTTTGCGGCGGCAAACCTCCTAAAGCCTGGGCGACCTGTTCGTCGGTCAAGGTCAGCGCCTCGGTCAAGGTCTTTCCCTTGACCATCTCGGTGGCCATTGAGCTACTGGCGATAGCTGCGCCACAGCCAAAGGTACGAAACTTGGCATCCTCGACACGGCCATGGCGAATCTTGAGATAAATCTCCATCAAATCACCGCACACAGGGCTTTCCATCGTGGCCGAGGCATCGGCGTCGGGGATGGTTCCCACGTTGCGCGGATGCTGGAAATGCTCTATCACTAGCTCGCTATAAACGTTCTGTATCATTGCTTTCGTACTCCAGATGTTCAGCGCGGGTAAAGGGGCGACATGGCCTGCAACTTGGCGATGATGCCCGGCAGGATAGAGACCACAAAGTCAACGTCTTCTTCTGTATTCTCGTTGCCCAAGCTCAGCCGCAGGCTGCCATGCGCTCGCACTGCTGGGATGCCTATCGCCGTCAAAACGTGCGACGGCTCCGTCGCGCCAGTCGTACAGGCTGAGCCGCTGGAGGCGGCTACGCCATGCAAATCCAATTGCAGCAGGATCGCCTCCCCTTCCACATAGTCAAAGACAAAGCTGGCGTTGTTGGGCAGGCGTTGCGTCGGGTGTCCCGTCAAATGGGCATGGGGAACAGAAGCTAGCACACCTTGAATAAGCCGATCACGCAACGCAGCGATGCGGCGGTTGTTGCTCTCCACTTTTTCGTAAGCCAGGCGGAGCGCCGTAGCCAAGCCCACGATATACGCTACGTTCTCTGTGCCAGCGCGTTTCCCCCACTCCTGCCCGCCGCCAGTCAATATCGGAAGGATGCGGGTTCCCCGCCGCGCGTAGAGAACGCCCACCCCTTTCGGCCCGTAGAATTTATGGGCGGATAGAGACATCAGATCCACGCCAAGCCGATCCACGTTCAAGTCCAAGCTTCCCCCCGCCTGTACAGCGTCGGTATGAAAGGGGATACCTTTGCTCCTGGCGATCTTGGCGATCTCCGCAATTGGTTCTATGGTGCCCACCTCGTTGTTGGCATACATGACCGTGATCAGCACTGTTCGCTCCGTGATCGCATGCCCCACGTCATCGGGATTCACGACGCCGTACTGGTCAACCGGCACATAAGTGATCTCGTAGCCGAACTCACGTGCCAGTTGCTCGCAAGTGTGGCCAACAGCATGGTGCTCAATCGGTGTGGTGATGATGTGGTTTCCCTTGTGTCGGTTAGCCCAGGCCACTCCCCGGATGGCTGCATTGTCGCTTTCCGACCCGCAGCCGGTAAAGATGATCTCCTCGGGAGCAGCGTGCAGGATATCCGCAATGGTGCGCCGTGCCTCCTCCACCGCCCGGCGAGAATGTCGCGCCAACTTGTAAATGCTGGAAGCGTTCCCATACTCTTCGGTGAAATAAGGGAGCATGGCCTCCACCACGCGGGGATCAACCGCCGTCGTGGCCGCATGGTCGAGATAGATGGTTCTCTGTTCGTCAGGCATAGCTGTTCCTCCACCAGGGCTTGTAGGGGCTATGACTCCCTAGCTTGGCCCATATCTTCGCCGCTTGCGGGGACGGGATTCTGTTGAGGGAGCCCATTGGCGTCGAGCCAGCTAGCCCGGATGTATCTGCGGCTGCTTTCAAGTTCAGTTAGTTCCTCTTCCGTCCAGGCTGCCAGTTTATTACAGGTTTCCTCCACGCGGTGCATTCGTTGTTCAAGCTTCTCAATATGCTCCAGGAGGATACGGATAGCCTCGGCCACAGGATCTGGCAACGCCGCGTGATCCAGGTCAACGCGCGGTCGCTCCACCGCACCCGGCCCGCGAACGATGCGACCAGGCACACCGACGACTGTCGCTCCCGGAGGTACTGGTTTGACGACCACTGCGCCGGAGCCTATTTTCGCCCCCGCACCCACGGTGATATCTCCCAAAATCACTGCATTACTGCCAATGATCACTCCATCTTCAATAGTCGGGTGCCGCTTTTTCTTCTCCAACGAAGTTCCCCCCAAAACCGCGCCCTTATACATTAAGACATCGTCGCCGATCTCCGCCGTCTCACCGATCACGATGCCCATCCCGTGGTCTATGAAGAAACGCCGCCCGATAGTCGCCCCCGGATGGATCTCAATGCCGGTGAGCCAGCGATTGATATGGGAGAGAAAACGGGCTAGGAGAAAGAACCCGCGCTTCCAAAGGGCATGGACGATACGATGTAGCCAGATGGCATGTAATCCTGGATAGCAGATGATGACTTCCAAGACGCTTCTGGCAGCGGGATCCTTGGCGAAAGCGGTTTGTATATCTTCACGAAACATATCTAAAAGGCCAATGCGGCCCGATTTCAACGCTCTTGCAGATGTGACCATAGCTTGCCTTTCCTTTATGAGAGTGCATCCCCAAATACTGTGCCCCGTTTACTATTACAACCTGTCGTCCTGACCACCTGGATTCACGAGATCCGCTAGGGTCATCGAGTCCAGAGCCTCCACCAGGCGGTCGTGTACCAACTCCCAAACATTTCGTGCAGCACAAGTATCTTCGCGCCCACAGGGCGCACAGGATTCCTTCGTCACACAAGGAATAGGCATGATGGCGCCTTCCAGAGCGCGGATGATATCACTGATGCTGACCTCTTTTGGCAGGCGCGCCAAAGTATAGCCACCATGTGCTCCACGCAGGCTGTGCAGCAGGCCCGCTTGGCGGAGCAGCATCATGATCTGCTCCAGATAGGAAAGAGGGAGTTGTTCGATTTCTGCGATATGGCTGAGCGGCACTGGCCCCTGGCCGTCATGGCGGGCCAATTCCACCATCACCCGCAAGCCATATTCTTCTTTAGCCGAGAATTTCATACTCGTGCAATTCCTACTAAAAAGTAGGAATTATTTTAGCACCGATGGAGGGAAATGTCAAA
>CAYPON010000162.1:0-8145 GCA_964412315.1 uncultured Anaerolineae bacterium | reverse complement strand
TATCTTTTCACCTCCATCGGCTTCATCGGCGTGTCTATGCCCGATTTCCTGCTCGCGCTGGTGCTCATCTGGCTCGCTATCGCCTATTTTGGCACCAACGTGGCGGGCCTCTTTTCCCCGGACTTTGTTGAGGCGCCGTGGAGCCTGGCCAAAGTGCTGGACCTATTCAAACACATGTGGCTGCCGGTGGTCATCATTGGCACCGGCGGCACGGCGGGGCTGATCCGCGTCATGCGCGGCAATCTGCTCGATGAACTGCACAAGCCTTATGTTGTCACCGCGCGCGCCAAAGGGCTGAAAGAGAACCGGTTGCTCTGGAAGTATCCGGTGCGCGTCGCCGTGAACCCCTTCATCAGCACCATCGGCTGGTCGCTGCCTGGGCTATTCTCCGGCGCCACGATCATCGCCGTCGTGCTCAGCCTGCCCATGATCGGGCCCCTCTTCCTGGGGGCTTTGCTGGCCCAGGACATGTATCTGGCCGGAAGTTTCGTCTTGATTATGAGCACTTTGACCGTGATCGGGACCCTGATCTCGGACCTGCTGCTGGCCTGGGTGGACCCACGCATCCGTTTCGAGGGGGGTGGCTGATGAGCAACGCCGATGAACAGAGAGCCACAGTAGAGGCGGCCATTCTCCCCGTCGCGGAGGTAAAGCCGACGAGCAGCATCGAGGAAAAGCTCTACACCGCCTCGCAGTGGCAACTGATGTGGTGGAAGTTCAGGAAACACAAACTGGCCATGGCTGGCGGCCTCGTCATTGGTATCATGTATTTCATCGCTATCTTTTGCGAGTTTCTTGCGCCCTATCCGCTGGAGACGCGCTATTCCCGCTATTCCTGGGCGCCTCCGCAGCGCGTCCATTTCATAGACGCGGAGGGCAAGTTCCACCTGCGCCCCTTTGTCTATGCCCTGAAAGAGGAAAGCGACCCTGTCACCTGGCGCATCACATTTAAGGAAGACCGCACCAAGATTCAACCACTGTATTTCCTCGTGCGCCGCGACGAATACAAGTTCTGGGGACGGTGGAAGACCAACTTGCACCTGTTCGGGGTGAAAGGCGAAAAAGAGACGGCCTTTCTGCTGGGGACGGATCGTCTGGGCCGTGATCTCCTCTCCCGCGTCTTCTATGGCGCTCGCATCTCGCTCTCCATCGGCCTGATCGGCGTCCTCATCAGCCTGGTCATGGGCGCAATCCTTGGCGGCGTGTCCGGCTACTATGGCGGCATCACCGATACCATCGTGCAGCGCATCATCGAGCTGTTGCGCTCCATTCCCCACATTCCTCTCTGGATGGCGCTCAGCGCCGCGCTGCCGCCGGCGCTGCCGCCAGAGCGAGCCTATTTCGGGATCACCATCATTCTCTCTATCATCGGCTGGACGAGCCTGGCGCGGGTGACGCGGGGCAAGATCCTCTCCCTGCGCGAGGAGGATTTCGTCATGGCCGCCAGGATCGCTGGCACCTCGGAATCTCGCATCATCATCCGGCATCTGCTCCCTTCCTTCCTCAGCCACCTCATCGTGTCGATGACTTTGGCTATCCCCAGCATGGTGCTCGGCGAGACCGCCCTCAGCTTCCTGGGCCTTGGGCTGCGTCCTCCAGTGACGAGCTGGGGAGTGCTGCTGAAGGAGGCGCAGGATGTGCAAGTGATTGCCCATCAGCCCTGGCAGTTGATCCCCGCTTTCTTCCTGATCTTCACCGTGCTGGCCTTCAATTTCCTCGGCGATGGCCTGCGCGACGCCGCTGATCCCTACGCAAGGTAAGGCAATAGATGCCCACCACCGTTAAGGCTTTCAATGTCGCTCTATCGTATCTACATTGACGAGGTAGGCAATCATGACCTGACTCATGCGGATGACCCTAACGAGCGGTTTCTTTCCCTGACGGGCGCTATCCTCGAGTCCGGGTATACCTTGCATGTACTTCAGCAGGAGATGGATCAACTGAAACGGGGCTTTTTCCAGCGCGACCCAGACGAGCCAATCATCTTCCACCGCAAAGAGATGGTCAACAAACGTTCACCATTTCAGGCTTTACGAGACCCGGAGATAGAGCAGAACTTCAATGCCACTCTATTAGCAGCTTTGGCTCGCTGGGAATACTGTGTTATCACTGTCGTCATAGATAAGAAAGCACACCGAGATCAGTATCAAGTTTGGCGTTATCATCCGTATCATTATTGTCTGGCGGTTCTCCTGGAACGTTTTGTGCTCTTCTTGCACTACGGAGGTCATCGGGGTGACGTGCTGGTCGAAAGCCGGGGTGGCACAGAGGACAGGAAGCTGGTAGAATCCTATGCCCGACTCTATGAGCGCGGCACCGATGCCATCCCACCGGAACGTTGGCGCGAGCGGCTAACCTCGTGTCAGCTTAAAGTCAAACCAAAGAGGGCAAACATCGCTGGGTTGCAGCTTGCAGACCTGATTGCCCACCCATCACGCCAAGAGATACTGAGCGAACACAAACTGATCGTTGACGACCGGCAAACTTTCGGCAAGCAAGTTTGCGCTATCCTGAACCAGAGCAAGTATTACCGGAACATCCAAACCGGGCAGATCGAGGGATACGGGAAAAAGCTGTTGCCATAAAAAAAGAGCGCCGCGTAGGCGCTCTTCCGATAGCCAGTGGCTATCCACCTCCACTAAATGGATTACTTATATTGTAACTTATTTCGCTCCTTTTGTCAATATCCTCAACATTAAATTTCCGTTCGATGACCGGTAAAATGTGGCCGGATCCGCTGGTACGACATCCTCTCAAAGGAGAAAAGTATGCGGTCGGTCAAGGCGGTATTAAGGTGGGCGCCAAATGAGCCAACCTGTTGTGATCGTAGACTATGACCCCCGTTGGCCGGCCCTCTACGAAAAGGAGAAGGCACGCCTCCAGGAGGCCATCGGGGACAGAATCCTGGCCATCGCCCACATCGGCAGCACCGCCGTGCCCGGCCTGGCCGCCAAGCCTATTGTGGACATCTTTGTCGGCGTCCGCGAACGCGCCGCTGCCGAGGAGTGCGTGTCGCTCCTATCCAGCCTCGGCTATACCAACGTCACCCCCGAGGATCACCCCGAATGGTACTATTGCCTGGGCAACGGCCCATCGGGAGCGAGCACTTTCCATGTGCATCTGGTCAAATATCCGAGCGCGCACTGGGAGCGGCATCTCCTCTTCCGTGATTACCTTCGCGCCCATGCGGAGGTAGCCGAGGAGTACTGTCGGTTAAAGAGAGAACTGGCGGCGCGGCATGGCTCCGACCGCGTCGCTTACACGGAGGCGAAAAGCGCGTTCATTGCCTCCGTAGAAGCCCAGGCTCGTGCCTGGTTCACGAAGGACCTCGGCCATTGAGGGATGCTGTTGACAACCGTTGCTCGAAAAAAACGGATGAGGGTGAGGTGAGGAATGAATGAGAATGTCTCGTCACAATGGAACGAACTGGCGCACTTCCTATACGGTCGCGGCTTCTGGTATGCCGACCCGCTGCGGGAGATCAAAGGACTAACCGAGGAGCAACTCCACTGGGTTCCCGACCGCAACGGCCTTTCCATCCTCTGGCAGGTGGGACATATCGCTCACCGAGAGCGATTTCACATCGCCAGGTTTCTGCAAGGGCAAGAAGGCATCCTGATACCCCCACAGTACGAGGTGTTCGGGCCGGACTGGTGTTCGGTGGAGGACGTTCGGTCGGCGGGGCCTGTATCCGACATCCTGGCCTGGGTGCGCGAGGTGCGGGAGAAAAGCCATGAGTACATTTCATCCCTGACGGAGGCCGATTGGCATCGCGTGCCACCGACCTCAGAAGAGGGCCTCACCGTGGCGCATTGGGTCTTTATCACCGTGGCGCACACGGCGTTGCACATCGGCAGGATACAACTGCTGCGCGCCATGATCGAGCGCAAGCTGCAAAGAGCCTGTTAGAGGCATATGGTGAAGCAGACCTGGATGAAGTTGATCGCGCAACTTGCAGGACGGCTGGTTTACATCGTTCTTTCCTCCATGCTGATCACCATCGTCGGAGGGGGGACCACTTTCTTGCGCCGGCCGGTCGGGGCTATCTACCTGCTGCTTTGGGCGCTCTGGTGGGCCGTGACTTTTCTGGGGCGACGGCGGGGTGCGCGCTCCGACTATGACCGCACACAGCGGGCAATTGTTACCATCTCCGGATTTCTGAGCGTGCCCACGCTCATCCTCGCGCCGCCCTGGGAGTATGCCCACTTGGCCGGGCCCTTGCCTCGCGACGGGCTTCTGGCCTGGGCAGGGCTGATCTTTTTTGCCGCAGGCATCGCGCTGCAAACAGCGGCCATGTGGGCGCTGCGCGGCTATTACACGGTGCGGCTTGGGATACAGCCAAGCCATCGTCTGGTGACGAGCGGCCCTTATCGCCTGGTGCGCCACCCTGGTTATTTGAGCTACCTCCTTTCGCTGACAGGCGTCGGCCTGGCGATGAGCAGCCTCATCGGGCTGGGGCTGGCGATCCTCGTCGTGCCCTTTATCGTCTGGCGCATCGGATACGAAGAGGAAATGCTGCTCAGGGAGTTCGGCGAAGAATACAGGGCCTATCAGCGCCGTACCAGGCGGCTCATCCCAGGGCTATATTGACATCGGTGGTCCTTGCCAACTCGGAAGTCCGTTGACGGACCGGAAGGGGCGCATCTCGTCGTGCGCTCTTTCGTCATGTATGTTATTTGACAAAGATAGCCTGAGAATGGTACAATAGCCCCTATCAGGAACGCTACCTGAATAGGAGACAGGCCATGTACATCTACGATTACGCTATGCAGATGGAGAAGGATAGCGAGCACTACTATCGCCAGTTGGCCAACAGTTGTACGGACACCGGGCTAAAGACGATCCTGAACATGCTTGCGGACTTGGAAAGACAGTAGGAGTCAAGCGTGATGAGAGCAGAGACCAAGATAATCTTGCTTTCGCTGGTTGCGGGGGCGCTCGGTTGGGTGGCTCATGCCATCATAGCTTATCTCTTTCTCTATGACGCACCTTTTTGGAGTGTGCTGATCCTTGGCCCATCCCTGGACGAGTTGTATCTGCGCTTGTTCGAGTTCGCGGTTTTCCTCTTGCTGGGTATCCTTGCTTCCTGGATAATCGGGCGCCGGCGGGTAGAGAAGATCCAAACGGTGCTCTTTCGCATATCGCAAGCGACCAGCACCTCTGGTGACCTGAGTGAGTTGCTGCGCACCATCCACCAACAGCTTGGCACGCTGATTGACACAACCAATTTCTACGTGGCCCTTTACGACGAGAAGAGCGGCTTGTACTCCTTCCCCTACTGGGCTGACGAATATGACCGGTCCGAGGACTATACGCCGCAGCAATTGAGAAAAAGCCTGACCGACTATGTGCGGCGGACAGGCAAGCCACTCCTGGCAGACGAGAAAGTTCATGCGCAACTGATGCAGCAGGGAGAGGTGGAGATGGTGGGCACTTCCTCGCCGATCTGGCTGGGTGCGCCTCTCAAGATAGCGGGAGGGATCATCGGTGTCGTGGCCGTGCAAAGCTACCAGCACAAGTCACTCTACTCGGCGCGGGACCTAGAACTGCTAGCCTTTGTCTCGGAGCACATCGCCCAGGCGGTCGAACACAAGCGTGCCGAGCAAGAGATCCATCGTTTGGAGCATTTCCTGGAAGGTGTCATTGACAATACAACGATGTGGCTGGCTGTGCTGGACGAACAAGCGAACATCATTCTCTGGAACAAGGCAGCAGAGGAGATCACGGGCTACTCGCGTGCCGAGGTGCTGGGAAACAGCCAGATATGGACGTGGCTCTATCCCGACGAGAAATATCGTCAGGAGGTCATGGCATTAGCCAGTTCCATTATCGAAGGGGGTAAACTTGTAGAGGAGCAGGAAACGACCATCCGCAGCCGGGACGGGCGAGACAAGGTTATCGCCTGGAGTGCACGAGGGCTGGTGAAGGAGGGTGGCTCGCCGACCGGCCTCATCGCCACCGGGCGCGATGTGACCGGGAGTAAGCAAACGGCTAACCGCCAAGCCATCACTTATCGCATCGCCCAGGCGGCCAGCAAGAGCGCAAACCTGGATGATCTCCTGCAGTATATCCACCAAGGGCTTGGCGAGGTGTTGGATACACGCAATTTCTACATTGCCCTCTATGATGCACAGACAGACACCGTGGAATTCACCTATTTCGTGGATGAGACGCGGCCCGATTATCTTCCTCTGACGAGACGATCCAGAAGGCCTCGCAAGGGTCTCACGGAGTACGTGATGAACCGCGGCGAAGCGCTTCTCTTCCGCGATCACGAAATCAAACAACTGGCCGAGAGAGGTGAGATAGAGATCATCGGCTCATTACCTGCGGCCTGGCTCGGTGCGCCCTTGCGTACCGCAGAGAAGATCATCGGCGCGCTGGCCGTGCAAAATTATGCCGATCCAGCCGCCTATACAGAGGATGATCGGCAAATCCTGGCCTTCGCCTCGTCACAGATAGCCAACCTCATCGAACGCAGGCGCGCAGAGGAAGCGCTGCGCGAAAGCGAGACACGCTACCGTAGTCCCTTTGAGGATTCGCCCATCTCTCTTTGGGAACAGGATTTCTCCGATGTGAAAGCGTATCTTGATGGCCTGCAAGCTTCGGGAGTCGGGGATCTGCGTGCTTATTTTGCAAGTCACCCGGAAGCGGTGGCCGAATGCGCCAATAAGGTGAAAATCATTGATGTCAATAAGGCTACCCTCAAGTTATACAGCGCGGGCAGCAAAGAAGAGCTTTTCCTCGGTTTGGGGAGGATCTTTTGTGCAGAGTCGTATGATTTTTTCAGAGAGCAACTCCTCCTGATCGCCCAGGGCAAGACCGAGCACGATATAGAGACGGTCAATCAGACTTTGGGCGGAGAGAAGAAGCATCTGGCTTTGAACTGGAAAGTGGCCCCTGGCTACGAAGGAACATTGTCCAAAGTGCTGATCTCCCTGGTGGACATCACCGACCGCAAACGAGCGGAAGAGGCCCAGCAACGTTTGCAGCAGCAAGAGCGGCCGGCGGCGGTGGGACAACTGGCGGCGGGCATCGCTCACGACTTTAACAACCTTCTCACCGGCATTATCGGCCTGGCCGAGCTAACGCTGATCACGCCAGGCCTTCCCCACCAAGTCAGGTCGGACATGAAGGCGATTGTCCAGCAAGGCCAACGAGGCGCACACCTCGTCAGGCAAGTCCTCGACTTTAGCCGCAAGTCCATCAGCTTCCAGGCACCACTGGACTTGATTCCCTTCCTCCGGGAGGTCAGCCAACTTCTGCAACGCACTATCCCAGAGAACATCCACCTCGATCTTCAGATAGAACCGGGCAAACATGTCATCTACGGCGACCCAACCCAGATACAACAGGCGCTCACCAATCTGGTTGTCAACGCTCGTGACGCCATGCTGGAGGGAGGGAAGCTCTCCCTTCGCCTGGGCCGGCTCCAGATTGCCCCAAGCGAGGCCGCGCCGCTGCCCGATATGCCGCCGGGAGATTGGGTGGTACTGACCGTTTCCGACACGGGCAGCGGCATCCCGCCAGAGGTTCGCTCTCACCTCTTCGAGCCTTTCTTCACCACCAAGCCGGTGGGCCAAGGCGTCGGGCTGGGGCTGGCGCAGGTGTATGGCATCGTCAAGCAGCACAACGGCCATATCGGCGTGAAAACTGAGCTTGGGAAAGGTACGACTTTCACCATCTACCTACCCGCCCTCTAAAATCCGGCGGAGACCGGGAGTCTCCCCATCTCTGTGCCACCTCCGCGGCGAGTTTTGCGAAAGCATTGTTCTGTGGTATTATGCTGCAAAATCCCCACTGTACCAGAGGAATCCACCTATGTTGCCAAGAGAGCGCGTCTTCGCCACCCTGGAACACCGCGAGCCGGATCGTATCCCGTGGGGCGAGCATTATATTGATTATAACGTTTACGAGGACATCCTGGGCCGCCCGACCCTGGTGCACGCCAAGATGAGAGAGACCCAGGCCCTTTGGGAAGGGCGGCGCGACGAGGTTGTGGAAAGCTACAAACGCGATGTGCCCGACCTCATCCGTGCCCTGGAGATGGACATCGTGGCTATCGGCGCTATGCCGCCCAAAGACGAGATGCCGGAGCCGATGGAAAAGATTGATGAGGAAACCTACCGCGACAAGGATGGCAAC
>CAYPON010000161.1:6270-8230 GCA_964412315.1 uncultured Anaerolineae bacterium | reverse complement strand
CCGTGAGCCAATCGGGTGCGGGGTCGTATACAAAGGGATTGCCATAGGCTTCGGGCGTGCGGTAAGGGGTGTGGGGATCCCAGAAGTTGACCTGCAGGAACCAGTTGTCGCGCCGCGCGTTGCGTCGAATCCAGTCAATGGCGTAAGGAGCCACCTCGTCGGCCCGCTCCATCCCTCGCTTGCCGGTGTTATACATCTCGCGGAAGCCGTTGTAGAACCACCACGCGCCGTGCCGGTCGGCGAAGGGGCTGATGGAGACGGTATGAAAGACCTGCTGGGCCAAGGCCATCATCCACGGCCAGCGGTCGCGCGCGTTGACAAAGCCGCGCGATGTCCCTTCGAGGCGCAGGTCGGCGGCCGTGCCGCCATGCCCGACGACGCCGGTGTGGATGCCGAAACGACCATGGTAGAGTGCAGCCCGCGAAGGCAAACAGGGCGCGTCCGAGGCATAGCAGTTGTCGAAGCGCACCCCCTCGGCGGCGATGCGGTCAATGTTTGGCGAGGTGTTGCGATGATAGCCGTAGCAGCCCAGATGGTCGGGCCGCAGAGTGTCGAGATCGAGATACAAGATACGCATGACCTCCCTCCTTATCAAATATGCTATGGGCAGGGCCAGCGCAAACCACGAGGGTAGTGGTTCTTGAGCTGGTTGCCGACGCGCTTTGCCCAGCCCAAAGGATAACCAGCAACTGTAATCATCACCCAGCCTGCCTCGCCAGGGGCCTGCAAGACCTCCCCCCGCAGATAGCGGAAGACGCGCTCATCGTCGGGCGATAGCTCCAGAGTGCGCCGCACGTCACCGCGCGTCAGGCCCAGGGCCAGGGCATGGCTTGGCTCCAACCGCCCTTTCCGCAGAATTCCGAGTTCCCATCCTGGGCGCAGGATGTGCAGCCCAGAGAGATCGGGAGCTTCAGCGGGGATAGAATAGAGCCTGCGGCCCAAAAGGCTGGGATTCTCCGCAGGCATGTTATGTAAATTCTTCCCACAGAACGCCTGATAAGCCTTTGCCACATGGACGGGCAGCCTCTCACGGCGGATAGGGGCAAGCGGCCCGGGTTCATCGCCGCGACGGCGCAGCAGCGCGATGAAATGTCCCTCCCCTGGTGCGAGGTGTGGCCAGAGGCGCACTGTCCAGCGCAGTTCTTCACGCACCGCCTCGCCCTCCCTCACCCATGCTGGGCGTCCCGCCGCAAAGCCGGGATGAAAAGGAGCCGCCACTATCTCGAAATCGGGATGCTCCCGCAAAAAGTCAGCGACGACCCCCTCGTTTTCTTCCGGGGCGAAGGTACAAGTGGCGTAGGCCAGAACTCCGCCGGGACGCACCATGACCGCCGCTTGATCCAAGATGCGCGCCTGGCGTAATGCACATCCAGCGATCTGCTCCGGCTTCCACTCCTGACAGGCCATCTCGCTTTTGCGGAACATCCCCTCGCCAGAGCAGGGCGCATCCACCAAAACCCGATCGAAGAAGCTAACCCATCGCGACGCCAACCGCTGCGGCGTCTCGACCGTGACGATGGCATTGGTAACTCCCCACCGCTCCAGGTTCCCAGCCAGGATGCGCGCACGGCTGGGAATGACCTCATTGGCCACCAGCACGCCCGTTCCCCTCAGTTGCGCGGCCAGATGAGTAGCTTTTCCTCCAGGGGCGGCGCAGAGATCCAAAACCCGCTCCCCAGGTTGCGCTGCCAGAAGCTCGCCCACAGCCATCGCGCTAGGCTCTTGCAGATAATAAAGCCCGGCAGTGTGAAAGGGATGCTTCCCCGCCTCATGCTCATCGGGCAAGAGAAAGCCGGAGGGACACCAGGGCACAGGGGTCAGGGGAAGGCGGCTGAGCGCCAGGAACTCCTGCGGCGATAGTTTCAGCGTGTTGACGCGCAGGCTGCTCCATGGTGGCCTCTCGTAGGCCGCCAGGAAAGCCTCTAGCTCGTCCCCCAACAGCCCGGCCATCCGCTCGACG
>CAYPON010000161.1:0-6260 GCA_964412315.1 uncultured Anaerolineae bacterium | reverse complement strand
GAAGCGAAGCCCTGCCGCCCAACTGGAAAGCACTCCTAGCCGCGCAAGTGGCGATCCATCCAGCGGATAGCTTCCTCCACTGGAAAATCAAAAATGGCCACGATGTCCTCCTTTTTGGGCAAGTTTCGATGAGCCGCGTGTCAGTATAGCCAGGTGAGGCTGAATCCGCAAAATCAAAGGCGCGTAGTGCGTTCCAGGCCACAAATCGCGGGCGAGAGAAGGGCAAAAGCGATGAATCGCTCACTACAAACCGTAAAATCGGTGCTGCTGTCTGGGCAAAGGCTCGGGTTTGCCCCTGCCCGGCGTCCTGGTTACAATAGGCGCATGGTAGAAGCACAGCAAAACGTATCCCCGGACCCGGCTTTGGCCGAGAAGCTACAATTCTACTTGCTCAAAGGGGTCAACAAAGCGGTCCGCGACTACCAGATGATCGCGTCCGGCGACCGCATCGCCGTGGCGGTATCCGGAGGCAAAGATAGCCTGACCCTGTTGCAGCTTTTGCTGGCGCGACAGCGAACGAGTCCGGAACCCTACGAGGTCATGGCCGTGCACGTCACGGCTGATGCGGAGGCGTGCGGCGGGCCTGTGGATCACGGGCCGCTCCTGGCGCATCTGCAAAGCTATGGCATTCAGTACGCTCTCGCCGAATTGGAGGTAGCCAGCGGAGAGCCGCGCCGGCGAAACCAGTCCCCCTGTTTCCATTGCGCCTGGCGGCGACGGAAAGCGATCTTCTTGGCCGCTGCTCGCCTGGGCTGTAATAAAGTCGCCTTCGCCCATCATGCCGACGACTTGGCGGAGACGACTTTGCTCAACCTGTTTTTCCAGGGCAGGGTGGAGACGATGGAACCCCGGCGGTCTTTTTTTGGCGGGAAACTCACCGTGATCCGCCCCCTGGCCTACATCGCGGAGAAAGATATCATCCGTTTCGTTCGTGTGGCAGGTTTTCCCCCACCTCCACCGCCGTGTATAGGCGCTGATCGCTCGCGGCGAGAGTTGATGCACCGCTTTATTGAGCAGGTAGAAGCGGTTTATCCGAAGGCGAAGATCAACCTCTTGCGCGCGGCAGCGAGATGGGCGCCGGGCCAAGGAGGGGCGGAGCCAGACGATTTCAACGAACAGGAGGAGCCAGATGTCTGATACAACGATCCAGGCCGTCTATTTTTCCAGCGCCGGCGGCCAAAACACGGAGCGCACGCTGGCCATCGCCAAAGCGCGCGCTGAGGAGGCTGGCATTCGCAACATCCTGGTAGCGACGACGAGCGGTGAGACGGGCCGGCGGGCCGCCGAGATATTTGCTGGATACAACGTCGTGGTGGTGACGCATTCCACCGGCCTCAAGGCTCCCGATGTCCAGGAGTTGACGGCGGAGAACCGGGCGGCCATCGAGCGTGCAGGGGCCAAAGTCCTCACCGCGCAACATGGCTTTGGCGGCGTGGGCCGGGCGGTGCGCATCAAGTTGGGGACCTATGAACTGGAGGAAATCATCGCCTATACGCTGCGCCTCTTCGGGCAAGGCGCGAAAGTCGCCTGCGAGATCGCCATCATGGCCGCCGACGCCGGCCTGGTTCGCACCGATGAGGATGCCATCGCCATCGGCGGATCGGGGCGCGGAGCGGATACGGCCCTCGTTTTGCGGCCGGTGAACGCGATGCGCTTCTTCGACCTCAAGGTGCGGGAAGTGCTCTGCAAGCCGCGAGACTTTTAGTTTCTCTCTAGTACATGGCTCTGATGGGCGGCCCTGATCCGCATGAGGCCATCTATGACCGCACCCGTGCCCACGCCCAGGCACAAGCCGAAAGCGAGGTTGGCGAGCATCGCGCTGATGACAAGTCCCAAGCCAAAGCCGATGATGATGGCAGAACCATCGCGATAGGGCCGCATAGAGACGAGGCTCATGGATCGCTCCTCATGTCAATTTCATCCTACTAGGCGAATTGTACAAGCATCAGGCTCGCCTTTCCTGACAGCACGCTGACAATAAACTGTCAGAAAGGGGAGGTGTCCGAGAGCACAAGGGAGAAGATGAGATGGAGATCATAGGGATCGGAGGAAGCCCTCACAGAAACGGCATGACGACCAAGCTGCTGCAACGCGCCCTGGCAGGGGCTAAGGCAGAGGGCGCTAGCGTTACCTTGCTGCACCTGGCGGACGAGGACCTCAATCCTTGTCGGGGATGCGGGGGGAACTGTTGGGACACACAGGCTTGTGAGTCGGATCCCATCGCCACGGCCCGCCATGCTCAACTGCAAAAGGCGGACGGCCTGATCATGTCTGTGCCCGTGTACTGCTGGCAGATGAACGGCCTGACCGCGCTCTTCATTGACAAGATGCGCTGGAATACGCGCTCCGTCATCCAGCCGCGCAATGCCCGCGCCGCCATTGGTATCGCCTGCGCTGGGGGGAGCGGCACCGGCTGCGTGTTGGCCTTGCAGGCCCTGTATCGCTACTTCTACAACTGGGCCTTTCATGGCATTGACCCCTTGCCGGTTACACGCTTCAATTTCGAGGAGGCATTGCAACTGGCGGAGGAGGGGGGGCGCCACCTCGTGCAGGCCATTCGCGCAGGTATCGCTCCCTTCGAGAGCCTGGGGGCGGCGCTGGCCCACTACGAGAACCTGCCCTACATGAACTACCAGCCGCTCGATGAATTGAACCTGATCGTTCAACAGCAGTGTCGCGCCCTGGGGAAGATTGACGCGGCAGATTGGGAAATCCGGCGGCTGCTGGACGAGGCGGAATTGGCTAGGAAGGCGCTCAGCGAAGGGTATCGCGCCTCTGCGACCCGGCATCTCGACCTCGCCTACCAGGCAGGCATGGCGGCGTGGAGGCGGTATAAAGCGTAGCTTGGCGAGCGCTCCTGGCTATTTTGACATCGAAGGCGGAGAAGCCTGCGGCGCGCTGCCCCAACCCTTGTTCGGGCGCGGTCCCATGATAAGCTCCAGCGTTCCACCGCCTGCTAGGTCGGCATGTTCGAACCAGGGGCGTTCCAGAGGTCTACCGTTCAGAATCGCAGCCTGGATGTACTTGTTCCGCTCCGAAACATCTCGAGCGTGGATCGTGAAGGTCTTGCCGCCCGGGGGATTAATGGTCACTTGTTCAAAAAGCGGGCTGCCGAGATCATAGACTGGCCGGCCCGGGCAAACCGGATAAAAGCCCATAGCGCTGAAAACATACCACGAGGAGAGCGAGCCGATGTCGTCGTCTCCGCACAGTCCCATCGGGCCGGCATTATACCAGATTTTCATTATGTCGCGCACACGGCGCTGCGTTCGCCAGGGAGCGCCAGCGTAATTATAGAGATAGGGAATATGGAAACTCGGCTCGTTGCCGTGGGCGTATTGCCCAATCAGGCCAGACATATCGGGGAACTGGCCCCAGAAGGCCGGCTTATCCATGATGTATTGCTCTACAAACAGCGCGTTGAGCTTGCGCACGAAAGCCTCCCGTCCTCCCATCAGGTCAATCAGGCCTTGCACATCGTGTTGGACATGGAAAGTGTACGTCCAGGCGTTCATCTCGGCGAAGTAAGCCTCCCCGGCAAAGCCACCGGAGAGCGTGGGATCGAAAGGTTCCACCCACTCCCCCGCGGCCGTCTTGGGCGCCATGAAACCAGTCCGAGGGTTGAGCAGGTTGCGGTAGTTACCAGCGCGGCGCAGAAAGTACACGTAATCATCTTCCTTGCCCAGGGCTTTGGCTAGCTGCGCCAGGCACCAATCATCATAGGCATTTTCCAAGGTTACCGAGACGGACTGCCGTCGGTGCCAGGCGTTCACCTGCGGCACCCATTCGTCCACACCCACTTCAGGCAGCCAGGTGATCTGGTACGGCATACGCGACCAGATGATCTTTCTCACATTCGCTCGCCAGGCCTCGGGATCATCCACTCTTTGATCTTCTCGAACTGGCAAAGCCGGAATATAGCCCTTTTCGTCATAGTGCCGGTCAAGCTCCGTAACAGGGCCTTTCGTCCAGGGCAGCATGGTCCTTTCCAGGGCACTCTTCTTCAGCCCTACGTAGGCTTTCTCCAAGTCAAACCCTCGAAATCCCTTGCAGTAACCGTCGGCGATGATGGCGGTAATGTGCCTGCCGACCATGGTGGCATATTCGCCACCGACATGAGGTGTGATCGGCATCCAGCCCAACTGCTCAGACATGCGCACGTATGACTGCAGCATGTCGTTGACCCGCTCTGGCTCAATGATGAACTGAAGGGGACGGGCGCAGCGGTAGGTATCCCAGGGCTGGTCAACGTTATAGAAATCTTGCTCCCTCGCTTCATGGATCTGCCCGTCGAAACCGCTGTAATAGCGCCCGCCTTCGGTGATATTCTTCATGCGCTGCAGGTCGCGGTAAATCGCGGTATAGAAGATGGTTTTCTGCTCTTGGGTGCCGCCTTCGACCCGGATGCGCCCCAGTGCCTGGTTCCAGACAGTGCGCGCCCGGTTCTTCACCTGCTCAAAGTTCCAGGCGGGTATCTCGCTGATCAAGTTCCGGCGTGCCTGCTCCAGGCTAATATACGAAATCCCAGCGCGGACTTCAACCACCTTGCCCTCCGCGGCGGGGAAGACAGCAAAGGCCCCCAGGTTCAATTTCTCGCCGCGCTGCCAGCGTTCAAGCGCTACCTCCGCGTCCAGCTTCGAGACACCTGCTGAGTGGAATGGCTGGTTGAATTCTACGTAAAAGTACGTTTTCACATGCCGATGCACTTGCCAGCCTGCCAGGCAGCCATTTTCCAGGAATTTTGCCTCGGCCTCGCCGCTTAAATAGACCAGCAGGTTGGCGTGCTCCGCCTGTGGAAACGCAAAGCGGAAGTAAGCCGCACGCTCACTGACAGTGTATGCCACTTCGATCTCGCTGTCTTCCAGCATCACGGCATAGAAATAGGGTGTGGCGATTTCCAGGTCATGGTCATACTCTGAGGCGTTCTCTGCAGGAGACAGCCGTAGTTCCCCCTTTGTAGCCATGATGGAAAAAGCCCCGCTAGAAAAGCCAAAGATCTTGTCCGCCAGGTACTTGTCGCCGATGCCGGGCGTGGTGTGTGGATCAACTTCCATCATACCGTGCGGCAACTGGACAGTAGGTGAGGTAGACCAGGTCTTCCAGGAGAGCGTGCCAATGTTAGGATCTACGTAATCAACCGCTTCCCAGGCACGCCCGGTGGCTGGATGCTCAAAAGAAAAGGTCATTCGTGGCCTCCTTTAGTGGCACTAGAGTGAAATAGAAGGCGAGAGAGGATTCACGCCTTCTGCGCCGAATGCTCGAGAACCAACTGGAACTCGACTCGTCTAACCAACCCACACTATACGATAAAGTTGCGGTAAGTCAAACTATGTAGGAGGCAATGGAGATATGTTATGGGCGCTGGCCCCAAAAAGCTACTCGCCAAATTTACCATCGGGCCTTTGGCTGGCAAATCCCTCCCGCATTGTCTCCAGCTTGTTCTCCTCCAGCACAGCCTTCAGCGTGAACAGGATCACGCCGGAGGAGGCGGGCGTGCCCAAAGCGACCTCTATCGCCGCGCCAAACTCGGTGGCAGATAGCTCGTCCGGTTCGCTCATCGTCTGGATGATCGGCCAGACCGGTTTACGCGAGAGCGCGTGCACGTGCTCCGTGACCGCTCCGATCCAGGACACCGGCTGTCCACAGAGCCGATGATAAACCATTGGGGAGAATACATCCACGTAGGCTGCAAGCGCGGCGATGTCCTGGCCCATGATGCGGATGATCGCGCCATCGAAATCATCCCTGCGCCAGGGAACGCTGAACAGACCCAACAAACAGGGGGGACGGGCCGTCTTGACGACTTCCGCAGCCTGGCGAACAAAGGAGGTGATCTGCTCGCATTTCCAGGCTCTCCAGGCATCTGCGCGCTCGGCCAGTATCCAGGCAGCGATATCTTTCGCGTTTTCCAGTTCTCTAGAGATGCGCACGCCGCTATCTTGCTGGAAAAACTGCAAAGTCTGGGGATCGAATGAGGTCTGGTAAAGAGTCGGATTGGGCGACTCCCAACGGGTTGGCCAGCGGATAAAGTCGAGCCACACCCCGTCCACGTTTTTCTCCACCACAAGCTTTCCCAAGTTGGCTAGAAGCTCCCGGCGGATCGCGGGCAGCGTAGGGATGACGCCTGCATACCATCCCTGCTTGGGCATGAGTTGCCCATCCGCCGTGACCGGGCGGCTTTCGAGGTATTTCTCCCACCACCGTTCGCCTACGAAACAGCCGAACTCGGCAAATACCTGGAGGCCGGCGGCATGGGCGGC
>CAYPON010000160.1:0-8389 GCA_964412315.1 uncultured Anaerolineae bacterium | reverse complement strand
ACCGGCCACACCGTAAAGCGAGACGATTTGCAGAATGAGACCATATGACATATTAAGTAGCTACATTCCACGCTTGGAGGGCAACATGAACGAGATACATGTCGGCGTGCGCGAGCTGAAAAGCCGCCTCAGCGAATATTTGCGGCGGGTGCGGACCGGCCAGATCATCGTCATCACCGACCGAGGACAGCCGGTAGGCCGTATTGTCCCAGCAGCGCAGCCACTGGAAGCGCGCCTTCAGGCGATGGTTGAGGCAGGTTTGGTCTCCTGGAGCGGGAAAAAGCTGGGGCCAATCTCCCCTGTGGCCCGCGTCCGCGGCGAAGGCTCCGTCGCCGATCTGCTGGTGGAGGATCGCGAATGCGGAGTTAACCGCCCATGATCCTCAATTTGGCAATCCTCCCTGGGCGAGTCGGTGACACTTGCTGCCTTTGACCACCAACTCTGGGAGGCTGCGGGCGCCATTGGGCTTGTCCACTGGCCGCAGGACTTGGCGCGGTTCACTTGCAAAGAGAACTTCAGAGGATTAAGGCATGGCTCGTAGCAGGAGGCTACCGGCTGATCCGTTGTCCTTTATCAAGCACTGTGTCCAGCAAAAGCGCGTGCTTTGGACTTATCATGTAAACATGCGCATGCAGGGCAGATTCATCCCCCGCTGGATGATCCTGGAATCTGTAGACAACTATGAGATCATCGAATCCTATCCGGAGGACAAGTATTTGCCCAGCTATCTCGTGTACTCCAATTATGAGAGCACGGTGTTCCACGTACTGTTTGCGGTGGATATGGAAGACGGAAATGTCCGTATCGTCACAGCTTACTACCCCGATCCCGAACAATGGGGGGCGGACTTGAGGAGGAGAAGGATACTATGAGATGTCAGGTATGCGGTGCGGATCTGCAGCCTGTGGTTACGGATCTGCCTTTCAAAGTGACAGACGAAACGATCGTCATTCTCAAAGGACTCCCTGTGATGCAGTGTGGCAACTGCCAAGAGTTCCTTATCGAAGATGCCGTGATGGAGCAGATTGACGGCATCTTGGACAAAGTGAGTACAGCAGCGGAGCTAGAGGTCGTCCGCTTTGCCACAAGCCACGCTCTCGAGATATCCCACTGAGAGCGCGGGGAAAACGTATGTGGATTGGCACTTCTGGCTGGGTCTATCCGTACTGGCGGGGCGTCTTTTATCCGCCCAAGATGCCAACCGCTCGCTGGCTGCCCTATTACGCTGACCATTTTCCCACGGTCGAGTTGAACAACAGCTTTTATCGCCTTCCCTCCGAACAGGCTTTCGCGCAGTGGCGCGATCAAACCCCGCCTGGCTTTCGCTTCGCAGTGAAAGCGAGCCGCTACATGACGCACATGAAGAAACTGCGCGACATCCAGGAGCCATTGGCTCTCTTTCTCAACCGCGCTCGCCAGTTAGGCTCCAAGCTAGGGCCGATCCTCTACCAACTGCCGCCTTTCTGGAATGTTGATCTTGACCGCCTGCGCGACTTCCTGGCCCTGTTGCCGCAGGACGTTCAGCACGTCATGGAATTCCGCAACGCAACCTGGCTCAAGGAGGAGGTTTTCGCCCTTTTGGAAAAGGCTGGGGTGGGATTGTGTATCGTGAGCCTGCCCAACTATCCATCGGTGCTGCGCGCCACGGCGCCTCTCGCCTATTTCCGGATGCATGGCGCCGAGGCGCTGTATTCGAGTTCCTATCAAGAGGCAGAATTGCAATGGTGGGCAGGGCAGATAGAGGTCTATCTTGCCCAGGGCAAGGAAGCTTATGTCTACTTTAACAACGATGCCTTCGGATATGCCGTCTGCAATGCGTTCCGCCTGCGCGAGATCCTGGCCGAAAGAGGCCATGTGCAGTAGATCGCAGATTGCCATTTGGCCGGAGGAGATTCCTCACTGTGCTCAGAATGACGGCTTCTTGCGACCTACTGATGCTATGATCAATCCGGACTCCCCGAGTAGCGCTTGAAATACCCCAAGGCGCTTTCCTGCTCCCCGTTCATCACGATCTCTAGCAGCTTTCCTCCCGTGACCGCCAACACGTCAATGACCTTGATATACCTGCTGTAATCTTTATCGGCAGACGATAGGTCGCCCAGGATATTAGGGGCGTTGCGGAAAAAGGAAGCATCGAAGACCGTCGTGGGATCATCCGGATAAAGGATCAAGGGATAGATCGCCGCTTCAACGAGATCCTGGAAGAAATGCGTACCATAGGAGGCTTCGGGAAATGCGCCGTCTCGTCCCGAAGCCATTTCAATGAGCATCCGCGTATTGTAGATGTCCGCGTAACTAACCTTGAGGCCCAAATCGGCATTCGAGCTTCCCCATCGCCCAGGCCCCATGAGGATGAATTTCTCCCCTTCCAGGCGCTTGTTAAGCCGGCCGGTGATTCGCGCTAGCTCCAGCTTGGTGGAATGATCGGGGATCGCGTTATATTCCTTCGGATCCAGATACACAATGTAGCGAATCCCGGTGACGCGCCCTTGCGGGATAAGCTTGTTAGCGGAGAATAGCTTGTCGCACTGCGGTATATCCGTGGGGATTTGCAGGTTGCGCTCCTCCTCCCGGCTGCTTTGCGGGCGGCATTGGAGCAGGTGCACGATGAAATCCGGTTTCGGATAACCCGGCAGGATATCTACTGTAAACTCGATGTCCACCGGTTTTCCGTAGACTCTCTCCAATTTCTTGAGTATGGTTTTCATGATCGTTACGAAATCAGCGTTTTTGGAGAGGTTGTCGAAGGTTAGCAGGAGATCTTTGGGATCGAGCTTGCCCCCCAGCGAAAAGACCGGCTGGATATAATCCCCGGAGTCCACGGAAACCAGATAAGTTAAAGCGGGATAATCTTCTGCCAGCACTTCATAGATAGGCAGAGTCTTAAAACTGTTACCCCTCAAGTCAATCACATCTACAAAGTGTTGCGAGTACTTTCTGATCTCCTGCGCCCCTGCCTCAGGGCGGAGTGTAGGATGGCTGAGCGCGATCATACGAGGATAATCGCTCGCCACACGCTCCACAGCTCGCGTCCCCAGCCCCCACACCAGGCGCAAGAAGCCGTCTTCGCGTCGTATCCTGGGGTTCCAGCGGAAAGGATTATGGCTGAAGCCGACCCCTGCCAGCGTGGGGAAAAAGTAATGACGATACAGAGTGCCTTGCACTTTTTGCAGCAGGATCGCCATGCGCTCATCGTAGTCTATCAGCCCCACCCGGCGACGGTAGAAAAGCGCGTCCGGGTTCACCACGCTGGCATACACCTGAGAGATAGCGTAGATCAGGGACTTGAAGTTTTCTTCCGGCGTCCCCTGGTTGGGGCAGAAGAAACTTTCGTACTTGCCAGCGAAGGAAGTCTCAAAGTTATCTTCCAGGAGGCTCGAGGAGCGAACGATCAAAGGCGTTTTGCCCGTTCTGGCCAGGAATTCCTTCAGGCCCTCCACGATGTCCGGTGGGAAGCGGCCTCTGGCATAAAGCTCCTGAGCCTTTGGATATTCCGCCTCGATCTCTTCTTTGCTCTTGTACTTTTGGTTGATAAAGTCGAACAGCCCGTTGAGGGAGTGAAAGTCGTAGAACACGTCGGAGCCGATAAAGTAAGAGTCCGGGATTACGACGTTTTTGCTGATATCGAAATCTTCCCCCCCACCTGAACGCTGTAAGGCTTTCCAGGCGAGCATCATGCCCGCGGCTTTGCCCCCGATTTTCCCGCGCCCGATGCGACGCCGGCGGATTTCCTTCAAATCCTCAATGGTGAATAGCTCCTTGGCCACACCGACGAAACGGAGTTGATCGCTGATCATGCTTTTGATGAGGACGACAATGATCTCCTGCAAGTGTGGCTTGACGATACTCTGCTTTTCCGGAGGGGCGTTCTCATACTGCTCTGCCTGGGCAAAAAGCATGTCCCAGGGAGCCAATTCGGGATTGAACGAGAGGATGACCTCCTGGCTGGGTACCCTTTCGCCGATAACCGACTGGACGATGCTCTGGAAGAGGTCATGGGGCAGGTTATAGGCAAAATAGAAATCGGTGAGGTGGTCGCGGACCAGCTTGAGCCGCTGCTCCCAGACCTCGGGTGGTTCTTCTACCAGAGGCTCCACAAGCCCTTCTCGCCTCTGTGAGAGGATGGCCTTCTCCCGCACCTCGTGTTCAAAGGCGGCCTGAGAAATGACGCCGCGCGAAAATATCTCCTGGCGCATGCGCTCCCGGATTTTCTGCGCCAGGATAGGATACTGGGTGATCTCCAGATATAGTTCCAAAACCTTGGGCATCTGTTGCAAAATGGTGGACATACGCTTTCAATCACCTCTCACCTTTTGTGCTTGGTTCGGGCGATGATATGATCCTGCAACTCTTTCGTCAGCAAGCAGAATTTCGAGCTATAGCCAGAGACGCGCACGGCGATATTGCCATAGTGCTCAGGATCGCGCCGCGCCAGCTCCAGGTGCGCCGCCGTGGTGACGTTGAATTGCATCTGCCCGATGCCCATCTCAATCGCCGCGGCCAGGATGTCGGCGAAGACGCCCTCATCATGCACTAGCGAGGGGTCTATCTCGATGATTGCCGAGGAGCTTCCGGCAGCTTTCTCGTGGGGGATGCGCGCCAGGGAACTCATCATCGCCGTCAGCCCCTGCCGGTCGCGGCCCTGCTGCGGGGAGAGGCTGTAGGCCAAAGGCTCGCCCGCGCGGCGCCCGTCCGGCGTGGCGCCGGTGGCTCGCCCAAAGTCAAGATGCCAGAGGAAAGTGAAAAGATGGGCGACGTAAAAGCCGCCGAAGGGGGCACGAAAGCGGGTCAGGTAATCGCAAAAGTGGGCCGCGGCCATGGCTGCCAGGGCATCCACCCCGGGCTGGTCGTTGCCGTACTTGGGAGCGTGCAAGAGCCGCTGTCGCAACGGCTCATAGCCCTGAAAGTTGGCATGCAACGCGGCCAATAACTCTGCGGGCGAGATCGCCCGCTCGTCATAGACGAAGCGTTTCAGGGCATAGAGCGAATCCGCCACGTTGGGCGCGCCGAAGAACATGATGGAGTGGTAGTTATAGCGCGCGCCGCCATCGTTCAGATCGCGCCCGCGCTGGATGCAATCATCGGTCAGGGTAGAGAGGCAGGGCAGTGGGCCGCGTTCGATCTGCAACTGCTGGCCATAGTTGCAACCATTGACGATGAGCTGCGTGAAATACTCTACCTGCGCTTTATAGGCGGCGACCAGAGCCGCAAAGCCATCGAACTCGGCGAATGCGCCGGTGTGCGGGCCGACTTGGCGTCCCGTTAGTGGATCCAGGCCGTCGTTGAGCGCCAATTCCAGGCACTTGGCGGCGTTGAGCGCGCCGGAGACGGCGTGGGAGGTCGCTTTGCCAGGGATAGTGATCTCCACGCAGCCTATGGGCGCGTAGTCCAGCGCATCCTGGCGGGGGATGCCGCGTTCAGCGAGTGCCTGGACGATCCGTTCATCAAGGAAGAAGAAAGGTATGCCACCTCCCTTGATCAACATGCGCCCGCATTGGCGCAGCAATCGTCGCGGGCTTCCCCGATGCAGCCGCACGGAGAGGCAGCGAATGAAATCCAACCGCTCCGTGGCCTCCAGGATAATGTAGGTCATCTCGTTGCAGCCCTCGCGCCCCTCCGGCGTCTGCCCGGCCAGACAGATTTGCTGCACGTCGTAATCGCGATAGAGCTTGCAGGCCAGTTCCTCCATCCACCCTATCGCCTCCTCTCGCGTCAGGTGGCCTGCCTCCAGGTCACGCTCGTAGTAGGGATAGAGGATCTGATCGAGCCGCCCGAGGGAGTTGGCGTTGATGTGATCCTCAGCGCAGGTGAGCATGTGAGCGAACCAGATGGCCTGAATCGCTTCGCGGAGCGTCCATGCGCCATATTCCGGGACGCGCTCACAAACCTCGGCGATCTCTGCCAGTTCCGCCCGTTGTTGCGGATCGGCGCAGAAGGCTGCCTGGCGGCGTGCCTCTTCAGCATACCGCTGCCCCAGCCAGATCCCCGCATCACAGACGGCTAAAGCGCACTTCCAAAAGGCCGTTTTCCCGGCATATTCCGGGTCGGTGAGGTCGCAGGCAGCCATGGCATCCTCCACCTCCCGGCGGATACCGCGAAAGCCGAGGCGAGCCACTTTGGCGAAATCGCGTATGGAGTGGTTCTCCGTCCAGCCGCCGGCCACGAAGATACCTTTGTTAAAGCCGGAGAGCGCCATCTCTGGCCTCCGTTCTTCCAGACGGACATAAGGGGACTCGCGCCAAACCTGCTCGCGCCGAAAGAAGTCTGCGATCTGTGCCTTGACCTCCTCCGGCAAGCTCGTGGCGGCAAGCTGTTTTTCCGCCTCTTCTCCCCATTGTCTCCAGGGATAGGGGAAATCCAGGGCCATCGCCTGGTCGCTGAACAGATGCTCGCCGACGAGTCGCTCATCCTGCGTGATGCCCAGGGGCGCGATCTCCACCAGAGCTAGAAGCATATAAGCCCGGTATTGGCCCCAGGTGCGCGCTCCATACTTTTCATGCGCCAGCATAGACGCCCAGGCGCGATAGCCAGGCACTCCCTGGGCCGCTCCCCCGCGCGCCAAGACCCGCTCGCGCAGCCGGGCGATGCGTGGCGAGAGAGCAGTCATCGTCGCGATCTCGGCAGTCTTTTCCATCAGGCGGTCCCTCCTGGCCGGTAGCCATGGCCTGCATGGTGGGCTTACGCCCCGTGTGGCAGAGCATCCGGCTATATTAGCTCACTCTCATTATATCACAACCGATTGACACCAACAAGTCCGGGCAATCTCTGAGGGTTAGGATTACCGGGGAGATGACTTTTGCATCTTATGTAATGTGGAGCAAGCCGGTAGTGCCATTTAGACTTGTAAGCCATTTTGCCTATAATAATAGTCCCTATTCAATGGCTGAAGCACGGGGATGCTTCAATCTGCGCGACGACGTGCGTTCGGAGAATCGTAACATGTCAGAACTGAATGCCGGGATCGCACCGGCTCAACCACGCCAAAATGTGCAGGTTCGCTTCGCTGATGGGCGAATCTTTGAAGGGCCTGTGGGCACACCTTTGGAGAGTTTCATCAAGCAGGCTTTTCCGAAGGCAGAGCCGCCGATTGTCGCTGCCCTGGTGAACGAGGATGTCCGGGAGCTTACCCACCCGATCAATAGCGATGTGCAGGTCACGCCGTTGGACATCACGACCGGCGATGGTATGCGCATTTACCAGCGCTCGCTTTGCTTTCTCATGGTGGTTGCCGCGCAAGAGCTGTATCCTGATGTTCGTATGCTCATTGATCATTCACTGACCCTGAGCGGCTTATATTGCGAGGTGCGAGGACGGGAGCCTTTCAGCGAGGAGGAGATCAAACGGCTGGAGAAACGAATGCGCGAGATCGTCGCGGAAACTGCCCCTATCGTCAAAGAGCGGATGCCTCTGCAACAAGCTGTTGAGATGTTCAGGAAACAAGGTTATGACGACAAGGTGCGCCTGCTGAACTACCGCCGCAAGGACTACCTGGTGGTTTACTCTTTGCATAATGTGCGAGGCTACTTTTACGGCTACATGGCTCCCTCCACCGGCTACCTGAGTCTTTTTGCCCTTCAGCCACACCCACCAGGGTTGATCCTGCGCTTCCCTCGCCGCTACGAACCTAACAAGCTCCCGCCGTTCCGCGACTCACCCAAGCTGGCCGCCATGTTCCGCGAATATCGCCACACGATGGAACTGATGGGCATCGAGGACGTGGGCACGTTGAATCAGGTGATAGAAATGTCCCGTATGCGGGAAGCCATTCTGGTCAATGAAGCCTTGCACGAGCACCGCATCAGCGAAATCGCCGGCACCATCGCCGCTCGTCGCGGGCAGACGCGCCTGGTATTGATCGCCGGCCCTAGCGCATCTGGCAAGACAACCTTCGCCAAGCGGCTGGCAGTGCAACTGTTGGTGCATGGCATCCGCCCTATCGCCTTGGGGCTTGACGATTACTTCCTGGATCGGGAGAAAACGCCCAGGGACGACCAGGGGAACTATCAATTTGAGGAGTTGCAGGCCCTCGATCTGGAGCTTTTCAATCAGCAGTTATTGGACTTGATGGCTGGCCGCGAGGTCACGCTCCCTCGCTTCAACTTTCGCACAGGCAAACGAGAATGGGGCGATACCATCAGCATCAGCCCGGATCACGTAATACTGGTGGAAGGTATCCATGGAATGAATCCCGACCTGGTACCCAGCATCCCTCAAGAGGCCATCTTCCGCGTCTATGCGTCCTGCCTCACCCAGTTGAACATTGATCATCACAATCGCATCCCCACGACCGATACACGGCTATTGCGGCGGATCGTGCGAGACGCCAAACAGCGGGGATACTCTGCCCAGCAGACCATCAAGCAGTGGGAGCATGTGCGCCAGGGCGAAG
>CAYPON010000159.1:0-8395 GCA_964412315.1 uncultured Anaerolineae bacterium | reverse complement strand
TACACCTCTCTATTCGTCGGCAGCGTCAGATGTGTATAAGAGACAGCACCTGCATCTGCCTAATCCATTCCAGAAGTCCGTTGGCAGTAGTCCTTTTTCGCGCTGAAAGCTGATAGCTGGGGACGCACTCTCATGAGTAATAGCGATAAAGAGCTAAGCGGCGGCCGAGATGGTCGGTGGACGCGCCATCTCGCCTCGCTATCCTTGTTGGTCATCTTGCTCTTGGCAGCGGCTGTTCGGGCTTACGGCTCGAATTTCGGTTTGCCCTATGTTTATCACCTCGATGAGCCTGCCATCATGAATCACTCTTTGCTCATCGAACGCACCAAAGACCTGAATCCCCATTGGTTTGATTATTCGCCCCCGGTTGCTTATCCTACTCTGTACATATACCTGCAAGTTTTGGTCATCTCGATCACGCGGCTGGCGGTTCGCGCCTGGGCTGCCTGGCGGGGCGTGGCTTTCGACGACCTCACTGTGCAGGGGTTCATTTACCAGGGGGGCCGCCTGGCCACCGTCCTCTTCGGCACGGCCACAGTCCCCGTCGTCTATGCCACGGGGCGGCGGCTGTTCAATAGGGAAGTGGGCCTGTGGGCGGCGCTCGCTTTGGCCGGAACCGCCCTGCACATCAGGAACTCGCACTATATCACCCCTGACATCCCGTGCACTTTCTTCGCCGCCTGTTGCCTTTATTTTGCGGCGCGTGCTCTGGACACGCGCCGCCTGGCCGACCTGACGGTAAGCGCACTGATGGCCGGGCTGGCGGCGGGCACCAAATACAACGCCGGCCTGGTGCTGGTCGTGACAGGTCTGGCTTTTCTCCTGACCCGCCGAGGCTGGCGTGAACTGCTCGATCCGGCCCTGGTCACAATCCCCCTCGCCGCTGCCGCCGCCTTCCTCGGCTCGACCCCGTATGCGGTGCTCGATTACCCCACCTTTCGCTGGACGCTGGACTTTCACCTACAGCACTACCAGACGGGCCACGATGGCTTTGAAGGCTCCGATAGCTGGCTTTGGTTCGCCCGCTACCTGTACACCGAGGGGATGTTCCCCATCCTGACCTGGGTTTCGGGTCTGGGAGTACTTTATGCCGCCCTGGTCAGGCGGACGCGGAAGGACCTGCTGCTGCTCGTCTTCCCGGTGTTCTATTATGCCCTGATCTCGGCGCAACGGGTGCGGTTTGCCCGCAACGTCATCCCGATCCTCCCCTTTCTCGCCCTGTTCGCTGGCCGTTTGATCGCCGAGTTGCTCGATTGGCTGGCGGCGCGGATTAAGCGGTCGCGGCTGGGCAAGCGACTGACCGCTGTGATGCAGGCGTTTGGCGTGCTGGGCGTTGCCATCCTGCTCGTGGGCGCGCCGCTGCGACAGCAGTTGGTCGTTGACTATTGGCTATCTCAGGAGGACACGCGCACCATCGCCAAACGTTGGGTGGAGGAGAATATCCCCGCTGGTGCGAAAATCGCCGTGGAGTCCTATTGCCCGACGTTGGAATTATCCTGGAAACCAGGGACAAAGCAGCCACGCTACCAGGTCAAGTTCTTCAACAAGTTGGCCGACCACACCCTAGCTTTCTACCAGGAGCAGGGATATGATTACGTCGTGGTAAGCTCCTCTATGTATAACCGTTATTTTGTAGATAGCGTCACTTATCCAACGCAGAGACAATTCTACGAGTCGCTTTTTGCGCAGTGGCCCCTGGTCGTGGAGTTCACGGGGTACCCCGTGCCGATGCACGATCCCGTGATCCGCATCTACCGCGTGCCAGGCGCACGCCAGTAACCTCAAAGGAGTCACCCCAGCATGAGCTACGGAACCCTCAAGAACTATATCGGCGGCGAGTGGCTAGCGTCGCCGTCGAAAGAACTCCTGGATGTGCACAACCCCGCCACCGGCCAGGTCATCGCTCAGGTACCCCTCTCCACCGTGCAAGAGGTCAACGGGGCGGTTGCCGCAGCGAAGGTGGCTTTCCAGGAGTGGCGAGAGACGCCGCCCATGGTGCGCGCCCGCCACATGTTCCGGCTGAAAGCGTTGTTGGAAGAGCATTTTGAGGACCTGGCTCGCACTATCGTCCAGGAGCATGGCAAGATCATAGACGAGGCGCGTGGCGAAGTGCGCCGTGCCATCGAAAACGTGGAGGTGGCGGCGGGCGTCCCCTCGCTGATGATGGGCTACAATGCCGAAGACATCGCCGCGGGCATTGATGAGACCGCTATCTTGCAGCCGGTGGGCGTTTTCTGCTGCATCGCTCCCTTCAACTTTCCGGCCATGGTGCCTTTCTGGTTCATGCCCTATGCCATCGCCTGCGGCAACACCTACATCGTCAAGCCGTCGGAGGTCTGTCCCGTCAGCCAGAACCGGCTCTTTGCGCTGCTGGACGAAGCCGACCTGCCGCCTGGCGTGGTCAATCTCGTCAACGGGGCCAAGGGGACGGTGGATGCTCTCCTGACTCATCCGGACGTGGCCGGAGTCTCCTTCGTCGGCTCGACTCCGGTGGCCAGGTATATCTACGCCACTGCCACGGCGCACGGCAAACGCGCTCAATGCCAGGCGGGGGCTAAAAATTGCCTGGTGGTCATGCCCGATGCTGTGCTGGAGCGCACCATACCGAACATCCTCACCTCCGCCTTCGGCACCGCGGGGCAGCGCTGCCTGGCCGGGTCGCTCGTCCTGGCGGTGGGGGGAGCCTATGAGCCGCTGAGAAAGCAACTGGTGGAGGCTGCCAGCCGCATCAAGGTCGGCGATGGGTTGGACGAGACGGTGCAGATGGGGCCAGTGGCCTCGCGCCGCGCGTTGGAGCGCATCCTCGGTTACGTTGAGCAGGGGCTACGGGAGGGCGCGGAATTGGTCCTGGATGGCCGGGAGGTGCGCGTGGAGGGCTATGCGGGCGGCTATTTCATCGGGCCGACGATCTTCGACAGAGTGCGGCCCGAGATGATCATCGCCCGCGAGGAGATCTTTGGCCCTGTGCTCGGCATCATCGCCGTGGCCGATTTTGATGAGGCGGTGGCTGTTATCGAGAGCATCCCCTATGGCAACGCCGCTTCCCTCTTTACGACGAGCGGCAAGTGGGCGCGTGAGTTCGGCTACCGCGTGCACTGCGGTAACATCGGCATCAACATCGGCATCGCTGCGCCGATTGCCACCTTCCCCTTCGCCGGGATGAGAAGCTCCTTCTTTGGCGACCTGCACGGCCAGGGCCGCGACGCGATCCAGTTCTTCACCGACCGCAAAGTGGTCATCACTCGCTGGTTCTAAGAAGCTGTCAGCTATCTTTGAGGGAAGCATGGAACTAGGGACATTTGGGGCGATTTTGCGCTTTGCCATCCAGTTGGAGGAGCTGGCCGTGGCCTTCTATGAGGCGGCAGCGCGGGGCAGGCTGGAGGAGCCATTTCGCATGCTGCGGCAGGGTTGCGGCAGGAGGTTACAGCGGCTGGAACGGGCCAGGCGGGAAGGTGTGGCGGAGATGATCCTGGAATCTATCCGTGGGTTGGATAGTAACGACTATGGCGTAGCTCTCGACCCCAAGGCCGACGAGGCCGCCCTTCAACGCCAGGCCGTTGCCCTGGAAGAGATGATGGGCCGCTTCTACCGGGATGCGGCGGCCAAGATGCCGATCCCGGAGATCAGCCGCCTCTTTCGGCAGTTGGCGGAGGAGAACGAGAAGCGGAAGGCCGAAATCGCAAAAGCGGACGATAGTAACAGATGAACAGTGATGATAGATGAATTCTTACAAAAGCTATTTCGCCCGGACGTCCGATAGGCTTTTGGACAAAAGATGGATAATGATGCAAAATGAGGCGTGTACTTTTCCCAGGTCTCGGGAGAGGAAGGGGCCAAGGGTTAGCGAGGGCAAGAAGCCGCAGCTTATCCGCGCGCATCGGGAAGGAGGAACGTAGTGAAAAGGCGATCGTTCACCGCATTGGCAGTCGTCATTAGCCTGGCTCTACTGGTGATGAAAACGGCAGCGGCGCAAGGGCCGGGCCCCTCCCCTTGGGACGGTGATGGGATGGAGGCGCAGTGGGCGCACAACGTCGAATTCGTGGGCCAAGTCGGTGGCGCTACCTATGCTGTGGCTCTCCAGGGCAGCTACGTTTACCTCGGCCTTGGGCGTCGCCTGGTCATCCTGAATGTCACCAACCCGACCCATCCCACCGTGGTCGGCCAGACAGGCCTCCTGCCCGATGTTGTAAGGAGGGTGACGGTGGCGGGCGGCAACGCCTACCTCGCCGATGGGCGTGGCGGCTTGTATATCATCGGCGTGGCTAACCCGGCGGCCCCCCGACAGCTCGGCATCTACGACACGCCAGGGAGTGCACTGGGCCTAGCCGTGGCCGGCAACTTCGCCTATGTCGCTGATGGCTTCAGTGGCTTGCGCATCGTTAATGTGTCCAACCCAGCCGCGCCTCGCGAGATTGGCTTCTTGGACACCCCTGGTTACGCCTGGGATGTGGCTGTAGCTGGCAATCTCGCCTACGTTGCCGATGAGAGTTGGGGCCTGCACATCATCAACGTATCCAACCCAGCAGCCCCTCAACAGGTTGGTGTCTATGACACCCCGGGCAGCGCCTGGGGCGTGGCAGTAGTGGGCGGCTTCGCCTACGTCGCCGATGGAAGCGGCGGCCTGCGCATCGTCAATGTGTCCAATCCGGCTGCACCCCGTGAGGCTGCTTTCTATGATACGGCAGGGGATACCTGGGCCGTCGCTGTGGCGGGTGGCTTCGCCTACGTCGCCGACGGCGGCGGGGGCCTGCGCATCGTGAACGTGTCCAATCCGGCTGCGCCCCGCGAGGCCGGTTCCTACGACACTCCGGGATATGCGCTGGACGTGGCCGTTGCGGGCGGCTTGGCCTACGTCGCCGATTATGACGCAGGCTTGCGCATTGTGGATATATCCCCTCCCTCTACCCCCGAAGAGGCTGGCTTCTATGACCCGCCGGGCGACGCCTGCAGCGTGGCCGTGGCGGGCAGTTTCGTCTATATCGCCGATGGTTGGGCTGGCCTGCGCATGGTGAACATCTCCCGCCCGGCTGCGCCACGCGAGGTCGGCTCCTACGACACGCCAGGATACGCCAGCGGCGTGGCCCTGGTGAGCAGTTTCGCCTGCGTTGCCGCTCAATGGGCCGGCCTGCATACTGTGAATGTGGCCAATCCGGCTGTCCCCCGCGCGGGTGGCTCCCTCGTTACGCCAGGATGGGCCTATGATGTGGCGGTGGTGGACAATTACGCTTACGTGGCCGGTGGAACCGCGGGCTTGTGCATTGTCAATGTAACCAACCCAGCAAACCCGAGCGCGTCTGGTTTCTGGGATACACCAGGCACTGCCCTGGGCCTGGCTGTGTTAGGGGACCATGCCTATGTTGCCGATGGAAGCAGCGGCCTGCGTATCATCAATGTGGCCAGTCCAACTGGCCCCAGGCCGGTTGGCTCCTGCAACACGCCTGGGAGTGCCCTGGACGTCGCTGTGGCAGGCAACTTTGCCTACGTCGCCGATGGAAGCGGTGGCCTGCGCATCATCAATGTGGCCGAGCTTGCTCACCCGCGCGAGGTAGGCTCCTACGACACGCCAGGGAGAGCCTTAGGCGTGGCTGTCTCGGGAAGCTATGCTTATGTCGCCGACGGCTGGGCTGGCCTGCGCGTCATCAATGTAGCCGACCCGGCTCATCCCCGCGAGGTTGGTTTCTATGACACATCGGGGGAGGCGCGGGGCGTGGTCGTGGCGCGCGGCCTGGCCTACGTCGCCCATGGCAGCGAGGGGCTGCTCATCCTGCGCTTTACCGGTGAGACCACGCCGACGCCGACAGCAACTCACACGCGGACGCCAACGCCGACGCTGACCGCAACGCGCACCTCGACGCCTACTTGCACCGTAACGCCAACAAAGACCCATACCCTAACACCGACCATGACGACAACGCGCACCTCGACGCCCTCTCATACCGTAACGCCAACGCGGACGGATACACCGACGCGGACAGTGACGACAACACGGACGGATACACCAACACGAACCGATACACCAACGCGGTCCTTAACGCCAACGCGCACTGCAACACCGGCTGGCACACTGACGCCTACTCCAACCGGCACACCAACGCCGACTCCGACGGCAACCAATACTGCGACGCCAACTGAGACAGCAACACTTACGCCGACGGCAACCCCTACCCCGTTCCTGTGCTTTCTGCCTTTGATCCTGCGCTGAAATTTGACAAAAATCAGAAATCGTGTATAATTTAGGCATACCTAAATATTTTGTTGAGGTATGCCTTTTATGTCTGAGGGGAAAACCACGCCTGCTGTAGAGGAATACCTGGAGGCGATCTACCGCCTGACGGAGAAGGGGGAGCCTGCCCATCTGACGGCTTTGGCAGAACGGCTGGCCATCTCCTCCGTCTCCGCGAACGAGATGGTGCGCAAGATGGCGGAGCGGGGACTGGTCACCTACGCGCCGTACAAAGGGGTGGCCTTAACCCCGGCGGGCCACCAGCGAGCACAGTCCATGGTCAGGCGGCATCGCCTCTGGGAGCGGCTCCTCACCGATGTGTTGGGCTTTCCCTGGCACCAGGTGCACGAAGAGGCGTGCCGCCTGGAGCACGCTACCTCCGATTTGCTGGAAGAATACCTGACGGCTCACCTGGCGCAGCCGGGCAGTTGCCCCCACGGCATCCCCTTCCCTGGAGGGGAGTCCTCTCTCGAAAAGTCCCTCACCCTGGCGGAATTGCCTACAACGCGGACTGGCCGCATCGTGGCAGTGATGAACGAGGATGCAGCTTTCTTGAGCGCGTTGGACCGGGCGGGATTGAAGCCAGGGGCTTTGGTGGAGATGGTGCAAGTGGAGCCTGCCATGCAGAGCGTCACCATCCGCATTGCGGGAGAACGTAACACAATCGCCGAGACGGTGGCCGAGCAGATCAGGATCATGCCCGTGGAAGACATGCCCAAGAAGGAGGACGATGCCAAATGATGAACGCGACTCCTGAGGTTTTGTCACTGGATGCCCTGGCTCCAGGTGAGGTGGGCTATATTCGCCGCCTGGAGGGTGGACGGGGGTTTATGAGCCGGATAGCGACACTGGGCTTCACGGTCGGGGCCGAAGTACGGATGGTGCAGAACTATGGGCGTGGCCCGCTGATCGTTATGGTGCGCGACAGCCGAGTCGCTCTGGGACGCGGTGAGGCAGCGAAAATCCTCGTCAGCAAAGGTGAACATGTCTGAGAAAAAAGAGATCACAGTAGCTCTGGCCGGGCAGCCGAATGTGGGCAAGTCTAGCGTTTTCAACCTGCTCACCGGCCTGAATCAACATGTCGGCAACTGGCCCGGCAAGACTGTCGAGCAAAAGACGGGAATCTATACCTACAATGGTACAAAAGTCACCCTGGTGGATTTGCCAGGAACATATAGCCTGACAGCAAACTCACTGGAGGAGATCATCGCCCGCGAGTATATCCTCCGCGCCAGGCCAGATGTGGTAGTGGCCCTGCTGAGTGCGCCGGTGTTAGAGCGCAACCTCTATCTGGTGGCCGAACTCTTGCATCTGGAAGCGCCGGTGGTGGTCGGCCTGAACATGATGGACATGGCCGAGAGCGAGGGGATTCACATCGAGCCAGAGGTGTTACAGGCGGCCCTCGGTGTGCCTGTGGTGCCCCTGATCGCCACCAAGGGGCAGGGAGCCAAGGAGTTGATGCAAACGGTGGATGATGTGGCCCAGGGGCGAACCCCCTACGAACCGAAGCGCCCCGAGATTCGCCGTGATCACCAGGAGGTGCTAGAGCAACTCATGCTCCTCATTGCCGACCATGTCCCTGCGGAGTATCCGAAGCAGTGGGTGGCGCTCAAGCTTTTGGAGGGGGATGCGGAGATCAGCCGTATGATGGAGGAGCGGCTACCGCACGAAGTGTGGGACAGGGTCTCGGAAATCCTCCGCAGCCATGAAGATGCGGTGATTGCTGTGGCGGGGGGGCGGTACGAGTGGGTGGCGCGGATGGTGCGCGCGGCGGTCGTGCGGCCTCGTGCCGGGCAGATCACCCTCACTTCGCGCTTCGACCAGGTGGCCACCCATCCTTTCTGGGGGCTGGTGGTGCTGGCGGGCATACTCGGCCTGATCTTTTGGCTAACCTATAACCTGGGGGCGCCGCTGCAGGATCTCCTGCATACCTATCTTGTGCATGGCACGGCCAACTTCCTGCGGGCCAATTTGGCTGGCGCGCCGGCCTGGCTCACCGATCTGTTGGTGGAAGGGGTGCTCGGCGGGGTAGGTACGGTGGTCACTTTTACGCCGATCCTTCTCATCTTTTTCGCCGTGATGGGCCTGATGGAGGATATCGGCTACATGGCGCGGGCTGCCTATGTCATGGATCGCTTTATGCACTTGATGGGCTTGCACGGCAAAAGCTTC
>CAYPON010000158.1:0-8500 GCA_964412315.1 uncultured Anaerolineae bacterium | reverse complement strand
TAATTGGGCCGGATAACTTGACCGGGATAGTGAAACTTGGTATACTGAGACATATTTTGCCACCTGGTGGCGGCCTAGCTCTTTTCTGTCGGGAAACTATGGACACTGTCGAGTGCCGTTTGACACAAAAAGTCGCCTTGACTGATCTCACTTACCCGGCATTGCAGTCATGGCTGGCTTCTTTGGGGGAGCCTGCTTACCGGGCGCAGCAAATCCACCAATGGATATATCGCGCCCTGGCGACCGATTTTGCCCAGATGACCAACCTGCCGGAAAAGCTCCAAGACAAGTTAGCGGAAGCGGCCTCCATCGCCGCTTTGCGACCGTTGGCGCACCTTTTGTCGCCGGATGGACAGACGGAGAAAGTGCTCTTTGAACTGTCGGATGGACAGACGATAGAGGGCGTATTGATGCTTTACGATGCGCGGCAGACAGTGTGCGTCTCCACCCAGGTGGGCTGCCCGATCGGCTGTCCTTTCTGCGCGACAGGCCGCAGCGGCTTCTGCCGCAATCTCACCTCAGGCGAGATCGTGGATCAAGTCCTCCATTTCGCCCGCCTCCAGCAGGCGAAAAGCCTACACATCACGAACGTGGTGCTGATGGGTATGGGCGAGCCGCTCCTAAATTACGAAGCCATGTGGCAGGCGATTGAAACTTTGCATGATGCGCGGGGTTTTGATTTAGGAGCCAGGCATTTCACCATTTCCACGGCGGGCGTCATCCCCGGCATAGAACGGCTGGCCCAGGAGGCTCTCCAGGTGGGGCTGGCCGTTTCGCTGCACGCCGCCGATGATGCTTTGCGCGATCAACTGCTGCCGCTTAACAAAAAGTACCCTTTGCACGAGCTTATCCCCGCCTGTCGTCGCTACGTCGAGCAAACCAGACGCCGCATCACCTTCGAGTATGCCTTGATAGATCGCGTCAACGATGAACCGGCCCAGGCGCGGCAGTTGGTGCATCTTTTGAAGGGGATGCTCTGCCACGTGAACCTCATCCCGCTGAACCCTGGTGGTGATGGCCCTTACACAGCCTCGCCTCGCCCGCGTGTGCTCGCTTTCCAAAACGAACTGAAGCGAGGAGGCATCGCCAACACCCTGCGGGTCGGGAGAGGAGTGGAGATCAAGGCAGGGTGTGGCGAATTGCGATCTCGAAAAAGGGAGGAATACCAACCTTAAAATTGGGAAGCTCTTGCATTTTTGCCTAATGCGTGTATGATTACTGGGAAAAATGATGATCAAGATCGCAGCTTCTATCTTATCGGCGGATTTCGCACGCCTCGGTGAGCAGGTGCGAGAGGCGGAAGCGGGGGGAGCCGACTACATCCATCTAGATGTCATGGATGGACATTTCGTCCCTAATATCACAGCCGGCCCGATCGTTGTCGAGGCGGTACGACGATGTACCCATCTCCCCCTGGATATACATTTGATGATAGAAAAGCCGGAAAGGTATGTCGCTGCTTTTGCAGAGGCGGGCGCGGACATTGTCACGGTACATCAGGAGACCTGTCCACACCTGCACCGGACGATACAGCAGATCAGGGATTTGGGCAAACATCCGGGGGTGACTATCAACCCGGCGACCCCTTTGGCCTCACTGGAGGAGATTCTGCCATATGTAGACCAGGTGCTATTGATGACCGTGAACCCCGGCTTCGGCGGGCAACGCTTCATCCCCACCATGCCGGCCAAGATCAAACGGTTGCGAGAGATGATCCTGAGCCGAGGACTGGCCTGCGACATCGAGGTGGATGGCGGCATAAATGGCGAGACTGTAGCGACAGTGGTAAAAGCGGGGGCGAACGTGTTGGTGGCGGGAGTGGCCATCTTTGCCGCCGAGGTGAGCATCGCGGAAGCTATCCGCAGGCTCCGCGTGGCTGCCCTGAACGTCATGTCATGCTGAGCGAAGCGTTTCCCCTCACCCTTCCCTCTCCCACTGGGAGAGGGAAGGGTGAGGGCGGAGACCCTTCGCTTCGCTCAGGGTGACATACGTGATGTCGCGCTGAGCGATGCAGGGCATCTCAAAAAGGGCCGGAAAAGAGAAGCCAGCCTCAGGGGGCTGGCTTGGGTTGTCGGGACGGGCGCTAAGCTACTGACGTCCAGAAGCTCTATTACGAGGTTTTGCGCAGCGTGCGCAGGCAACGCGAGCAGACGCGAAGGGAAATAGAAGTGCTCCCTCTCTGGATGCGAACTTTTTGCAGATTGGGCTTCCAGTAGCGGTTTGTGCTACGTTTGGAGTGGCTCACATTGTGACCAAACAACAGATTTTTGCCACATATATCACAGTTGCCAGACATATCGCTCCCCCTTTGGTTGGGTGGTTTATCGTTTGGGATTGAAAGTGACGCAAACAATAACATGATACCACAATAGCTGGATTTAGGCAAATTCCGGCAACACGAGGTGACAGAGGATGTCCGAAGAAACGAGGCTGGGCAAGATCGAGGTATCGCCCACGGCCATCGCCACGATTGCCAGCCAGGCAGTGCTGGAATGTTACGGCGTCGTCGGCATGGCCTCGAGCAGCCTTCGTCACGGCCTGGGGGAACTCTTGGGCAGGGAGAGCAGTCGGCGCGGAGTTGAGGTCAGGTTGGTGGACAACCAGATTGTGATTGATCTGTATGTGGTTTTAGAATACGGTATGCGCATTTCGGAAGTGGCTCATAATATCATGGAGAGCGTCAAGTTCAACGTGGAGAAGGTGCTGGGTATCCCTGTAGTTCAGGTCAATGTTCACGTGCAGGGTCTGCGCGTCAGTTCCTCCGAGTAGCGCGAGCGGTTCTGATCCGTGGGAGCGCCGCCATCTGGGATGTCGCGAATAGCAAGGCCCGCCGTGGTCATGGCGTGAGGAGGTCGAAGGGATTGTCAATGCAAAGTGAGGATCAAGGCCCGGGAGAGAAAACGCTATCCTTTTCCTCCGCAGGATCTGCTCCGGCACTACGTTGCGATGGTAAGACGGTAAGGGATGCTCTGAGCGCAGGCATGGCATGGCTTGAACGACATATAGATTTGATCAATTCCTTGAACGTCTATCCGGTGCCGGACGGCGACACTGGCACCAATATGTTCCTGACCATGCAAGCCGCCTTGAAAGAGACGGCCTCACTTGCCGAATTGACTGTGAACCGGGTGACGCAGTCGGTGGCGTATGGCGCATTGATGGGCGCGCGTGGGAACTCTGGCGTCATCCTTTCCCAATTGTTTCGTGGGATGGCTAAAGTCTTGAGCGGTGAGAGAGAGTGGCGCGTTGCCGATTTCGTGGAGGCTTTAGAAGAGGGGGTCAGTACCGCCTACAAAGGGGTCATCAAGCCGGTGGAGGGGACGATCCTGACCGTGGCGCGAGAGGCGACTGCGGCGGCCAAAAGAGCCGCCGCGGAAGGGCAAAACTTCATGAGGGTGTTGGAGTCCGCCGTAGAGGAAGCCAGAAAATCGGTGGCGCGTACCCCTTCCCTACTGCCTGAACTGCGAGAAGCGGGCGTCGTTGACGCTGGAGGGCAGGGGCTTCTCGTCATCCTGGAAGGCGCCTTGCGGTTGCTCCGTGGAGAGAAAGTGGAGGTGGGAGCGGTGCAGATAACGCTGGCTACCCCTACCGTTTCGGAAATCAAGGAGTATGGCTACGATACACAATTGATCATCGCCGGTCGCAATCTTCCTATTGACCAGATCCGAGCCACGATTGCTTCTATGGGGAATTCCGTTATGGTCGTCGGGGACGACGCGACGATCAAAGTGCACGTGCATACGGGCAGGCCAGGCGCGGTCATTGACTATGCCATCGGTTTTGGAAGCATCAGCGATGTCCTTGTCGAGAATATGCAGCAGCAGTCAGCAGCGTTTGTGGCGGCCCACGGCGAAGCTCTCTCGCCTATGGAAGGCATCACAGACATCGCCGTTGTCGCTGTTGCCGCCGGGGCAGGGCTTCAGCAGGTTTTTCGCACCCTGGGGGCCAGCGCGGTAGTGCCTGGCGGCCAGACGATGAACCCCAGCACCGAGGAACTGCTCAATGCGGTGCAGGGCCTCGCCGCACAGAACATCATCCTGCTGCCCAACAATAGCAATGTCATCCTGACGGCTCAACAGACCCGACAGTTCACGACCAAGGAGGCACGGGTTGTGTCTACCAGGACGATCCCCCAAGGTATCAGTGCACTGCTCGCTTTCAATTATCAGGCGGATTTGGAGGCCAATGTGGCCGTCATGGAGGAGGCTGCGGCGCATATCCAAACCGCCGAAATCACCACCGCTGTCCGCTCAGCCCAGGTGAATGGCCTGCACGTGCAGAACGGCCAGGTTATCGGTTTGCTGAACGGCGAACTGAGGGCGGCCGGGACGACCATAGAAGAGGTGATAGATAACCTTCTTGCCCAGATGAAGGCCCAAGATTATGACATCATCACGATTTACCATGGAGAGGGGGTATCGTCGGCTGAAGCCCAGGCCATGGCCGGACGTATCCAGCAGGCCTATCCTGGGCAGGAGATCGAGGTGGTTAATGGTGGGCAACCCCATTATGGATACATCATATCGGCGGAATGAGACCGTTTTGAGGAGATAAGAATCATGGGTCAGATCAAAATCGTGACAGATAGCACAGCCGAGATCCCCGCGGCGACAGTGGCCCGGCTGGGGATCACGGTTGTCCCTATGGAGATTCACCTCAACGGCCAGGTTTTGCGCGATGGTGTGAATATTACACCGCATGAGTTCTTCGAGCGGTTGGCGGCGAGTTCAAAACCGCCGACGACTGTGGCACCTTCCGTGGAGGCTTTGCGAGAAACTTATGCCTCGCTTAGCAATACAACCGATCAGATTCTCTCCATTCATATCTCCTCAAAGCTCAGCCCCACGGTCGTCAATGCACGGGAGGCCGCCAGCGCGTTTTGGGGCCGTAGCCGCATCACCGTTGTGGATTCCCAGTTGCTGTCCCTTGGCCTGGGGTTGCTGGTTATCGCCGCGGCGGAAGCTGCCACCAGAGGCAGCTCCATGGAAGAGATCGTTCGCCTCTTGCGGGGGATGATTTCGCACATTTACATTGTCTTTTTCGTTGACTCGCTGGATTATCTGGAACGAAGCGCCCGTATAGACAAGTCCCAGGCGGTCTTGGGAGCCATGCTCAACATCAAACCGCTGTTAATCCTCGAGGATGGAGAGATCATGCCCTTAGAGAAGGTCAGAACACGGGGCAAAGCTATTGAACGATTGCAGCAGTTTGTGATGGAATTCGCGCGCTTTGAGAAGCTCATCATCGCACACGGCAGGAAGACTGGCGAGAGCCAGGATTTGCTCGAACGAATCGCGCAAACGTTCCCAGACAAGGAGATTCTGATCAACACCTATAGCCCATCGCTCGCCGTTCACATGGGGCCTGAAGCGCTGGGAGTGATCGTCTATGAGGGTATGTAAAGCGCATGGCGAGGATCAAGGTTGTCACAGATAGCACTGCTGATATTCCTCCCCACCTAGCGGCTGAGCTTGGCATCACAGTGATCCCCTGTCAGGTGCATTTCGGCATCAACACCTATCGGGATGGTGTGGACCTGACTCGCGCCGACTTTTACGCCAAGCTGAAGCAAGCGCCTCCTTTCCCTCAGACGTCCCAACCCCCGGTGGGCGTGTTTGTGGAAACGTATCGGCAACTCGCGGCAGAGGCCGATCATATCATCTCGATACATTTGGCGTCCAATCTGAGCGCACTGTATGGCGTTGCTCACCTGGCGACGGAGATGGTGCCGGAGATCAACGTGACCCTCATTGATTCGCGCCAGGTATCCATGTGCACGGGCTGGCTGGCTATCGCAGCGGCGCGGGCAGTGCGGGATGGCAAGGCGCTCAACCAGGTGCTAGAGACGGTGAAGGGTATGATTCCCCGCCTTCGCCTGGTAGCGGTCGTGCAGGATTTGCAGTATCTCCGTCGCAGCGGTCGCGTGGGCTGGGCTTCGAGCCTGTTGGGGACAATGCTGCAGATTAAGCCTTTGATCGTGGTGCAAGATGGCAATGTCAACCTGGCGGAAAAAATCAGAACTCAAGCCAGATCCCTGGGTCGTCTGGTTGAATCCATCCTGTCCTATCGCCCTTTGGAGGAGATTATCCTCCTCCATGTGGATGGGCTCCAGATGGCTCAACGAGTAGCGGACAGACTATCACCCTACTTTCCAGGTTATCCCCTCTTGGTCGCTGACGCAGGGATAACTATCGGTTCACACGCGGGGCCTGGAACCGTCGGTGCGGCCTGTGTCTTAGCCAGGCAAAAGACAAGTTGAGCTGAGACGAGGTTCATATAGGATGACGTCTGCTTTCGATAAACTTCTCAAGATACTTGCTCTGGAAAAGAGCCAGGATTGCCGAAATCGTGCTGTAGTCGGTGGCCTGGCCAAGTTTCTGGAGATATGGCGTGATGAAGCCACCTCCGAGTCGGCCACTGCGGAACAGAAGGCGGCGGTGGTCGAGATTTGCTTTCTGCTGGAAAACTACACGGCCCTGGATCACGGAAACCGTGCTCGCGTTGTGGATAGTGTGCTGGCCAAACTACGCGAATTGGAAGGGCAGTTGCAGGCCGTCCGCCAAGAGACGGCTGCTCCTCCACCGAAAAAGCAGCCTGGGCCTTCTCCTGCGGATCAGCCTACAGATGCCAGACTGGATGCCCCCATTGACACTCTCAAAGGGATCAGCAGGATATACGCCCGACGGCTGACCAGGTTGGGCGCGCACACCATCCGCGACCTTCTTTACCTGTTTCCCCGTCGCTATGATGATTTCAGTGCATTGAAACGGATCAATGAACTCAGGTATGGCGAGCAGGTCACAATCGCTGGCGTTATCTGGGAGACGAGCAACCGTTCGACGCAACGCGGGCAAACGATCACGCAAACCATCCTCTCCGATGGCACAGGAACGATCCAGGCAACGTGGTTCAACCAGCCCTTTTTGGAAAAACAGTTAGAGGCGGGGCGCAAGATCGTTATCAGTGGCCGGGTAGATGAATTTCTGGGCCGACTGACCTTTTCTTCCCCGGAATGGGAACCTTTACAAAAAGAACTGCTTCATACTGGACGGCTGGTTCCGATCTATCCGTTGACCGAGGGCCTCAAGCCGAGGTGGCTGCGCCGCCTGATGAAAAGTGCCGTGGACGAATGGGCCGGGAAACTGGTGGATCCTCTGCCGACATCTATGCGGCTTAATCTGAATCTCATGGATCTGGTGACAAGCGTCCGGCAGATGCACTTCCCCGACAACGGGGAGATGTTGGAGCGAGCCCGGCGACGTCTCTGCTTTGAGGAGTTTCTGCTGATCCAACTCGGTGTGTTACGGCAGCGGCATGAATGGCTACAGCAGCCAGGGCAGCCTTTGGGTGTGGATGAGCAACTGGTCAAAGGGGTGGTCTCTGCCCTACCTTTTGCACTGACGAATGCCCAGCAGCGGAGTTTGCAGGAGATTCTCCACGATCTCCAGAAAAACAGCGCGATGAGCCGCTTGTTGCAGGGAGACGTTGGGTCGGGCAAGACTGTTGTGGCCCTTATTGCTATGCTCGTTGCCATCGCCAATGGGAAACAGGCGGCGGTGATGGCTCCCACCGAGATTTTGGCCGAGCAACATTATCGTACCATCACCAAGATGTTGGCCGAGATCGCAGCCCGCGCTGCCGACGTGCCAGAGACCCAAACTCGCCTGCGAGATTTGGTGGGTCACACGGTGGTGCGGTTGCTGACCGGAAGCGTGCCACGTGCGGAAAAAGAGGCTATTTGGAGCGAGGCTGCCACGGGTAAAGCAAACTTGGTGATCGGCACCCATGCGTTGATTCAAGAAGGAGGCAGCTTTCACGATCTGGCCCTGTCGGTGATTGATGAGCAGCATCGTTTCGGCGTGAACCAACGGATGGCCTTGCGCCAGAAAGCCTATAACCCTCACGTCTTAGTGATGAGCGCCACGCCGATTCCGCGTACTTTGGCCTTGACGATCTATGGCGACCTGGATATTTCGGTGCTTGACGAACTGCCTCCGCATCGGCAGGTGGTGATTACTCGTTGGCTTGATCCCGCTGAGCGAGAGCGGGCCTATGCCTTCGTGCGCAGCCAGATTGAGAAGAAGCGTCAGGCTTTCATCATCTGCCCGCTGATCGAAGAATCGGAGAAAAGCGAGGCGAAAGCCGCCGTCTCGGAGTATGAGCGTCTGAAAGATGAGGTCTTTCCTGGCTTGCGCCTGGCTCTCCTTCATGGCCGCATGAAAGGCGCGCAGAAAGAGGGGACTATGGCGGCTTTTCAGCGAGGCGAGTATGATATCCTCGTCTCGACGGCGGTCGTGGAGGTAGGTATTGATGTGCCGAATGCCACCCTGATGCTCGTCGAAGGGGCTAATCGCTTCGGTCTGGCGCAGCTTCACCAGTTTCGCGGGCGTGTTGGGCGTGGGCCACACCAATCGTATTGCCTCCTGTTGGCCGACTCGCCCACCGAGGGAGGGGAACAGAGGCTCAAGATCATCGAGAATACACAGGATGGCTTTGTCCT
>CAYPON010000157.1:0-8512 GCA_964412315.1 uncultured Anaerolineae bacterium | reverse complement strand
CTCGCCCATATGATTCTCCCTTCCCTTTCAGGATGATATTACAAACCCGTTTTCTCGCAGAAAACGGGTTTGTGGCCTGGTTTTCTCCCGGCTTCGGCACCCACAAGGGCTAAGACTCCATTGTAGGTTACCGATACCCCGGCTGTGCCTGCACCGTCTCAATAAAGGCCAGCATATTCTCCAGCGGCACATCTCCTTCGACAGCATGGGCTGGCGCGAAAATATACCCTCCTTCGCATCCCAACTCCAGGAGATGCTCCGTCGCCCGACGGACATCCTCCGCCGACCCATAGGGCAGGGTCTTTTGCGTGGAAAGCCCCCCGTGAAAAGCCAGCCGGCCACGATACTTGGCCATCAACGCATCCACATCCATGACTTCCGGCTGAAACGGATTGAAGCAATGGAGGCCGATGGCGATCAAATCATCGAAAAGCTCATCCACGTCGCCACAGGAGTGGATGATCACATACTTACTTTCTTTACGCACAAACCCATACATTCGTTTCAGCACAGGATGGATGAACTCGTGCCAGATCGCCGGCCCCATCTGCAACCCGCGTTGCATCCCCCAATCGTCCCCGAAATAGACACCATCTATGTCATATTTGAGCGCGCCGCTGATCTGGGTGATATTCCAATCGGCGATGGTGTTCAGCAACTCGTGGACGAAGGCAGGGTGGTCATGGAAATCCATCATCAGATTCGCCCAGCCGCGCAGCGTCCAGGCCCTTTCATAGAGCGAGAACCCAACCTGGAAGACGCGGAACCTATCGCCGAAGCGGGTGACCTGCTCTGGGATGTCGGCAAAGAAACGGGATTCCAGGGGATCGGGGAACTGATACCCCTTGAGAGTAGGCTCAGGGAGCATGCAACCCACCACATTGCCGATGTCCTTGTCAATGCTCCGATCCCAGACCACGCCGAAATGATCCCGCACGCGATCCGGGCCGATGTCCTCGAAAAAGCCAACGCCATTGCCCAGGTCCAGCAAGTGGTTCTGGAAGGTATCCTCCAGGTCGGGCTGGCGGAAATGCTCGACCAGCTTAGCATACGCTTCGTGGGTGAAGCCGAAATGCCAGGGAACGTAGGGCGGACGTTTCCCATCCAGCACCAACCGCACGACTTCCCGTTTGATCATTTTGGCTCTCTTCGTATCATTTCCGGACGAATTGTGGTTTTTCTAGCGATATTATAGCCGATTTGACAGGAATGGCATAGCGTGGTAAAATTGCGCAAGATTTGACATGTGGAGGTTATATCGCCCATTGGAGGGTCCCAAAGCGATGGAGTTGCTGAGGGGCTTTTTTTCTGCCCAGAGGTGGCGAGAAAGGTAGCGAGTGTCAAGTCTGTCCCTGCCCGGCATCATAGATGCGCACGTGCATCTGCGCGAGCCTGGAGCGACATACAAAGAAGATGTCCTCTCCGGGACCTCCGCGGCATTGGCGGGAGGTGTGATCGGGGTGCTGGACATGCCCAACAACACCCCTCCCATTGCCAATGGGGAGGCTTTTTCCCGTAAACGAATACTTTTTCAGCAAAAGGCCGTAAGCGATTACGGCCTTTTTGTTGGCTTCGACGGGCGCGATATTGATTCATTGGTTGAGGTGGCAAGCCAGGCGGTCGGGCTAAAGCTCTATCTGGACGAGACCTTCGGCGATATGACTACCAGGGAGCCGCAGGCTCTGCACCGCGTCTTTGAAGCCTGGCCGGGGCCTGGCCCCATCGCCATCCACGCCGAGAGCCGTTCCATCCCTATCGCTTTGCGGCTGGCGCAGCAGCATAACCAGCGTCTCCACGTTTGCCACGTCCCCCATCCCGACGACCTTCTGCAAATTGACGCGGCACGCCAGCGCGGCCTGCGGGTCACCTGCGAGGTCACTCCCCACCATCTCCTTCTCTCCGACGAAGCGGTGGCCCGCCTGGGGGCCTATGCGTACATGAAGCCGCCCCTGGCATGCGCCGCGGACGTCGCCCTCTTCTGGCAAAAGTTGCCCCTGGTGGATATCATCGCTAGCGACCATGCGCCGCATACGCGCGTCGAAAAAGAGTCGGCCACGCCGCCGCCCGGTGTGCCGGGGCTGGAGACGACCTTGCCGCTGCTGCTCCGCGCCGTGGATGAGGGACGATTGACGCTGGAGCGAATGATCGAGCTAACGTATCATAACCCATTGCGCGTCTATGGCCTGCGCCCGCCGCAGGAGAGCGATGTGGAAGTGGAGATCGGTGCATCCTACCGGCTGCCCAGGGAGGGATACCGTACCCGCTGCGGCTGGTCGCCTTTTGCGGGGGAATGGGCAGTGGGGCGCGTGGTGCGCGTGCGGTTGCGAGGCAGGGTCGTCTGGGAGGAAGGCCAGGTTCTGGCAAAACCAGGCGATGGGCAAGAACTGAGAAGAATCAAATGAAAATGGAGGTTAGAAAATGGCAGTAGAAACAAACAACAGGAAAATCGTCGGCCTGGCACCGGATCGCCGGCCAACCTTTTATGGACGAGACATCGTCTCGGTCAGGCAGTTCTCGCGGGAGGACCTGAGCTATATCTTTGGCGTGGCCAACGAGATGCGCAGCATCGTCAAGCGCGTCGGCGCGACCGACCTGCTGAAAGGCTACGTCCTGGCCAATCTCTTCTACGAGCCGAGCACCCGCACCTCATCCTCTTTCATCGCCGCGATGGAGCGGCTCGGCGGCTCCGTGATCCCGATCCATGGCGTGCAGTATTCCTCTGTGAGCAAGGGAGAATCCCTGCCCGATACGATCCGCACCCTGGAATGCTACGCTGACGTCATTGTCCTGCGCCACCCAGAGGTGGGCGCCTCGGAGATCGCTGCCCGCTACGCCAGCAAGCCGATCATCAGCGCGGGCGATGGCGTGGGCGAGCATCCTACCCAGGGGCTGCTGGACATCTATACCATCTATTCCGAGCTGGGCACGATTGATGGGCTGCACGTGGCGATGATGGGCGACCTGAAGAATGGCCGCACGGTGCACTCGCTGGCTCGTCTGCTCCGCCTCTATGACGCTAGCTTCACCTTCGTCTCGCCCGACATCCTCAGGCTGCCGTCGGAGATCAAGGAGGAATTGCTGGCCGCTGGTCGACCCGTGGCCGAGATTGACGCCGTAGAGGACATCATCGAGACCGCCGATGTCATCTATGTGACGCGCGTGCAGAAGGAGCGTTTCGCCGACCTGCGCGAGTACGAGGTGGTCAAGGATTGCTACGAGATCACTCCCACTCTGATGAAACGGGCCAAGGAGCGAATGGCGCTGATGCACCCTCTGCCCCGCGTCGGCGAAATCCATTATGACGTGGATGATGACCCCCGTGCAGCCTACTTCCGGCAGATGGAGAACGGCATGTACATTCGTATGGCGCTCCTGGCCGCTGTTCTGGGAAAGGCCTAAACGTGAGCTTTTGGCGCAAACTGGAAGAAAGCATCCGCAAGCGCGATAGTCTCCTCTGTGTTGGCCTTGATCCGCAGCCGGAGCGAATCCCAGCCGGCTACGGCTCGGTGGCTGACTTTAACAGAGCGATTATCGCTGCCACTGCCGACCTGGCTTGCACCTACAAGCCGAACATCGCCTTTTACGAGGCACTGGGCGAGGAAGGCTTGCGTGCCCTGCGCGAGACATTGGCCTGCATCCCGCAGGATATCCCCGTCATCCTGGATGCCAAGCGCAATGACATCGCTTCCACGGCAGCGGCCTATGCCAGAGCTGCCTACGAGGTTTGGGGCGTGGATGCCGTGACGGTGAACCCCTACCTGGGGCAGGATGGGGTGCAGCCCTTCCTAGCCTATGAGGAGAGGGGCGTCTTTGTGCTCTGCAAGACCTCCAATCCCAGCGCGGGCGAGGTGCAGGACTGGTCGCAGAGCGGGGAGCCCCTCTATCGGCACATCGCCCGACTGGCGGAAGCCTGGGCTAGCGGGCGGGGGATCGGCTTGGTCATCGGCGCGACCTATCCCGACGCGATAGCCGACATTCGCGCCGCCTCCCCTTGCACCTGGTTTCTCATCCCTGGCATCGGCACTCAAGGTGGGGAATTGGAGACAGTATTGCGCGCCGGGCTGCGAGCAGATGGCCTGGGGCTGATCATCAATTCCTCGCGCGACATCCTCCATGCCGACGACCCGCGCGCGGCGGCTCTTTCTTTGCGCGACAGGATCAATCGTGTGCGTGCGGAACTCGCTTCGACGAGGAAAGCCACGCGCGACCCACGCCAGGACGAGATAGACGCGCTGGCACATAGGCTCTTCGAGACAGGCTGCGTCCGCTTCGGCGATTTCGTCCTCCATTCAGGGGCACATTCGCCAGTGTATATAGACCTGCGGCGGCTGGTGACCTATCCCAGACTGCTGGCCGAGGTGGCGAGAACCTATGCCCGACTCCTGCACCCTCTGACCTACGACCGCATCGCGGCCATCCCCTATGCCGGACTGCCCATTGGCACGGCGGTTTCGCTGCAAACCGGCGTGCCCCTCATCTATCCCCGCCGCGAGGCGAAAGGTTACGGCACCAAGCGGCAGATCGAAGGGGAATACTACGCTGGCGAGCGGGTCGTCCTTTTGGATGACCTCATCACTACGGGTGGCAGTAAGCTGGAAGCATTGCAGCCGCTCCTGGCGGAGGGATTGATCGTGGAGGATGTAGTGGTGCTCATTGATCGCGAACAAGGGGGACGAGAAGACCTGGCCCGACACGGTTATCGGCTGCATGCTGCGCTGACCCTGCGCGAACTGGTGGATGCTTTGCAGGAACAGGGCCAATTGTCTCCCACCGACGCGGAGCGGGTGCGTAGTTATCTGGCCAACGAGGCTTGAGATGGCGGCCCTCGATACCAGCGTCGCGTTGTGCGGCGTCACGCTGCGCAATCCCCTGGTACTCGCCTCCGGCATTTGGGGCTGCTGCGCTGAGACGCTAGTACGTGTGGCGCGTGCCGGGGCCGGCGCGGTGACGGCCAAATCCTGCAGCCTGGCGCCACGCCAGGGCTATCCCAACCCCACCGTCCTAGACTGGGGCGCGGGCTTGATCAACGCCATCGGCCTGGCTAACCCTGGCGCTGCCGAGGAGCGAGAAATCCTGCGCCAGGCAAAGGCCGAACTTGCTCTATTGGGCGTGTCGCTCATCGCCAGTGTCTTTGGTCACTCGCGGGATGAATTCAGGGAGGCGGTGTGCCTGGTGGCCGAGGCCGAGCCGGATTTCATCGAATTGAACATCTCCTGCCCCAATGTGGAAAGCGAGTTCGGGCGGCCCTTCGCCCTCGATCCTGCGGCAGCAGCAGGGGTTACGGCGGCGGTGCGCGCCGTCTATGCGGGGAGATTGCTCGTCAAACTCTCTCCTAACACGCCCGACATTGTCGCCGTGGCCCGCGCCGTGGCCGATGCCGGCGCGGACGGCCTGACTGCGGTCAATACGCTGGGGCCGGGGATGATCATAGACGTGCGGGCGCGGCGGCCCGTCCTCGGAGGTCATGTCGGCGGCATCTCCGGGGCAGCCCTCCGCCCCATCGCCGTGCGCTGCGTCTATGAGATCGCGGCGGCGGTGAACCTGCCGATCATCGGCACGGGCGGCGTCCTGAGCGGAGAGGATGCCGTGCAGATGATCATGGCCGGGGCGACGGCGGTGGGCATTGGCTCTGCGCTCTATCGTGATGGCGAGGGAGCCTTCGCCCGTATCCTGGGCGAACTTGAGGATCTGATGCGCCAGGAAGGTTATGCGCGACTATCCGACTTTAGGGGGTGCGCCCATAGCTGAAGGGTTGTACCGCACTTTCCGCGTTTTGCAAGTCATCCCCGAAGGGCGAGCGGGTGTCACGCTCATCCTGGACGGCGCACTCCCTGCGCAGCCCGGGCAATTCGCCATGGCCTGGCTGCCCGGCCTCGAGGAACGCCCCTTCAGCGTCATGGACGATCAACCCCTTAGTTTGACGGTGGCTGCAGTGGGGCCTTTCACCCACGCCCTGTGCGAGCGGCAGCCGGGGGAGCGGATTTGGATCAGGGGGCCATTCGGACATGGCTTTGAGTTGGTGGGGCGACGTCACCTTCTAGTCGGCGGTGGCAGCGGGGCAGCCGCTCTCACCCTGCTGGCGAAGCAGGCGTGTCGCCAGGGACATGAAGTGATCGTCGCCCTGGGTGCACGCACGGCAGAGCAGTTAATGCTGCGTTGGCATTTTGAGAAATCCGCCAGCAGGATGATAATAGCAACAGATGATGGCTCCACTGGCTACGGGGGCACAGTGGTCGCGGCGATAGAGGCTCAATTGGCGCAGGGCTGGCCCAATAGCGTCTACGGCTGCGGGCCGGAGCTGATGTTGCACGCACTGGCACGCTGTGCCGGTCAGGCCGGCCTTCCCTGCTGGGTGAGCCTGGAGCGAGTGATGCGCTGCGGCATCGGCCTCTGCGGCAGTTGCCACTTCGGGGACCGGCTGGTTTGCAAGGATGGGCCGGTATTTGCAGCCCATCTGCTGGATAAGTAAAACGTGATCTGCAATCACTTTTTGAACGTGTCCGCCAGGTATTTTACCAGGGTGTTCACTTCTATCGGAGTCAGGACTGCGCCTTTGCTCATCATGCGCTGAACTGTCGTCCTCCACTCATCCTGGCTCCTTTTGGCGGTTTTGACCCTGTCCAGATTGTGGCATTGGGTGCAGCGCTCGTTCAGCAGTGCTTCCCCTTTGCTCAGTGTGGGAGTGCGGGTAACCGTCTGACCTGGCGGACTCGTTGGTATCGGGGTGCGAGTGGAAACCACCCTGGTGTTCGTTGGCCTGGTTGGGATCGGGGTAGATGTGGCCCGCGTGGGCGTTGGCAGCGGTGTACCGGGCGTAGAGATAGCTACTTTCGGCCTCGTGGGTGTTTTGCGCGCCGCGGCCGTTGGCTGCTTCTTTGGCGCCGCCCCCTTGCGAGAGCGGCCGGCCAACTGGCATGATGACAGGGCAAGCGCCAGGACGAGCAGGAATATTGCCACTACCTTCCATTGCCGCATTTCGGTTTTCCTTTCTTATGCAAAAGTGCTACCCAGATCAATTATACAAAGAGCTGACCGGCCTGGCAAGTAGGGGCGAGGTAACCTTGCTCTACATATCTTTGACAAGGAGGGGACCATGTCCGAACAGCAGCAAGAAGAAAAGGAAGAGAAGCAAGAGAAACAAGAGGAAAAGGAAGAAAAGGAGCGAGAAGAAAAGAGCTGGGAAGAGAAATGGCGCAGCGATCCGGTTAACGCCGCCGCCTGGGCTGCCATGCTCATCTGGGCCGGCCTCGTCTTGCTCGCAGGAAACGCGGGCCTCCTCGATCGCTTAGAGCCTCTCAGCACCTGGAATCTCATCTTTGCTGGGGCTGGCGTGATCGTGCTCCTGGAGGCGGTCGTGCGTTTGCTTATGCCAGTTTATCGGCGGCCTGTGGTCGGGACGGTCATTTTCGGCCTCATTCTGCTGGCCATCGGTCTGGGGGAACTGGTGAGCTGGAACGCCATCTGGCCTCTCATCCTGATCATCCTCGGCGTATCGTTGTTGGTTCGCGGCCTGATGAGACGGCGCTGATCTACCAAGAACCGGCCGCCCTCCCGCTGTTCCAGTAACTGCAGGAGGGCCTGCCAGCTATAGCCGCCCCAGGTTAAAGGTCATGAACTCATCCCAGGCATAGCGCAAGGGTGTCCACCATTGGTCGCGCCCGATGCAGCGATAGTAGGGTGGCTGCATGGCCAGGATGAGATCGCCGATCTTGTAGCGCGCCAGGATAGGCGTGGAGACAATAAGGCTGCCCATCTCGCCCGGTCGCATCTCGTGCAGCATCTTGAGGCCCGAGCGGGTCTCCACCTCGAAAAAGTAGAGATCATAGTTGGGCACCCACGCCCGCTGTTCGTCCCGTTGCTGGCCGAACATCCCTTCCGTAGCGCCATAAATCTCGCGGATGGCGGCTGACCCGTAAAGGGCATGGAGCGCCGCCGAATAACGGGTGTTGATGCCCGGCACGCTCCCCAAGGTCATGATTTGCGTTTTCCAGAGATCCTTGGGGTAGATGCTATGCATTTGGTGCAGGTAACGGGCGAAAAGGACAGCCGTGGGAGCCACACCTCCCACTAAGGTGACGTTCTCATTTTCGCACTTTTGATAGGCCAATTCGAAGCGCGCCTCCCAATCGCGTTGCGTCTTTCCCCCGCCCAGTGCGTCTATCTCCTCCTGGCTCGGCACGGAGCGGATGGGAGTAAAACGGGAAACGAACTTGGTATAGATGCCTGAGCTATAGCCATACTCCACTTCGCGCTCCCCCACCCGTATCTTGCCCACCACCGAAGGAAAGTTCAGGTTCAGATTCACCCCCTGAAACAGATCGTAGCGCCCACTGCTGAGCACATAGTTCATCATCGCCCGGCCCGCGCTGACCCGAATGTGCAGGTCGCTTGGCGTCATGGGGATGAACTTGGATTCCCCCTTGGTCGTGCCGCGCGTGATCGCCCAGCCGATCGGCTCCTCCGTGAGGAGCAGCTTTACCTCGCCAGCCATCACCCGTTTGATCAGCGGCTC
>CAYPON010000156.1:0-8574 GCA_964412315.1 uncultured Anaerolineae bacterium | reverse complement strand
CCCCTCAGGCGTGGGCACTGGCCCCCGTGGCCATGGCTGGTGGCCAGGAAACGGGCGAATTAAAACGCTGGAAAAGCCAGGCGCTACCGGTTGCACGCCGAGGAGCTTGGTGGCGAACTCGTACATGGGCGTGCATGACCAGCCATGGCAGTCGCTGCGCGTTGTTTCTGGATCCAAAGTCTCCGCCCAGGTGGTGAGGCCCATATCCAGCATCCGCCGCCAGGGAGCCAGCAGGTCGAAGACGCGGTCATAGGCTCCCGCTTTGGACAGAGCGCGAAAGACGTAAAACAGCCCAAAGAGAGCCGCACGACAGAGAGAAGGATCGTCCGTCAGCCTGCGCAGGATACGATTTTGCTGCCAAAGCTCAGCCGCGCCGCAAACGATGGCCCAGGCATTGGTCAGTTGGCTCGCCTCTGGCCCCCCGGGACGGTCGTAATAAAGCCCTTCTTTTTCTGACCAGAAGACTTCATTGGCGCGCCGCCGGATGCGCGAAGCCTGTGCACGATAGGTGGGAATAATATACTCCTTGCCAGCCATCAGGTTCAACGCTGTGGCGATATCCAAACAATAGGCAAAGATAAAGTTCACCAGGGCGGAAGGCCCTTCTTTGATACCGGGTGGGACCCCTGGCCCCCATTGGGGATCTTTCCAATCTGGCGACCAGTCGGCAACACACCAATAAGGCACCTTCTCTACCAACCCGCTAGAGCCAATGAGACTCTCGAACCAACGCAGGACGCTGGCGATGCCGTCCAGGTGCTTTTTGACTTCCTCGACTTCGCCGGTGAACCAGTAATAATCGTGCACCATCATAATCCAATACAGGCTCCAGAAAGGGATGATTTGGGGCACACGAGATGGATACCGGCTGGCAGTGATGCCCTCGAAATTGCGCGACCAGTCAAAGTGGCAAAGGGCCTGTCGCGCCAGGCGGGCGTCCCCCGCTACCGCATAAGATATCAGGGTCTGCACTTGCGTATCGCCAGCATACTGCAACTGCTCATACGTGGGGCAATCCTCGTAGGTCTCGTGGGCGCAAAGGCGCGCTGTGCGCCAACTCACTTCCCACATCCGGTTCAGGATGGAATCAGAACACTCGAAAGCGCCACGCATCTTGAAGGGATATGCCGTAAAGCGATACGTCAGGGATTCGATGGTCAGGGGTTCTTCGCCCGTGACAATGTCCAGCTCTACCAGGCGGAAAGAACGCCAGAGGAAAGGTTCCCATGTCTCCGCGCCACCGCCAGGGAAATAGGTATCGAAAATCCCATCAAGAGTGCCCCAGGCGAGGTCATCGCGGTGCCCCTTCTTACCCTCTCGCCATTGTGCCTCACCATAGGTCAGTTTGATCTCCGCCCCCAAACCGCCCTTCACCTTGAGAACCGGATAGGCGGTGGTGAGCGCTCCAGCATCGAGGCCGATGTGCGCCTGGCTGCGGGGAGCGATTTCCAATGGCGCATCGGCAGCAATCAGAGCTTGCCAGCACTCCTGGGTGGCAGTGTCGGCGCCATAGGTGCGGCTGAACCGACCCCCGTCGGTCTCCTCTAGGAAGGGGATCATGCGCGGCAGCAAGCGGTAGGGAAGTATGGAGTCACAGTGGGCCTCCGCCGTGTATCCGCGCTCTAGCTCAACCACACTCTCCCACCGGCTGTCATCGTAATTTACCTCTTGCCAGCCCCAAGGGTAGCGAGAACCATCGAAAATCTCTCCCATGCCAGTGAACGCGCCAAAATGCGTTGGACAGGGCTTGTAATGATAAGCCTGATCCGCGAGAACTCGCCAACGGCTGGGAGTGTGCAAAGCCTCGATGCTCTGGCCCTGTCTGTCGGACAAATGGCCATCGAGGATGAATGCCCCCATAGCGGTCATAACCGAACAAGGCCCGCCGCCGTGGCGCAGGATCGGCCAGCTATCGGCGAAAGAGACGACTTGTACGGCGAGGACGTTCCGCCCCTGACGCAAATAGGGTGTCAAATCCACCGTGTCGTAGAATTGATGCGCCAGGTCTCCTTTGGCCGGCCCACGGCTTACGCGGACACCATTGCACCAGAGCACATAGCGGCTATCCGCTGAGACATGCACGGTCAACTGGCAGTTGGAATGCGGCACTTCGAAGGTACGCCGGAAATAACGCACGCGATACGGGTCGCCGTCGGGCTGCTTACCCCAACAGCCCTCTGCCGACCAAACCCACATGGATGAGCCTTCAAATGGTTTGTTCGTCATCGGACCTCGCTCCTTTCCGCTCTGTGAAGTTGCCCGCCTCTCAAGCTGCCACTTAACCTCGCCATCAGCACCTTGCCGACGTGATATAGGCCCTCCTATACGGGGAAAGGTCTAGCATTAGTATATAGCATTGTTCACAGGATGTCAATTGTGTTACAATAAATCCTGCTGGCTTTCCAGCAAGTACGGGCAGGGAGGTATGGGATGAAACTCGAGACGGTAAAGATCGAGAAACCGGACGCCATCAACTTTATCCTGGGCCAGAGTCACTTCATCAAGACAGTGGAAGATATCCATGAGACGCTGGTGCAAACTGTGCCAGGCATCAAGTTTGGCCTGGGCTTCTGCGAGTCCTCCGGCGCTTGCCTGGTGCGTTGGACGGGCACAGACGAGGCGATGATCGAGTTGGCGAAGAAGAATGCGCTGGCTCTGGCGGCGGGACATTCTTTTATCCTCTTTTTGGGCCAGGGCTTTTATCCGGTTAACGTCCTCAACGCCGTCAAAATGGTACCCGAGGTGTGCCGCATCTACTGCGCGACGGCCAATGCGCTAGAGGTTGTCATCGCCGAGACGGAGCAGGGGCGTGGCATCCTGGGGGTCATAGACGGGCTTAAGAGCAAAGGCATCGAGGACGAGGAAGGCATCGCCTGGCGCAAGAGCTTCCTGCGCAAGATCGGATACAAACTGTAGCCGCAGGCTTCATGCCTGCGTGAGGGCGCGCCCGTAAAGGGCGCGGCTACTCACCACGAAGCCATTTGTCGCGCAAGCGTTCCAGATAGCCTTCAGCAGCTATAACGGACAAGGCGCGGCTGATCTCCCGCATCAGGTGGGGGCTATCCAGAGGCATGGCGATGACGTATGGCTCATCGGTGAGCGGCTTGCTGACGACGTGCACATCGCCATGCCGGCTGGCGTACATATAAGCGGTTACAGCGTCCACGACCACAGCATCCGCCTGCCCCGTTTGCAGTAGCTGCAAAGCTTCGACGGCGGTGTAGACAGTCAATAGCTCCGCCCCGGCCGCTTTGCGAGCCAGTTCACGTGCCGCATAATGAGCCTCAGAGCCGATCTCGACAGCGATCTTTTTCGGACGAGTTTTGTCCGCGAGGAGATCACCAGGCTCCTCGATTCTGTTTTCCCCGCGCACCAACAGCCTCTGGCCGGCATTGAAATAAGATGGGGAATAAGCAACATCCTGGGTCAAGTCCCGGTTGTAGGGCAAGGCAGAAATAATAATATCGCATTTTCCCTCGAGGAGGGCATCATAGAGGCCATCGAAATGGATGTTGACGAAGGCCACACTGGGAAGGCCTAAACGCCTTGTCAATTCCCAGGCTAGGTCCACGTCGTAACCTGCGAATTCTCCCGCCTCATTGACTACCTCGAAAGGGGGAAAGCTAGCATCCATTCCCACACGGATGAAACCATTGCTGCGAATCCGCTCCCAAACGGCGTCTTTTCGCTCGTAAGCCCATCTCCAGCGCCATAAGGCCAGACCCGCGACGAGAAACAGCAAGGCTATGCCTCCGATGAACGCCCAGTAAGTCAGCCCCTTTCTTCTTATCCCGGACAACAGGTCATAGAGCGGATGATGGGGACAAGTCACTTTCGCATCTCTCCCCAGGCGTACTTTTGTATCTCCAGGTAAATCGCCTTGGCGACGAAGCCACTGGTCACCAGGGTAAAGTAGTCCTGATAAGTGCGCGCCGGGCGGGGATAGCGGAAAGCCCATATCGCCACTGCCGGGCACCAATCCCACTCTGCTAAGGCTTTTTGGTAGGCGCGGATCGTGTATTCAATGCGCTGGTAAGGGCTTACTCTTTTGGTCCAGCGAGGGTGGTCATTCCATCCTGCCTCGGTGATCAGACAGGGCTTGTCCCCATCTCCGTTGCGGCTCATCAGTTCATGGATGAGTTGCGCACGGGCGAAATTGACCGCCTTTTCGGACGGTGGATCATCGGGAGGAAGCGTCCAGCCATAGGCATGGATAGCCATCATGTCAAAGCAGCCCTGGGCACCGGCATCGTACATTCGTCGCAGATAGAGAAGGTCATCCATGCCCCACTCGCTCCCCGCTGGAGCGAGGGTGGGAGCCAGGCCGGCCGCCAGGACGGTAATCTCGGGGTTGGCCTCTTTGGCTCGACGGTAGGCGAGACACAAAAGCTGCGTGTAGCTCTCCGGGTTTACCGGCCGATAGCCCCACTCCAAAGCGAGATTCGGCTCGTTCCAGATGATCAAGTAGCGCACGCGGCCACGAAAGTGGGAGACGAAAGCATGGATGAAATCGCCGTAATCGTCGAAATGGCTTTCATCCAGGTAGCGAAAGGTAGTTTCCTCTGGCCTGGCCCACGGGGGAACCATATCCACTCGCGCCACCACGGTCAAGCCTTGCGCGATGGCGTGGTTCACCACCATGTCCGGATGGGCCCACCTGTAATGGCCTTTCCTCGGCTCGTAGTAACCCCACGGGAAATACTCGACGATCCACGAGGCTCCCATCTCCCTGACCATTTCCAGGGTCCGCCTGATTTTCCATTCCTCTACTTCGTCGGTGAGGCGCGTGTGGACACCTATCTTGGGGTTGATCGTTTGCACCTTTTGTGGCGGCTCTAGCCAAACCGTCGGCCTGGAGGGCTGTGCCGATAGCCACAGGCAGAAGCTCAACAAGGCGGCCCGCATGATCCAACGGGAGTGTGGGTGGGAAAAGAGTTGCCTGGGAGCGCACAAGATCCTTCTCATCTTTATACCTGTCCACGGGGGATGTGAAGATATTCTAACATATGTGCCAGCCGTTTACCAAAAGGGCGAGGTAACCTCGCCCCTGCAAACCGCTAAGCCGTATCTTTTGAAATCGTTTTTCGTCTCTAGTAGTGACAGGAAGGGGATACCTGTGTATTTGGACAGCTTATCAGTGCGGAGCGAACGGAGCCTTGAACAGCTCGTCAGCAGAAAGAGAGGAGGTCGGGCTATGAGTAAGGATTACTGAATTTTCAACTAGAGGATATTGACAAATTTTGATTTTCATGGTAGCATAATAGTGCTACCTCAAAACTCGTGGTATCTGGCGCTTCGGTTCCGATAGCGTCCAGAAGAGAACGGAGGAGAAAGATGTTACGAAAACTAGGAAAAAGGGCGGCGTTTACCCGAGTGATTGCGGTAGCGTTCCTCGCCGCCGTAATCGTAGGCCTGATTGGAGCGGTTCCCTTGCTAGTATACGCACAGCAGGGGGTAGTCTTCAACACTCTGCGTGTTTATGGCCGTGTCAATGAGGGCCCGGGGGATCGAGGAGTTTTGGATCCAATCATCGCACGAGCGGTAGAGGATCCGCCATATACGGATCCACAGGCGATATTTATGCCGCAACTTCCCCAGGCGCCTCGCAAAGATTCGGTCACGTGGAATCCCATCTGGATCTACGAGAGCGAGACTCTCGACGAGAACCAGGGCAAGGGACTCTACGATAACATCTTTGCGGGAGGGCTTAACGCCTCGGAGAAGGTTTGGTTCCGCATGTGGTACGAACCTGACCACTGGGACAAAGACCTGAACGCGAACGGCCTGCTCGACTCCACCGACGAGCATTATCCGGCTATCATGCAGGAGTTTACCTATCTCCTCATGGAACCTCGATTTATCGAGGACAAGCCGGAACCCACATGGGGTCGCGTAGGCCAGACCAGCTTTGTCTTCCCGGTAGGCATGCGTCGCGGAGACCTCTTTGACGCCAGTGGGAACGTTGATTCCTCGTCCGAAAACGCCAGGTTTGGATATGGATTGACCAGCCTCGATGCCAACTTTGACAGTATGCCTGATATCGTTTATGTGGAAAGCGAGTTAACGCTTTTCGACCAGACCGAGATCGCGGCTGATTTCGATGGTGATGGCGTCCTGGATCCCCTGGACCGCGATACTACCCCACTCAATGGGAATGAGTTGGCCGTTTTGCGCCTGAATCCCATACCCGTGGCACGCGGCGGGTACATCCAATTCCTGGATCATGTCGTCCGTCTACGCGATGTCTTTGATGACAGTGTACTACTGGACATCTGGTACACCGGCGACATTATCCCCCATCGTTTCAACCGCTCGATCACGCTCTACACGCGCGACATGGCTTTGGCGGGATCCGATGGCCCCGCGCAGCTCATCACGGCCATACGGAACGGTGGGAGCGGCACCAACATGTGCAATTTCCCCACGGGCCCCTGGTTCGTCTGGCTGGCCAGCGTGGACACCGTTGAGGAGAGTGCGCGGTTGATGGTTGGTCGGGCCATCGGCAATAGCTGGACCGGTATGGAAGATGCCCCTAGGTTGGTTGACAGGCGTCCCGGCGACCCCTGGTTCCTGAAGCGTTTCTACGTGGATGGCCATGAGTACAATCTGGTCGCTCTGTATACGCGCAACGGCACTGACATCGAGTATGACTACAGGTGCCCTGGCCGCGTTCCGCCGCCATGCGATCTGGATTGCGACAACAATGGCGTTCTAGATCAGCCAGGCCCGCCGGACCCCACCGAGTTCCAGTTCATCACGCTGCGCACCCCCATCCCCAAGGTGCCGGTGCTGATCGAGCAGCACTCGGTCAAGCTGCAACACTACCTGCCGCTTGATTATCTGTCGGTGCTGCCGCCTTATAACTATGAGCACTACATATTAGGGGATATCCAGCGCATTAGCTCCTTCACCACTTCACTGGACGAGGTGGACTTTATCGGGCCTCTCATCGGGCCGGTGCCTCCGATTCTGCAAAGGCATGGGCCTTTCCCCTACGTCGTCGTGACGAGCATGCGGCGCACCATCTATCAAGACATCGGGGAGCTCTACCACTTCTACGTTCAAGAGCTGCCCAACCCGCAATACGAGGGACAGCTTCTCGAACTGTATGGTGAGTACATCCCCGTAACAGGGGCAGCAGAGGAGGAGTTCTGGTATGCGCAACGCTGGTTGATGTTGCCGTGGGAATACACTGAGTTCGTCTTCCCTGACATTCGTGAGTCTATCACCGGCGTGGAGAATCCCGACCTTTATCTGCTAACCAGCGCGTTCATCGCTCCGCAAGCGGAATACTATCGCTGGATTCAGGACAACGTGGTTCCTCAGTATTGGATCGGCGACCGTGTCAAGTTCTGGTTCGATCCGCACACGGGCGGAAAGAAGTACAAAGATGACCAGGGGATCCGTATATACGGGCGTGACCATGAAACTGCAGGCGATATCACCATCGTAGACGTCATCACACTCACTGGCGGGGTGACCGTTGCCGCGCCTGTAGAAGTGTCACCTTATACTGATCCTTTGGCGATCTTCAACCCGCAGTTAGAGCAAGCGCCGCGGAAGGATGTCCTGACTTTCAATCCCATCTACATGGACGAGTTCTACAATGGTGGTGAGCCGCTCGCTGCACTGTACAACGATATCTCCATCGAAGAGCAGAACGCCAGGGAGAAGGTCTTCTTCCGCATGTGGTACGAACCGGAGTATCTGGACAAGGTCTTGAGGGCCACAGGCCCATTCACTTACACCGAGGTATACGCCTTCCCTGCCTTGGTGCAAGAGTTCACCTATATGTTCATTGACATGGACGGCCTCATCGGCAATCCCAGCCATGGCCAGCCGGGCACCAGCCGCATCGCCTTCCCTATTGGCACGGGGCGTCAGCAACTGCCTGCGCCGATAAATGGCGAAATCCCACCAACGTTGATACCGAGCTGCGGCTATGGCCTGACCACCTTTGATGCCGAGTTCGACGGGGTTGAGGATATCGTCACCATCCACAGCGAGCGTTCGCTGGTAGCGCTGACCGGCATCGCGGCTGATTTCAATGGCAACAGTATAACCGACACGCTAGATACGGATGGGGTTGAACTGAGCGGCGACGAGTTGGTTGTCTTTGTCGTCGAGAACATCACCCTGCGCCGTGGTGAAAGCGCCATGTTCCTGGATCACATGGTTACCCTGGAGAACGTGACGCCTAACGGGGCCGAACTACAGTTCTGGTATACCGGCGGCGGCCTCCATGGCTATCCTGGCGGCGTCTACTCGTTGCATCCGGATCGCGTGGGCCTCGCAGGACTGTTCGGCCTGCGGGATATGGCCATCGTCAACCGCTCCCGTTTTCGCCGCATCCCGGCGGGAAGCAACAACCTGGGTAAACTCTACGGTGCGTGGTTCTGCTGGGTGCAGGCCATCAACACTACTCAGCCCACCCGTGAGACTGTCAACTTGGTCATCGGGCGCGCTCTGGGAGCCACCCACTCGGCCATAGACAACGCCAACGGCCAGCATGATATGGAACCGGGCGATCCCTGGTATCTCAAGCGGTTCTTCGTGGACGGCCACGAGTATAAC
>CAYPON010000155.1:0-8593 GCA_964412315.1 uncultured Anaerolineae bacterium | reverse complement strand
GTTATTGGCAGCGCAATACTATCGGCCTCCGTTCCCCAACGAGCGTTGGTGGGAGGAGGATCTGGACGGGATGAAGGCCGCTGGCTTGAACGCGCTCCAACTATGGGCCTGTTGGGGTTGGATCGAGCCGGAGCCGGGGAAATACCTCTGGGACGACTATGATGCCCTCATCGAAGGTGCAAGGAAACGAGGGTTGAAGGTCATCCTGAGCACCATCGCCGAGATCATGCCTTTCTGGGTGCCTCGCCTGTTCCCGGAGGCCACGATGATAGACCATAGAGGGAATCGCGTTCGCTCTACGCTGCGTCAGGAATGCAACGTCGGCCTGACCCCTGGCGGCTGCACTGACCACCTCGGCCTGCGCGAGGCGATGATCAAGTTCCTGCGCGAGATTGCCGCCCGCTATGCCACCGCCGATAACCTGGTCGGTTGGGATTGCTGGAACGAGCTGCGTTGGATGGTCAATGCCGCTGGCTATGTCTGCTTTTGTCCCAACACTCTGGCTGCCTATCGCGCTTTTCTGCGGCGAGAATACGGCGACCTGGATGGGTTGGACCGCGCCTGGCAACGCCGTTACATCTCCTGGGAAGACGTCTTCCCGCCCAAGGCTCCCGGCGGAGAAGGCTATGCCGTCCCCCTGTACACTGACACTTTTGCCTGGGCGCGCTTCCTGACCTGGCGGGCTGCTGAGACCTGCCGTTGGCGCTACGAAGCGATCCGACAGGGAGATCCCAAACACCTTATCCTGGCGCACTGCGCCGGCCCGACGCCCATGCCGCATGGCCGCTCCTACGAGCCACCCACGGCGCGTGGCAACGACTGGTTCAACGCCGACCAGTTGGATGGCTATGGTAGCTCTCACTTCCCGAACTGGGGCGGCTCCGAGTTCTCCGACCAAGACATCGGCACTCGCATTGAGTGCGTGCGCTCCGCCGCCGGAGGCAAGGTGCATTGGCTCTCCGAGTTGCAGGGCGGCATGTCTAATATCGGCCTCACCTTTGGCTCCGCCGTCTCTGGTGCGCAGCAGCAACGCTGGGTGTGGAACGGTTACTGTCGCGGCGCCAAAGCGGTCATCTTCTGGTGCTGGCGGGATGAGGTCTTTGCTGCCGAGTCCTCCGGCTTTGGCATCATCGGTCACGATGGCCTGGCGGAAGAGCGTCTGGCCCACATGCGACGCACCGGCGAGATACTGGCCCGTTACGGCGATCTGCTCGACACCTACCAGCCCGACCCCGCTCCCGTCGGCTTGCTGTTCACGCCGGAGACGCAAGTCGTGGATTGGAGTGTCTATGGCCAGGCGACTGGGATGGGGAGCGCGTTCCTGCGTTACGCCAGGGCCTTGGAGCGATTGGGCATTCCCTATGACGTTCTCGAATCGCACCACCTGGAGCGGCTGGATCGGGTCAAGCTCCTGATCATGCCGGAAGCGGCGGTGATTGGGCCGGAGGAGGAGCGGCGACTACTGGACTTTGTCGCCGTCGGCGGCAAGGTCTTTTTCGAGACCTGGACGCAAGCCTGGGATGATGAGGGCATTTTCCATTACACAGGCAAAGAGCGACCCTTTGTGCAGGCCTTTGGCTTGAGGGAGCGTTGCCGCCAGCATGTGGGGGAAACGGGCGGCTGGAGCGAGCCGTGGCAGGTTGAGATCCCCACCGGTTGGGCATTAACCCCCTGGGAATACGAGAAGGGGACTGTCCTGGGCGTGGATGCCAACAAGCAGCCGATCCTCGTTAAGGTTCCCTATGGCGCGGGCGCGGCCTATGCCCTGGGGACGTGGGCGACCTTTGGTGATGACATCAGCCCAGCCTTCCAGTCCTTCGTCGCTGCCCTCTGCCGCGATGCCGGGGCATGGTCTGACATCGCCGTGGATGATGGGGCTGGCACGGGCAGGGTGATCTGGCGCACGGGGATGGCGAGCGGAAAGAGGCTGTTCTTCTTGCTGAATTCACTCCCCGGTGCGGCGCGGCGGGTTCAAATCGCGTTGCCCGCCTCCTATGGTGTGCGCGACAGTTGGCTGGACCTCTGGTCGGGGAAAGAGATAGACATTCGTCAGGCGGGCGAGAAGGCCGTGTCTGAGATCGAGTTGCCCGCTGGCGGGCTGGCTATCCTCCTGTCTCCTGCTCACTAGAAGAAGCCCCGCACTACCAGCAGGAAGCCAAAGATGATTAGCGGGACGCCGATCACCGCCCCGACAACGGTCAAAGTGAGCAACACGCCCACGATCATTAACACCAGGCCAAGCACCGCGGCGATCAATCGGCCAGTCAACTCGATAATGCCCGCTGTCAGCCGCCACAGTGCCACGAAAGGCCACAGGAACCAGGGTGTTCCTTTCTTTTCCTTAGACATGGTACCCTCCTCAAGCGTAAATATCTGGTTATAATACGCGCAAATCGGCGCGGGGTTTCAGAAGGCGAACACACGGGTTAGCCCCTACGAAGTACGTCTGGGAATGCCAATCAACAAGGCTACAGGCCCCAATAATAGCAGCCACATCATCCTGCCGAGGCCGTACCATTCCGCGATGAAGCCCAGCCCCAGAGGAAGCAATGATCCGACCAGGCCAAAGAGATTGCTTACCGTGAGGACGGTGCCGCTCTGACCGGGCATCGCCGCATATAATTGTGCCTTCAGGATCGAATACCAACCCGCATTGAACAAGCCTAGCAATCCCAGCAGCAGAAACCTGCCCCAGAGAGAAGGCATCCAGAGAAAGGCGGGGAAGAGGAGAAGTTCCACGAGCGCGCTCCAGCGGAGGTAGGTCAAACCGCGCACCCGCCCCAAGAGCGGGATCAACAGCGCATCGCCGAGCAGACCCACGCCGGTCCAGACCGCCACCGCCGCGCCCGCCTGAGCTGGTGTCGCGCCCACCACATCCACGTAGTAAAGCGCGATAAAGCCGAGCAAGACGTCCATCATCAGATCGGAGAACTCCAGCAGCGTTAGCCAGCGCAGAACCTCCCCTCGCCGCAGCGCCTGCAGGGCGTTCGTTACTCCCGTCTTCAGGTCCGTGGGCGTGGACTTGGCGCGGCACTGGGCGAAGGGGAAACGCCAGGCTACGGCCAGCAGGAGCAGGGCAAGTCCAGCGAAGGCGAGAAACAACCCGCGCCAACCGAGAGCGAGCATCACCGCCGCGCCCAGGGCCAGTGGCCCGAACACATCGCCGAGCGAACCAGCCAACGTCCAGCGCGCCATGTTCTGCTCGTGCCGGGCAGGATCTGTATCCATAAGCGAGGATTGCGAAAGGCTGACGAAGGCGCCGGAGGCAGGTGCGAAAATGGTGAAGGAGATAAGCAAGACCTCAAAGCCGCGGCTCAACGCTGTGAGAAGGAGCGCCAGGGCAAAGATCGCACCGCCACCCAGTATCAGCACGCGGCGTTTCCAGACATCCGCCAGGATGCCCAGAAATGGCTCGATCAGGTTGCCGATGACGTTGGGCAGGCTCAGAAGCAGTCCGACCTGGGCATAGCTCAACGCCAGGTCGGAGCGGATCAGTGGCCAGGCTGCCTCCCGCGCGCCGAAGACCAGTTCATCCAGGAACTCAATGAGGAGCAGGAGGAGCACAAAGAGCGTCAGCCGGCGGCGTGGGCCCGGTTCTGCGTTAGATGACAATGCTTCCGCCTTCGTCGTGCGCCTTTTTGGATTGACTTACACGAGCAAAATAGCTCACCTATCCCACGTCAAGATGACCCCCATCATTGGCGTGCGATCCCTAAGCAGCATCTGATAAAGCCGCGGCGCCTCAGTGTAAGGTTCGCGGTGGCTGATGAGTGGTTCAAGCTGCACCTCGCCGTCGGCTACCAGGTCGAAGAACAGTTCCGCGTGCCGCTTGTTCGTCCAGGGATTGTCCAATGTCTCCTGTGGCGGGTGCGAGGAATTGTGGGCGCCGATGATGGTGAAGCTGGGGGAATTGCACAGGTCGTGAAAATCGAAGGGCGTCGGGCCGCGCGGGCTGCTGAGCATCACGAGCCTCCCCTGCCGCCGCAGCGATTGGAACTCGCCAGGGATGGCCTGCGGATCGCCGCTCACCTCGAAAGCGACATCGGCCATGCGTCCTCTTGTGACCTCTTTCACGAGGGCCGGGACGTCTTCCCGCGCGGCATTCACCGGGACAATCGCCGCGTCCTGCGGCAGCCGCTGCAAGCGGGCATCGGCGATGTCCACAGCGATCACCGGCCTGGCCCCGCACAGCCGGCAGAAGCGCACCATCAACTGGCCGAGCAGCCCCAGGCCGTAGACGACCGCTGCCTCTCCCCAGCGCACCTTGCCTCGCCGCACGCCGTTCATCACGATCTCGGCGATGGTGAAAAAGGAGGCGTGCTCATCCGAAATGCTCTGGGGAATCGTCCGCGCGAAGGAGGCCCTGGCGATCACATAGCGTGCATGGGGGCCGTAGGTCCCCACCCTTTGCCCGATCCAGGCGGGGTCAACTGCCGGGCCAACCTCCACCACCTCGCCGATGTTGTCATAGCCGGGCACGAAGGGGAATTTGCCGTAGCGTGCCCAGGCGGAACGCTCCGGGAACTCGCCGCTCAGGATGGTCAGCTCCGTGCCGGTGCTGATGAGCGTGCAGCGGGTCTTGATGAGCAGCTCCCCCGCGCCAGGGGCAGGCTTCTGCCGGCTCTCGATGACCACTTCCCGTGGCCTGACGAATACCACCGTCGGATTCTCATCCATCATACTCCCTCCTTGCCAGAGTTGACACCTGCTTTGCCTCCGCACTCGATACGAGTAAAATGAGGATCAGCCTGTTTCCCGCCAGGTGGCATGGCGATTGACTGTTTTCCCTGCGTCCTGGCAGCTTGGCGTTGAGATTAGATCATGGCGGAGATGGAGTCCAATGACCGACACAAATGCAAAGCTGAACGCCGGGCAAGATAGCCGATGGACGCGCTATGTTACCCCACTGATCCTAGGGGCAATGCTCGTCGCAGGAGCGGCCATACGGGCTTACGGCTCCAACTTCGGCCTGCCCTATGTCTATCACCCCGACGAGCCGGCCATTGTAGACGTCGCTCTGCGCATCGAACGCACTGGCGATTTCAATCCCCATTGGTTTAACTATCCTTCGCTCTATATGTATGTGCAATTCGGCATTATTGTGCTCATGCGTGCCTGGGCCGGTTTGCACGGCCTGGCTCTGGACGGTCTGACAGCACAAGGCATGATCTACCAGGCCGGCCGCCTCGTCACTGTCCTCATCGGCACGGCGACCATAGCCGTCGTCTATGCCACGGGGCGACGGCTGTTCAACGAGCGAGTCGGGCTGTGGGCGGCATTGATCCTGGCCGGCACCGCCCTGCACATCGAACACTCGCATTATATCACAACTGATGTACCCTGCGCATTTTTCGCTGTCGGTTGTCTATGCTTTGCCGCGCGCGCCCTGGACACGCGCTCCCTCGCCGATCTCACTCTGAGTGCGCTCATGGCCGGGCTGGCGGCGGGCGCCAAATACAACGCCGGCCTGGTGCTGGTGACCACTGGGCTAGCTTTCCTGTTGACTCGCCGACATTGGCGCGAGTTGCTCGATCCTGCCTTGATCGCGATTCCGCTCGGCGCCGCCGTGGGCTTCCTCGGCTCGACTCCCTATGCTATCTTCGACTACGACGCTTTCAAGAAAGGGGTGGAGGCCGAGATAGAACATTACCGGCTGGGTCATCACGGCGCGGAAGGATCCGACAACTGGCGTTGGTTTGCCCTTTATTTGTATCGCGAGGGGATGTACCCTATCCTGGCCTGGACGACCGCCTTGGGGATGATCTGCGCTGCTGTAGTGAGACGAACGCGGAAAGACTTGCTCCTTCTACCCTTCCCACTTCTCTACTACGCCATGCTCTCCGTGCAGCGGGTACGTTTCGCCCGCAACCTGATGCCGATCGTGCCGTTCCTGGCTATCTTTGCTGCCCGCCTGACCGCCGAAGTGCTTGACTCCCTGGCGGCGCGGATTCCCTGGGGTCGGTTGGGCAAGCCGCTGACTGTCCTGGCGCAAGTGGCCGCTGTCACGGGCCTCGCTTTCCTGCTCCTGCGCCCGCCGGTGCAGCGCCAGTGGGAGATTGACTACTGGCTGACGCAAGAGGATACCCGCACCATTGCCAAGGGGTGGATAGAGGAGAATATCCCCGACGGCACCGCCATCGCTGTCGAAGCCTACACCCCGTGGCTGGAATTCTCGTACAAACCGGGCACCACGCAGCGCCGTTACCGCTTAGATCGCTACTGGCGGCTGGCCGATAGTCCCCTATCTTTCTACCAGCAGAAGGGGTACCAATACATCATCGTCAGCTCGATCATGTACGGGCGCTACTTTGTGGACCGCACCTCTTATCCTAAAGAGCGGAGCTTTTACGAATCCCTCTTTGCTCAATGGCCCCTGGTCAAAGAGTTCAAGGGGCACCCTGTGCCGATGCATGACCCCGTGCTGCGCGTCTACCGCGTGCCGGCGCGCTAGCGAAGAAAGAGGGATATATTTGGAGCAGCGCAAAAGCGTATATACCATCGAATATGCCGAAGGCGTCGCCGATGACGAGGAAATCTTATGAAAGTGATCAATCTTGAACAGACCACGTTGGATATGTGCATTAAAGAAGCGCAGCACGAGCGTATAATCATCACGTGCAATGGCAAGCCTGTTGCCCTTGTTATTGGTGTAGAAGGAATGGACGAGGAGCAGGTACAACTAGCAAGCAACGACAGGTTTTGGGCGCTCATCACACAACGGCGTGCACAAAAGACGATCAGCCGCGCCGAGTTGGAGCAGAAGATTAGTGGAAGACCCGCCTAACGTTTGCGTAGAGTCCTTCAGCGCATATCCATCTAGAGCCGTGCAGCGCTGCAAGAGTAGCTTATTCTGTAACAAGCCCCTATGGCAAAGTCCTGGCCCGCACTTGAGCAACTATCCGGTCGGATGGCGGCGAGATGTTAAAGGTCAGCCGCTTAAGCGGGATGGGTTTGGCGTTGGCCTCCGAGTCCTTGGTCAGCACCTCTAGCGACCAGGTCGCGTCCACCGGCGCCTCTATAGTCAGCTCTACTTCCCGTTCCCTTCCCACGATACGCGCCGTCCTCCCCGAAACTGTCGTATCTAGCCAGGTGACGAACGCCTCCTCCACCGGCAGGGGAGTCTCCGAAAAGAGGAAGGTGTCCTCCAACACCATCTCCCCCGCCGCGCTCAGTCGCAAGGAACGCTCCGCCTTCTCCAATTCCGGCACCGCGTAGGCCTTTTCAAAGGTCATCGCTGCCCTTTTCTCCGCGCCGCCCATGTTATACCGAGTGATCTCCCCGTGGAACTCGGCGCCCGCCGACTGCAACTGCCCGCCGATGCGCGGCACGTTATGGCCGAAGGAATTGGCAAAGATGTTCTCGTACCTGCGTGGGCCAAAATAATCGCGGCTATAAAGCCCCCGGCCTGGATCGCACAGGAAACTCTCGCCGCCGATATGCAGGATCAGGCTGCCCACGTCGTTCTGGTTGTGGTTCTCGGCGTTGTGTCCCGCCTTGGCCGCTAGCACTACCGGCACGCCCGCCGGCGTCGCCGCCGCCAGCCGCACTACCCCCACATCCTTCAGCCAGACATCTTTGATCTCCACCCCCTTCGAGCGCGTCCCATCCCACCAGATCATGTCCCGCCACAGCGTGTGGAAGCGGCCATGATGCCCCAAGGCCGGCCCCACCCCAGCCGGCTCCGCCAGGACAGCCAGCACATCGCTGATGCCCGTCCGCTCTGCCAGCCTCGTAATCAGGCCAGGGGAGAACTCGGTCTCCTCTTCGCTATCGGAAAAGCTGGCGTAATGGCCCGCTGAAAGCATCATCCGCACCGGATAGGCAGCGATGGCCCTCAGCCGCTCGCTGGCTAGAATATCTATCGCGCCGTTGGTGCGCTTGCGGAGCATCTCGGCGAAGGGGATGACATTGCTCAGGCCATATTGCCAGTAGCCCACGCCCTCCGTCGAGCTTCCCTCCGCCTCGAAAGCGGTGGCCAGGAAAACCTCCAGCCCTTCCAGCACTAACTCTAGAGCGCGGGCGAGCCGATCCAGGTCCTTATCCAGGAGCAGGAACATGCTCCCTACCGCTCCATTGCAGACGCCGTTCCAGTTGTTGTGGCCCCTGTGCCACCACATCTGCTCGTGGCGCTCCAGGTAGGGTACAAAAATGCGACGTTCGATCTCTGCCCGAACCCTCTGGACGATCTGTTCGGCCAGCTTCCCCTCCAGAGCGATGATCATCTCTGCCAGGGTGAATCCGGTTCCCACGGCAGCCAGGTCCACCTCCACCCGCTCGTGGGCGGGGATCACCCAGTTGGTCTCCTCGCACACGTTCCAGATGTAATCCTGCAAGGGGTCCAGGCAGCGATCCTCTCCCAGCAGCGTGTGCAGCGCAGCCGCCGTCATCTTGGCCCTTTTCTCATTATAGGGAGCCTGGTAACCGCGGCGTTCCCCGATGCGCTGGAACTCGCGGTAGAGGGTGTAGGTTGTCTGCGGGATGTTCTGCAGGTCAGCCAGATGCTCGGCGGTCGCCTGGAGCAACAGACGTGTGGTCGGGCGGTCGCGCCATGCGGCGGGATTCCGCGCCACGGCGAGCAACTCGGAGATGAGGG
>CAYPON010000154.1:3895-8607 GCA_964412315.1 uncultured Anaerolineae bacterium | reverse complement strand
TCCTGGGATCGCAACGTCTTCACTTTCCAGCCCACAGGCCGGGGATTCCTGCGCAACGCGGCCTATGTAGTTACCATCGGCGAAAAGGCGCAAAGCCGCGCCGGGCTGCCCCTGGCAGAGCCGATCCTCTTCCGCTTCAAGACCGTAGGACACCTGGAAGTCACCGATGTGCAACCAGCCCCCGACGCCACCGAAGTGGATATGAAAGCCGATGTCCTCGTCACCTTCAACCGTCCGGTGGTGCCTTTGACCTCCATAGGCGCCCAGGCGAACCTGCCCCAGCCGTTGCGCTTCCAGCCGCCAGTGGAAGGAAAAGGTGAATGGCTCAACACCTCGATATACGTTTTCCGTCCCACGCAGGGCTTCCTCCCGGCCACCAGGTATGAGGTGCGGGTGGCCGCGGGCCTGGCGGATACAACAGGAGGCACGCTCCCCTCGGACTATATCTGGTCTTTCACCACCAAGTTGCCTGCCGTCATCGAGACCCAGCCTTTCGAAGGAGCAGTGCATGTCGCCCCCACCTCTGTGATCAGCGTGACCTTCAACCAGCCGATGCAGCATGGCTCGGTAGAGGCAGCTTTTACGCTCCTGGGGCCAGATCGCGCTCGCGTACCTGGCAGCTTTCGCTGGGCTAAGAACACCCTGATCTTTACCCCGGCTTCGCCTTTATCCTTGAGCAGCGCTTATACCGGCAAAGTGGCTGCCGGAGCCTTGGCAGCAATGGGAGAGAAGGGCACGACGCGCGACTATATCTGGTCCTTCGTGGTGGTTGCTCCTCCGCGAGTTGTTCGCACCAGCCCAGTCAATGGGGAGACTCGCGCCGCTCCGTATACCCAACTGGAAGTGGTCTTCAGTTCTCCCATGGACAAGAGCACACTGCATCGCAACCTGACCATCATTCCAGAGCCAAAGGCTGTGTATAGCTATTGGGTGCAATCCGATACGCGGGTTTACATCTCCTTTGGAGCGGGCCCCTCCACTTCTTTCCAGATCACCCTGGGGGCAAGGCTGGCCGGGCGGTACGGACATGTCATGGGCAAACCCTACACCGTCTCCTTCTCCACGAGAGCTTTGGATCCGCAAGTTGGCCTGGCCACGATGGATCGGGTGGGCGCGTACAGTGCTTATACCGAAACGGTGGTCATGGTTTCTCACCTCAACGTTTCTCGCATTGACCTTGCCTTGTACCACCTGGATCGCGAGGGTCTCATCAGGCTGAACAGCGACTGGAAATCATGGGATGCATATCAGCCCTCACGAGGGGACTTGTTGCGAGAATGGTCTTTACCTCTCTCTGCCCCCTTGAATGAAACCAAACTACGGAGGGTATCCATTGCCACGCGCGAAGGAACCAGGCTTTCCCCCGGCCTCTATTACTTGGAGGTCTCCGCTCCTGGGGTCAAGTGGAAGGGACGCCACATGCTGGTTGTGACCCGCACGAACCTGTTGGTCAAGCAAAGCGAGGGAGAGGCATTGGTTTGGGCCACGGACCTGGCGACGGGGAAGCCTCTTCCCAACTTGGCACTCAGCATTAAGCCCCCCAATGCATCGTGGGTGCAAGGCAAGACGGATCAACAGGGCATCTACAAGACCCCCCTGGAGCAGCATGAACTTTACCAACCCCTGTACGTCTTTGCCCAGCGAGGAGAAGAGATTGCCGTCGCCATCAGCCAGTGGGATGAAGGCATCCAACCGTGGCAATTCGACTTTTTCGCTCAGTATCGAGGTCAGACTTACAACGGTATCCTGTACACGGATCGCTTCATCTATCGCCCAGGGCAAAAGGTCTACTTCAAAGGGATCCTGCGCACCGATGACGACGGGCGCTACGGGCTGCCCAACCTGAAAGAGATCCAGGTCGCCCTGTATGATGAACAGGGCAAGGAGCTTTATAAGCGGAACCTCCCCCTGAGCGATCTAGGCACCTTCCACGACGAGTTCGCGCTGAGCACAGATGCCTCTCTCGGCTACTACCGTCTGACCGCCACCGCTGTGAAGGATGTAGACCTCTTTGACTTGTCCACCGGCTTCCAGGTGGCCGAGTATCGTAAACCGGAATTCCTGGTGAATGTCACCACCGACCGCGACGCTTATGTGCAGGGCGATACCATCGCCGTCAACGTCGAATCCAGCTATTACTTTGGCGGGCCCCTGCGAGATGCCCAGGTGCATTGGCGCCTGTTGAGCCAGGACTACTCTTTCCGCTGGGAAGGGAAAGGGTGGTGGGATTTCAACGACTGGGATTTGGATGCCTGGCGGCGTCCTCCTACCCTCTATGGGGAGAAGATCACGGAGGGGAAAGGACGCACAAACAATGAGGGGCGCTTGACTTTGCGGATTCCCGCCACCATCGCCAAACGGAATATGAGCCAGGTCTTCACTATAGAGGCCACCGTGACCGATGTCAACAACCAGGAAGTGAGCGCGCGCACGGGAGTCATCGTCCATCGGGGGCTTTTCTATATCGGCTTGCAGCCGCAGAGCTATGTCGGCGTCGCGGGGCGCGAGGAGAAGGTCAACCTCATCACCGTGGACACAGAGGGGATCACCGTGACCCGTGTGGCGCTCGATGTCGTCTTTTACGAGCATCGCTGGTATAGCGTCCAGGAAAAAGACCCTGACGGCCTTCTCCGTTGGGTCAGCAAGGCGGAGGATATTCCGGTCCTGACCACCACGGTGACGACGAACGACCTGGGACGGGCCGTCGCTTCTTTCGTGCCCAAGAAGGGGGGTGTCTATCGCATCCGTGCCATAGGTCAGGACGAGCGAAAGAACAAGGTGAGTTCCTCGACGTATATGTGGGTGAGCAGCAGGGAATATACAGTCTGGCCCAGGGAAAACCACAACCGCATCGAGTTGGTTCCCGACAAGAAAGGCTATGCTCCCGGCGATACGGCTTATATCTTGGTTCCTTCTCCTTATCAAGGGGAAGTGACAGCTCTACTCACTATCGAGCGCGGGCGCATCCTGGAGCATCGCGTCCTGACACTAGCCAGTAATAGCGAACGGATCGTCATCCCTATCACCTCGGCTCACGTGCCCAATATCTATGTTTCCATCTTTATCATCAAGGGCCAGGATAAGACCAATCCTCTCCCCTCCTTCAAGTTGGGCTATTGCTCACTGCCCGTCTCGCCGCGCGAGAAGGAGTTGACGATCACCCTGACCCCGAACCGCAACAGCTATGGGCCGGGCGACAAAGCAACCTACGCCATCCGCGCGACCGACTATGGAGGGCGCAGCGTCGAAGCCGAGCTATCCCTGGCCTTGGTGGATCTCTCCGTGTTGGCTCTCACGGGGGATCAAGGCCCCAACTTGCTAGAGCAATTCTACCAGAAACGACCTCTGGGCATTCAGACCGCTTCCACTCTGGCCGCCTATTCCAGGCCGTTGCCGTTGCCCGCTGCCCCCGAAAGGCTGGGTAAAGGTGGAGGTGGCGCCGATCAAGAGGGCCTCACCGTCCGTCAGCGTTTCCCTGACACGGCTTATTGGAATCCGGTGTTGCGCACCGATAGACAGGGTAAGGCTGAGGTTGAGGTATCCCTGCCAGATAGCCTGACCACCTGGCGGATGAGAGCCGAGGCGATCACAGCAGGGACGGAGGTCGGTAAGGCGCGCGTGGATGTCGTGGCGACCAAGGATCTCCTCATCCGGCCCGTGACGCCGCGCTTTTTTGTCATCGGTGACAAGCCGCAACTGGCCGCCGTCGTGCACAACAATACCGACAAAGAGATCCAGGCCACAGTCACCCTGAAAGCCACTGGCCTGACAGTGCAGAACGCTGAGCAGCGCGCCACCATACCCGCCCATGGCCTGACCAAAGTCACCTGGCGAACTGTGGTGCCACACGGAGAGAAGGCCGATCTTGTCTTCTCTGTGGTAGGTGGAGGTCTATCGGACGCCGCCAAGCCCGCTCTTGGCATTCTGCCGGTGTATCACTACAGCACGCCGGAAGTGGTAGCTACGTCCGGGCAGGTGCAGGACAAGGAGCAGCGAATCGAGGTCGTGCAACTCCCTGACAAGTTGGATACGTCGCAGGGAGAGCTAACGCTCAAGCTGGAGCCTTCTCTGGCAGCCGGTATGCGCGACGGGTTAACCTACCTGAAGACCTATCCTTATGACTGCATCGAACAGACGGTCAGCCGCTTCCTGCCTAACGTGATCACCTACCGCGCTTTGCGCAGCCTGAACCTCCGCAACGCAGAGTTGGAGGCCGAATTGCCTTCGTATGTCAGCGCCGGCCTGCAACGGTTGTACGCCCTTCAGCACTATGATGGCGGTTGGGGCTGGTGGGTGTCCGACGAGAGCGATCCATACCTTACGGCGTATGTGCTCTTTGGCTTGAACGAGGCGCAGCGAGCAGGTTTCACCGTGGACAGCAACGTTATGGTCCGCGCCGCCTCCTTCCTGGAGAAGAGTCTCAATCAGCCGCTCGACATCAAACAGGGGTACCTGGCCAATAGCCGGGCCTATGTTCTCTACGTCCTGGCTGAGTACTACGCTTCTCACCAGGGAAAAGGCGATCTGAGCCGCGCTGTAGCCCTCTACGAGCGGCGAGACATCCTGGATAATTACGGCAAAGCGTATCTCGGCATGGCTCTGCACCTTATGGCTCCGCAGGAGCGCACCCGCCTGGATGCCCTGCTGAGCGATTTGGCCACCTCGTCCATTCGCTCCGCCACAGGGGTGCATTGGGAGGAAAAGCAGGTGGA
>CAYPON010000154.1:0-3885 GCA_964412315.1 uncultured Anaerolineae bacterium | reverse complement strand
GGTGGATTACTGGACGATGAACACCGATGTTCGCTCCACAGCGATTATCCTGCAAGCATTGGTGCGGTTCAAACCGGATAGCCCTCTCATCCCGGGCGTTGTCCGTTGGCTGATGGCTGCCCGCCAGCAGGGGCGCTGGGGGACTACCCAGGAAACAGCCTGGGCGGTGATGGCCCTGACGGACTATATGGTCGCCAGCGGCGAGTTGGAGGCGGATTATAGTTACCTGATCGGCCTGAACGGCAGGCTGTGGGACAAGGGGAGCGTCACGGCGAGCACATTGCAAGAGTCTCGCGTGTTGCAGAGGGCCGTGAGCGAATTGCTGCGCGACGTGGGCAACCAGATTTGGCTGGAACGCGGGGCCGCCTCCGGACAAACTGGCCAGGGCCGCCTCTACTACTCGGCCTATCTCCGCTACTTCCTACCTGTGGAAGATGTGAAAGCCTTGAGCCGGGGTGTCGTCGTCAGTCGCCAGTATTCCCTGATGGAGAAGCCGACAGAGAAGCTGGAGCGTGTGCGCGTGGGAGATGTTATCCAGGTGAAGCTGACCATCGTCGCGCCGAACGATCTGCACTATCTGGTGATAGAAGATCCTCTGCCTGCTGGCTGCGAGGCGATTGATACCAGCCTCAAGACCACCAGCGCGGTCTATCAGCCGCCGACGGTGGAACCTGTTAAAGGGAAACCCACCACGCAGCCCGCTGTCAGTGCGGAACCCGCCAGAGGGGAACGGCTTCCATACTGGTGGTACTTTAAGCATAGCGAATTGCACGACGAAAAGGTGGCGCTCTTCGCCACCCGCCTGCCTCGGGGCACCTACGAGTACACATACCTCATGCGCGCCAGCTTGCCGGGAGAATTCCTGACTATGCCGGCGCAGGCGTACGAGATGTACTTCCCAGAGGTCTTTGGCCGGAGCGATGGCGCCAAGTTTATCATCACAGAGGAATAGGTAGGGGTGGCCCTGTGTGGCTGCCCATCTTATACACAAAATAACAAGCCCCACTCTCCAGTGGGGCTTGTTCTATTATATGGTTTTAGGATCAGACCGAATTACACACCTCCAAGAGCAGAGGTGATCTGATCGAACACATCACCTACTGCGCCACCCAGCGCCGTCAGGGCTGCAATAACGACGATGGCCACCAGAACGATGATCAACGCATACTCGACCAAACCTTGGCCCTCTTCGCGCGGAAGGAACATTTTCGACACCTCCTTTCCTTGATTGTTTTGTTAACAGTTGGGGTTCACTTGCCCCAACCGGATTTCTCACGCAGCTCTGCGCTCATTATAATACGGTGGATGTTGTTTATCAATAGTACTGCGGTACTATTCCGCCGTAAGCCGGAGATAAACCCTCCCGAAAGCTCAAAAGCTTTCGGGAGGGTATAAAGCATTGGCTAGTTGCAAGGAAAGGATCGCACCATGACCGTACTGAGAGTTGCCCTGGCCCAGGTGAACGCTATTGCCTGAACGGAAGGGTGGATAGAATCGCAAGATTGTGGGTTACTCATAGCGCAGTGCCTCCTGCGCGGGCAGGTGCGCTGCGCTCAAGGCGGGAAGGAGGCTGGCCAGGGTAGCGAGAAGGATGGCAAAGGCTGCGCCGATCAAGACCAGGCGGGGCGCAAAGATGAGGTCAATATGAAAGAGCACACTCGATAGCAAGCGCAGCAAAAGGTGCGCAGCAGGGTAAGCTAGCACAAGCCCCAGCAGCCAGCTTAACACGCCCAGGGCCAGGCCCTCGGTGATAAAGACCTGCGCGAGATGGGTGTTGCTTGCGCCAATGGCCCGCATCACGCCGATCTCTCGTCGCCGTTCCAGGACGTTCAGCGTCTGCGTGTTCAGCACGCCCAGACCTCCGGCAAAGGCGATAAGCACGGTCATCACGTAGAGTGCGATGCTCAGCAGGCGCGATTGCTGTCGCGCACTGGCCATGTCGCGGTAAGCCGACTCAGTCACCGGGCGGAGGTAGCGAAATCTCCGTTCGATTTTGGTCAAGGCGGCGTCTATCGCCTCAGGATTGACCTCGTTCAAGCCAATGGCAAAGAAATACCCAAGCCCTAGCCTCTCAGCCATTCGCTCCACCGTTTCCCTGGGCATGAAAACTTTGCCTGCGACCGCGCCGCCCAAAAATATCGCATTATCCCTGGCCAGGCCCACCACGCGAAACTCTCGCGCGGCCTTATCTTGTGGTGACTCGGCGGTATCCACCTCCAGGATGTCTCCCAGCCGGATGTCTCGCGCGGCGGCGAGATCAGTGGAAACCACCACGGCCTCCGATTCCCCTGGCTGGAACCAGCGGCCCGCTACGATTTGCGGGCGATAGAGCCGGGTATCGGCTGGCAAGCCCCAGAGGCGGACTTTGGCATATCGCACCCAACCATCGCTCAAACTCCAGGCTTCCGCGTGGCGCACCTCCGGCAGGGCAAGCAACTCCGCCTCAAAATGGTTGCTCACGAACTCGTTTAACCAAACCCAGGCATCTGCGTGATAGGTGGCAAAAATTTGCTCGATGGCCTTGTTCACCGACTCGCCCGTGCTTTGCGCCGCCAGCAGGGCCGCCGTCGCCGCCGCGACGAAGAGCACGGTTAAGAGATGGCGGCTCCTGCGGCGTGCCAGGTTGCGCACGGCCATCGCCACCAACGCTGGCACTCTCCTGGCGCGGAGCAAGAGCCGATCCAGCGCATTCTGCTGATAAGCCGATGCGATGCCGTGGGAACCCAAAGCCTCACTCACGGGGAGGGCCGCTGCCTGCCGTGCCGGTCCCAGTCCGCCCAGGAGCGAGACGCCCAGCCCTACGCCGCCCCCCAATAGAATCCCTGGCAGCGAGACTTGCGGGTTGATGACGAGGTTTAACGCCCAACCGGCATAGCGGAGCAGCAGCCAACTCACTATGGTTCCCAAGGCCAGGCCAGCCACCGTGCCCAGGATGCCATAAAGGCCAGCCGCGAGAAGATAGATGCGCATAACCTGGCTGTGCCTTCCTCCGATGGACTTCATGATGCCGATCTCTCTGGTTTGTTCAGCCACAATAGCCGCCAGCGTATTCGCCACCAGAAAGCCGCTGATCGCCAGTCCCAGGCCGGAGAAGGCGTACATCAAGCGGACAAGGGCGTCTAACTCTCGCTTGCCCTCAAAATAGTGTGGGTCGCGGACTTGGGGATCCCTGTGCTGAATGCCCCGCTTGTTGAAAACCTTGCGGATCTCCTGGATCGTCTCGGCGCGCGCGCTAAAATCGTCTAACTTGATAAGGATCTGATTGCTGCCAGCAATATCCAGCATCTGCCGCACTTTAGCCGCTGGCACGTAAGCCAGGACCAGGTTGATGAACACGCTGGAGGGATAGGTAGGCGTTTGCGCAAAGCCGCTGATCGTCAGGGGCCGCTCGGCGTGATCCACGCCGGAGCGGTAGATGATCTTTTGTCCAATCTCCAGAGGGGCCAAATCCCGCGCCGAGATTTCCAGCAAAACCTCGTTCAGATTCGGATAGCGGCCCTGGCGTAGCTCAATCTTGCTCACCACCATCTGGCCGAAATCCTCTATCCCCACGAAGTAAATATCATGCCAGGAGTCGCCAAACTTGGCACGAGTGTAATATGTGTTGCGCAATTCCACGGCAGCGACATTCGACAACGAGGCCAGCAACCGCTGGATGCCGGTGGGCGCATCCCACACCCAATAGACCAGGTCCGCCTGCGAGGTATTGGCATACGTTGTGGCCTGTGCCTGCGCCAGGTTGCGCGACGTGGAGACGATCGCCACTAGGCTGGCCACACCCACGGCGATGCCGAGGATGGTCAGCAGCGAGCGAACCTTACGCCGCGTCAGGTCGCGATAGACTTTAAGAATGGTGCCGGAGAGCGCAATTCTCATAATGGCATC
>CAYPON010000153.1:0-8658 GCA_964412315.1 uncultured Anaerolineae bacterium | reverse complement strand
CCGTGCGGTAGATGTTATCCTGCTCCGGATCGCTTATATCCACATCCTCTGGCTCCAGCTCTTCCCCAGCCGCCGTGCGGTCGTAGAGTTTGAGCAAGAGGCGATAGAGCGGCGTGCTATCGTCGCGTTGTTCAACCACTCTGATCCAATTCATCTGTATCCTGTCCAGCGGGTCGGCGATAGCCGCATCCAAACCGGCTGCCATCAACATGACCAGGAAAGTGCGGTTGATGAGGCCGCGATTCTGCGGTGGCACGCTATTGGAGATATTGGAAAGGCCAACCACCGTCATCGGCGGAGGATCGGCGGCCTGTTTGAAGAAGCGTATCGCTTCCAAGGTGTGTGGCGCATGTTCCTGGCAGCCGCTCACGGTGAGCACCAAGGGGTCAAGGTAGAGGTTCTCCATAGGGATGCCCAGTTCGAGTGCCTTGGGCAGGATGGTGCCCACCGCTATTTCGACCCGCTGCTCTGCGGTGGCAGGTAGATTCTTGCCCATGGCCAGGGCGATGATCTTGGCATTATACTTGACGGCCAGAGGCATCGTCGCTTCCATTCGCTCCGGGTCGCCGGAGGTTGAGTTGATCCAACCCTGACGCTTGGCTCGTTTTAACCCGGCTTCAATAGCGGCGGCATTCGTCGTGTCGAAGGAGAGCGGCACGTCAACCACCTGTTGCACGACGTCCACCATCCATTCCGCAACTTCGACGCCACTCCGTTTTTGCGGCCCGATGTTCAAATCGAGCGCCTGTGCCCCGGCTTTGACCTGGCGAACGGCGAGATCTTGCATGAACTTGGTATCGCGGTTTTGGATAGCCGCCTTTACCCTATCCGAAATAATATGAATGTTTTCACCAATAATGTACATCTTTTGCCTCCTTGCGCTATGCTATCTCTCGATTATACAGTTGCCGGACTGAACGCCCATGAAGGGCTATGCTACCAGCTTTCCGCTCCAGCGCTTTGCCTAAATGCCTGCCTTCTCAAAAATACCTTTCGCCGCCCGATACAGTGGGGAATCCTCGTCGAGTTCGATGAGCGAGCGGCCCACCAAGTCTAACTCGCCGACCTGGGGATCGTTCGGCAATGTGCCGATAAGTTCCAGGCCAGCGGCTCGAATGCGCTCCAGAAAGCCGACGGGTAAATCGCTGCCCCAGCGATTGATGATGAAGTACATCCTGGAGACCCGCGTGCCATGCGCCCCAAGTTCAGTGGCCAACTTGGCAATGCCCTCTGCCGCGCTGAGGCCGCGCACGGTCGGGTCCGAGATAATAAACAGGATATCTATGTGGCGGGTCGTCTGGCGGCTGATATGTTCCATTCCTGCTTCATTATCTATCACTACATAGTCGTACTCGTTGCCCAACCGGTCAATGACAGCACGCAGGATGTTGTTTGCGGCGCAATAACAGCCTGGCCCCTCGGGACGGCCCATGGCGATAAGGTCTACTCCCTTTCCCTCCACCAGTGCCGACTGGATGCGATACTCCAAATAGTCAGTTTTGGGGATGCCCTGGCTATAACTACCACTTCTTACTTGTGTCGCCATGTCCTCGCGGATGTGACCAACGGTTTCCGCAAGCTCCATTCCCAGGGCCAGGTTCAGGTTCGAGCTTGGATCGCCGTCAACCGCCAGGATATATCCCTTTTTCTCGTTCAGAAGGTACTTGACCAGGAGCGCGGCAAAGGTCGTTTTCCCTGTGCCACCCTTGCCAGCAATAGCAATCGTGCGTGAACTCCCAGTTTTGCGTGAACTAGCCTGGCCTGAGCCGGGTTTAGAAGTCATGCAGTCTCCTCTAAGCACTCAACCGCGAGTGGGTAACGTTTCCAGTAGCCGCATGACTGAGGGAAAATGAATGGTATCAGTATGCGGCAGAAAGAGCGCGGAAGTGAATTCATCCATAAAGGTGTTGTTTGCGCTGAGTTCCAGGTAGGCCATCTTGTTGGCGATCTCGATGATCTCCCGGCGCAGATTGGGGCAGACCAAGGCCGCGAAGGCCCCCTGGGCTGAGGTGTTGCCCAAATACTTGAATCTCTCCCAGGGCATATCGGGCAGTAGGCCGATCTGGATGGATTTCTCGATGTCCAGATATTTGCCGAAAGCGCCCCCGATCAGCACCTCTTCCACATCGGCCAGACTGAGGCCCACGCTGCGGCTCAGCACTGAGAACCCGGCATAGATAGCCGCCTTGGCCCGAATCAAGTTGGCGATGTCCACCTCGGTGAGCACGATGTCCCGCCTCTTGCCCTCGGTCTCCTCTGCCCAGACGACCACATATTCCGGGCCATGGTCGCCCATTCTCGCCCGCGGCGTCTTTAGCGTACGATTGATCCGCCCTGCCTTGTCCACGACCCCTGTGATGAACATCTCTCCCAGTAGAGAGATCATCCCTGATCCGCAAATGCCGCGCGGAGACACGTCGCCGATAGTGCGATAAGATGGCTCGAAGTTTTCGGCATTGATCCATACATCTTCGATAGCCCCTATGGTGGCTCTCATACCGCACTCTACGCCCGCACCCTCGAAAGCTGGCCCTGCCGAACACGCGCAAGAAATGAGCCAATCCGCATTGCCCAGCACGATCTCGCCATTCGTGCCAATATCAATGAAAAGCGTCAACTTCTCTGTCTGGAAAAGCCTGGAGGCCAGGACGCCGGCGGTGATATCGCCGCCCACATACGCACCCACACTGGGCAGGCAGTCCACGGTCGCCTCCGCATTGACCAGCAGTCCCAGTTCCCGCGCCATCACCGGCAAAGGATGGTTGACCGTCGGGATATAGGGTTCCAGCCGAATGAAAGCAGGTTCCAGCCCCAAGAAGAGATGGGTCATGGTCGTGTTCCCGGCGACGGTCACGCGATAGATCTCCTGGGGGGTGATGCCATTGCGCTGTGCCACCTCCGCCAGCAACTGGTTGAGAGTCCCCACGACCAGTTGCTGCAGATGAGCAAGCCCTCCTGGCCGCCCGGCATAGATGATCCGCGAAATAACATCCTCGCCGCAGGAGATTTGCGCGTTATAGGCTGATGCGCTGTCCACGACGACACGGCGATCCAGGTCTACCAGATAGACGACATTGCTTGTCGTGCCGATGTCTATCGCTGCTCCCCAGGAGCGCGCTGTCTGGTCGCCGGGGCGTACATCGAGAAGCCGGGGAACCATGCGATCACCAAGATAGAGGCTGGTCTCCAACACAGCCGTCACGTTCCAATCCGCTTCTCGCAGCGCGCGCGCCAAGCCTTGCATCATCGGCAGGCTGGCGTTCACATCCCTGATGCCGTACTGTCGCCCCAGTTCTCTTTTAAGCCGCTCAAAGTCCGTCGTGTTATCCTCCAGGCTGGGCGGCTTGACGGAAACAAAGTATTTGCGGATCAGGGGCGGCTCTCGCCAATCACATTCGACAGGCAAAGCGATTTCTGGGACCGCATATTTCTCGCCGGGAAGACGACGCTCGATGGCTTCCTGGGGCGGAATATGGATCACGCAGTCGCCTTCTACCGGCGATTGGCAGGCCAGAACCCATCCTTCTTCCAGTTCGGATCTGGAAAGCCTGCTCACGGAGCGACAGCGGACGTTTCCGCTTTTGACCAGCACCTTGCAGTGTCCGCAACGCCCCTGTCCTCCGCATGGCAAGTTGACTTGCATCCCTGCCTGCATGATGGCTTCGTGCAGGAGGATTCCACTTTCAACTTCTATATTCTTCCCTGAAGGTTCAAAAGAGACTTGATACATTGTGTCTATATCACGCCAAGAAGAGCCGGCGACCTGTGGCAATCACCAGCCGTACTAAAGGTTCCAGGAGTTTATTGTACCTCTTTATCAAAAAGCCGCAAGCCATTCCTATGAAGGCTCCTCCGATGATATCTGAGGGATAATGCACCCCGCAGTACACGCGGGCGATGGCGAATAGAGCAGCTAAAATGTAAAACAGAGTACCCAGGCGGCGATTGCTTAGCCAAATGGCTGTGGCGAGAGAGAATCCGACGACAGCCGGGTTGCTGGGAAAGGACGAGTCAGTAGGTTGGTAGAAAAGCAGGTTCACTGCATGAGAAGCGAAGGGGCGCGGACGGAAGAAAAACAGGTTGCAGAGCTTGACCAGGGCATTGGCGAACAGGAGTGTTACTACGGCATAGATAGCGGCTCGCTGATGGCGCTCGCGCTCCTGGGGCATTGCTCCTTCAAACCAGAGGGCGAAAAGGATGAGTGCCATCGTCGTCAGCACGAAATATTCGTTGACCAGCAAACGCATCACGCCATCCAGGAGCGGAAAACGACCGGCGACTCCATTGATCAGCCGGAAAAGCTCGAGATCAATCGCCATGCCCTAACCTTTCCACGAACCACCAGACGGTGATACGCGCGATTTCCTCGTTCCTGGCCAATGAGGTGTGGGTTTCGCCGGGCACGATCTGGATTTCGAGAGAACCATCATTGGCCTCTTGGGCTGCCTTACGGTCGCTTTGCGGCACCAGGCTGTCCATCTCCCCCCAGAGCAGCAGTTTAGGGACTGTCCTTGCTTTGGTCGCAACCAAAGGTCGCGGGCCGATTGCCTCAAGCCCGGTGATTAGCTTCTCTCGCTCGCGGAACCGCGCCCAGGAGATAGCCTGGCCGTAAGTCATCTCACGCAGGATGTTCAAGCCCGGCCTGGCAGCGTGGCGGCTCAGGAGAGGCCCTACGGCAACGACGGCTTTGATCCGCTCATCTGTGCTGGCCGAGCGAAGAGCTGCATTCCCTCCGAGGTCGAACCCCAATACTCCGCATCGCTCCTCATCCACGCCGGGTTGATTGCGTAGAAAAGATATGGCAGTTGGTAATAAGGCCAAGACCTCAGGATAGGAAGGAAAGCGACCACCGTAATCAATGGCTAACACGGCAAATCCCACTCGCCTCAACTCCTGGATGAACTGCCACAGGGCGCGCTCTTCTGTGTCAGGGCCGGGCGCCACGCATACAGTTGGATGGGCTTTTCCTGTTTCCTTAGGCAAGAACAGGGCCCCTGACGAGACGCCAAAAGACACCTCCTGGCTGTTCAGAGCTAGGGATCGCCGATCCTGAACGCCACCCTCGGTGCCCTTTTCCAGGACCAGTCGCCTTCCTTCGGCCAGCAGGAGCGTTGTCCCCATCGCCAACAACCCCGCCACGGCAAACAAAAAGGTCAACTCCGCTCCAGCGGGGCCGGGTTGAAAAATCTCCTCGTAAGAAGTAAAGAACCAGACGTAAGCGCCCGCGATCAGGAGCGACCCCAGGGTGTATCCCAAAACTGGCCGTTTGTAGTCGCCGAAGGACAGTCCCACCCAGCGGCGATGGGCAGCGACTATTTGCAGCGCTCCCAACTGCGCGATGAAGGCACAGAGCAGATACGCTCGTGCCAGGTGCACGATCCCAAAGTTGAGCACTGGCCCCCCAACGGATGTAGGCATCCAGCTATCAGCGATACAAGATCGCTCTGTAGCCACACCCTTTACGGGTGCGATCTCACGTCCAGACGTTTTTCAGATAGGCAGGAAGGTCAATCGCCTCGCGCGGGCCTACCCTGATCTCCCATCCCGGCAGTTCTTCCTCTAGATCGCCGGAGAGGACAGCCACGAGTCCTGGGATAACGAGCTTTCTGTGGTTGATCTTGCTTTCCACGTTGAACTGTTTGACCGATTTGGCGATTTTCTCGGCATCGAACTTGCCCGCTGCCCAAGACGTCAATACCGATAGGCCCTCCGCATCGGCGATGAGAAGCCAGGCCGGAACGCCGCTCCCTTCGACCTCGCCGGCCACGGTGAAGTAGGTCAGCGAAAAGTTGGTGGTCACCAGCAACGGAGATGATGGCTTCGGGCTATTGATCTCGTACAAGCCGGGGCTGACCTGGATCGGCTTCTGTGGATCTGTGTAAATGTTCAAGCGCAGAGTCAAAAGGGGGTAAATCACGGCTGGATCGAAATGGTCGAGCACGATAAAGCCGCCATATTTGGCGATATGTTGGGCCGCCAGGATAGCTTCCTCCTCCACCGTCTTAGCCACTTCACCGGGGAAAGCGATGACCGGATAGCCCAAAGGCCGGAACTGCTTTTTCAGCGCGAGCCGCCGCAACTGGGTCAGGGAGATGAGCGACGAATGCAAATCTCTGGCCCCTGGATCGAGCACGATGTCTTCAGCGCCTGCGCCCTTCACTTTCTCCGTCAGTTCTGTCAAGGCCCCCAAGTCATTATCGCTATGAACGGCTAGAGACGTTCCGTATTTTCTGGCCAGGCCAGCCATCGCCTGCCAGTTGTTCGCGTCTGCCGCATAGATCATCGGCTTGGCATTCCCGACTTTGGCTAAGGCCGCCTCCAATGCTGCCGGGTTCTTGGACATGAGAACGAGCGGCAGGCCGCTGCTGTTGGCCACTTCCACGCGCTGCGCAAAGGTCGCCGCATCGCCCGACGCATTCTCCATGGCGATAGCATTCACCCCAAAGGTAAGCCCTACGCGCTCCACGGCATAAGAGCCGATCTGGGCGACTTGGGCTTTGCACTCTTCCAAAGGCAGCGTATCTTTAAGGCGCACAATCAAAGCGGGCGGATGGTAGAAGGTCTTCTCATGGCGGAAAAGAACCGTCTCATTGCCAACCTCAATCTTCTTATCCCCCGCTCCCAAGGTGATCAAACGGATAGGTGGCTGGGAAGCTGCGGCAAGCTGTTGCTTGGCTTCCTCGGAAACGTAGGGACAGGCACTCAGTTCCGCCTGCTGTGCGGCGAGTTTCATGGCAAAGGCCAGACATGTAGGAAAGCCGCATTCTTTGCAGTTGGTCTTGGGTAGTAACTTGTAGATTTGCAGGCCACTCAGCCCCATATTCGCTCTCCTCTTTCTCCTAACCACCCATCAAACTGGTGATTGTTTGCTTAATCAAGCGCACCGATTCGGGATGACGCAAGACCACGATATTGGCTCCTGCCTCGATAAAGGCGGTCGCCGTGGTGATTTCCCAGACGACGCTCCTTCGCTGCCAGTCACCCCAGGCTTTGGGCACACCCTCGTTCACCTTCGACTCTTTGGCTCGCCAGGCTTCCTCTCCCACCGTGCAAATGAGCGGCTGCTGGGTCATGCCATCGCCGGTGAGCGCGGCCAGGCGAAGGCGCTCCATAACCGAATAAGTATACTCCAGCCCATACCCCAGAGCGCCAGTGGTCGGATCCATAATGACGCGATCCAACCCCAACCGCATGTCGCTGACCAGGATGTTGAGTTGTTTGGCCAGGTTCACGTCAATCGGAGTTTTGGCGATCACCAGTTGATCGTGCGCCAAAGCTCCGGCGACGATGGTGCGATAGTTCTTGTCTTCGCAGTTGCCGACGGCGATGCGCTCACCTTTGGCGGCCTCCGCTGCTGCGACCAACACTTCATTGTCTTTCTCTGCCACCCCAGGCCCCAAGACGATCAGCGGCAATCCTGTGGCTTTGAGCACCGCTTTGACCGTTGCCACGGCCTCTGCCGCGCCTCGGTTCCCTCTATCGGGATGGGCTCCTTGCAGCTTGAGGGCAATGAGATCCGCGTCGTATTCCTCCGCTTTCTTGGCCCATGTCGCGGGATCACGGAGCGCGTCCCCCCATGCCTTCAGCAAGATGGGCGACCAATCATCGGGAGAAATGTCCCAAACCTCCACGGCGACCACAGGGCGATGGGGCACCTCCCCCTCGAAGGTCAGGAACGAGAGCGCGGATTCGCCGCCGATGGTCACCTTCTGGGAACGGGTCCCCCCCTCGGCGGGCGTAGCGCCCAAGGTGATCTCCCGAACCTTGCCGGTCCATTTTTCTTTTGGGATTTCCACCGCAACTGGCATTTATAGGACTCTCCTTTCATCAGGATCAAAGTACTCCGAGCGGTGGCTAGAACAGCGGCGGCATGGTGAGCGCCGGATGCCCCTTCTCCTCCAGGAAAGGAAGGAGCCCCTCCACCGTCGTGGCAACTTTTTCGTCGGCGATCTTGTCAATGAGGTCGGGGTCGCCTTCCCGTTCCGCGGCGGCTTTTAGCTCCTCCGCCATCGTCTCCTTCAAGAACGAGGACATCCAGACCACTCGTTTCAGGCCACCGTCTGCTCTGATGAACTTGGGGCTGATGATGTAGTATTTGCCAAGCCCCATCACGCCGGGCGTCTGCAAACCACCGCCCGCCATGCCCGCCAGGGTGCTGAAGGTCATACCCGCCGGCGTCATGCTGGGGTCCTCGCGCGAGACGATCATGAACCCGTTGGCTTCGGGGATGACCATCATGATGCACTCGAAGCAGCCGCAAGCCGTCATAGGGTTCTCCATGATCGAGTACATGGCTACCTTTTCCACGGTCTGGTGGGAGTTCTGATACACAAAGCCAATCGGGCCGCTAAAGTAGCCCTTGAACGGGTCGAAACACGTTCCTTTGGTGATCGGCTGGTTCGGACCAGTGGGGTTGATTTCGAAAGAGGCTTTGCAGTCCAGCCAGTTGTAAGCACCGCACAGGCCGAGGCGTTGCGGTGAGATCAGGCAAACATGATTCGGCGCGAAGCTCTGGCAGAGGGTGCAGGAATAGAACGTATCCACGGATTCATCCACCATGTCGGCCAGGCGACGGTTGCGATAGTCGTAGGCCTGACGCGCCCTTGCCAGCCATTCCTCCATCTTTTTCGGATCGGTGTAGATCGTCACCTGCACCTT
>CAYPON010000152.1:1768-8676 GCA_964412315.1 uncultured Anaerolineae bacterium | reverse complement strand
CCCCTTTCCGTCCTTGGCGTGGACACTGACCACATAGGCCCTGACCTGGCTCAGGGCCTCGATGGGCTCCCCGCTTCCGTAGAGGACCATGTTGGCCGGGTCGAAGTTGACCTTGACGTTGTCCCTGCCCACGTCCCGGATAAAGCGGAGGAGCGCAGGGGCCGTCTCCTGGCCCGTTTCAAGGGAGAAGGCCTGGCCGTTCCCCCCGCAGTAGTCTGCGATCTGGCCGACCGTCTCCACCATGGGGCGGTAGGCGGGATCGGCGGCGTACTGCTCCCACAGGCGGCGCGCCAGCGACGTCTTCCCCGCGCCAATGTCGCCGTAGATGGCGCTGATGCCCATTCGCTCGGCGATGGCGTACTGGCATTTGTCCAGCGCCTCCTGGTGTTGGGCGGTAAGAAAGAGGAACCGCGGGTCCGGGCTGAGGGAGAAGGGGCGTTCTTTTAGGTCAAAATGGGCCGTGTACATGGGAGTTGCGGCCAACTCAGGAAACATTTCCCGAGCTGGCGGCTATTTTGACCCTACATCAACGCTCTCGCTTTGTCAAGGGCCTATTTGCACGGCCCCAGAGTGGTCGCAGAAAGGGGGCTGCCGAGATGGTATAGGTTCTTCGCCTTCCCTTTCCCAAGGCGCGCTTCAGCGCGGCGCAAACAATGAGAACTTGCCCCTTGCGCCCTCAGCCTCGCCCGTGCTATTCTAGGCTCGTCGGGCTGATCGGTACCATCCCTACTGTTGGGGAGGTATGAACCTCGGCGCTTGCCCGCCAGGTTGGCGGCGCGCTCGCTGAGGCAAGGCGGCCTTCGTCGCCGCTGCTAGATCGGCCCGACGGAGAGGATGACGTATACCATCATTTTGCAGCCAACGGAGGGAGGCTACGCCGCCCATTGCCCAGCGCTGCCGGAGTGCCGTGCCAGCGGGGCGGGGCGAGGGATCGTCTACCGGGCGATCAAGGCGGCCATCCGCCGCCATCTCCGCGCCTGTTTGCAGCGGGGAGAGCCGCCGCCTGTCGACCGGACGACGATCAAGTTCTACCGCTTGGATGTCAGGCGACTCCACGAAGTGGAGGCGCTCCGTTGAACGCTTTGAAAACTGCCCATCTGCCCACAACCTTACGAAGATGGCAGAGGGTAAAGAAGGAAAAGTGCATCTCGATCCCCATGCTTGGGGATATGTGGAGGTACCCAACTACCTGTTGGACTTCTGGCAGCCGCTGTTGGGCCTGCGCGCTACGGCGCTCTACATTCTGTTGCGCCGTTTCGCCTATGGGGAGCGGGAGGAGTGCTGGCCGTCGCTCACCCGCCTGGCGGCCAGCCTGGGGGTGGAGCGGCGGGCGCTCAGCGGGCGCACGCGGCGGCGCGACGGGGTGAGCAGGTGAGAGCCAGGCCTGCTCGCCCTGTTGAGGCAAGCGGGCTTTGTCAAGGTCTCCATGGCCGGCGCGGGGAAGGCCAGACGTTACTATTGGCGGGTGCGCAAACGCATCCCGCTCCTCTCGCCCGCGCAGGTGGCCCGGCTCCCCACCGGATTGCAGGCCGCCCATCATCGTCTGCTCAGGCGATGGGGAGTGATGGGGGAGGGGCCCTGGCCGTCCCCTGGTGAGGGCCTGGCCCGCCCGAAGAAAGACAAGGTGAAAAGCAGAAGAAGGAAGCAGGTGGAGATAGATATGACAGCCAACTCAGAACGCATACAAAGAGACAGGCGGAACGAGGTATGCCTTGACCCACTCCAGGAAACCTGGAAGGCCGCCTTGTCCCGCCTTCGCGGCCAGATGCCCGCGGCCAGCTTCGCCCTGACCATGGGCAGCGCCAGGTTGATCTCGCTGGAGGGAGGCGTGGCCCGCATCGCCGCCACCCCCTTCGCCCGCGAGCAGATCCGCCGGAGGGGCTACATGGGGATGATCCGCGAGGCGTTGGCCAAGGTGATGGGAAAGGAGGTCGTCCTGGAATGGGCCATCGCCGATCGTGCCACCTTTGACTATGGAACAAACAAACGCCTTTGATTGTCCGCATCCGCCACCCATCCCTGAGGCGCCGGCACTGGACCGAGGGGACAGGGAGATCGTGCTCTTGGCCTACGGCTATCGCTTCCTCACCGCCGAACAGATCGGGAGCCTGACCGGCATGGAAGCTGGGGAACTGGGGGTGCGGCTGGAGAGGTTGCGTCAGAACCGCTTCCTGGCCCGCCTGCGCAAGCCGGTGCTCTGGGAGGAGGAGGCGGGGCCCTGGGCCTACGCCTTGGATCGCGTGGGCGCCAACCTGGTGGCTGCGGAAACGGGCGTAGATCGCGCGGAGGTCAAGTGGAGTCGCAGCAGAAACCGCGTCCAGTCTCTCTTCCTGCAACACGCCCTTAGCGTCAATGACGCCCGCGTCGCTTTCACCCTTTCGGCGCAGCAGCACCCTGACCACGAGTTGTTCGCCTGGCGACAGGGACGGCAGATCGCTGACCGAGTGCCTGACCCCGAGGATGGCACGAAGTTACTGCCGCTTTGTCCAGATGCTTACCTCTGCTATCGCGTCGGCGCACGGCGCTCGCATTTCTTCCTGGAGGTTGATCTGGGAACGGAGACGAACCGAAGATTCCGGGAAAAGGTGCGCGCCTACATCGCCTATCGGCAGAGCGGACGATTTCGGGAACGCTACCGCGCCTACGCCTTCCGCGTGTTGACACTCACCACCAGCCAGAAGAGGCTGGCGAATCTGCGACGGGCGGCCGAGGCTGCGGGCGGAGGGAGTATGTTCTGGTTTGGTACTTTGCAGGCAGCCGCACACGGATCGGTCAGGAATACATATTGGCAGATCGCTGGCCCCTTGAACACCATCTCTCACCTATGGGGATAGTGGACGACAGCAAGGGCCGGAGATGGAGAGTTGCTACAGAGAGGCGGGCAAGTCCTGGACTAGTTTTTCCACCTCCGAGATCAGTTGCTGCATCGCTTGGTCACGCCCGTCTGCCCCAAGCGTGCAGCCCGCGCCTTCCATGTGGCCGCCTCCACCGAACCTCTCGGCTACAGAGGCAACATTCACCCGTGGCCGGGAGCGCAGGCTGACCTTAGTAGACCCATCTTCCTGTTCGATGAACGCAACCGCTACCTGGACGCCAGCCAGCGATCGCAGATAGTCCGCGAGGCCCGCCAGGTCCTCTTGTGCAGCTCCTGCTTCCTCGACCGCAGCTCTGCTAACTGAGGACCACGCTACTCTGCCGTGCGCGCTTGTGTGGATCTTGCTTAGGGCGTTACCCCATAACTCCGCCTTGGTTACACTGTCTCTGGTCTGCACCAAGGCCATAACTTGGGACATGTCGATTCCCTGACTCAGAAGGCGGCCTACGGCCTCCATCGTATACTGCGTTGTGTTGGTGGTAGTGAAGCGAGCCGTGTCGACGACGATCCCCACGAGCAGGCAAAACGCTATGTCGCGGTCTAAGGGCAAGTCCATCGTCGGCATGAGATCAAAGAGAACCTGCGTGGTGGAGCCTGCCTGAGGTTCCACGACATTGACCTTGCCAAAGCGCGTATTGGTGATGTGATGGTCGATGTTCAATATGGATCTATCGGCGAAGAACTGCTGGTCGTTTGCGGATACACCGCCGACTTGGTCCAGGCTCGCCGTGTCCACCGTGACCAGAAGAAGAGAGGGGGAAGGGGCAAGGGCAGTGGCCCATGACTCGGCGCACGTTGAGGAGATGCGGAGCTTCTCGCTCCTGGGCAGAGAGCGATAAAGAGGGGACTCAACGGGCTCAGTGACCGGGATAACCTTCTTTCCCTTCATCTCCAAAGCCATAGTCAAGGCCAGCACAGAGCTGATGGCGTCGACGTCAGGATCTTTGTGGGTCAGAATCACCACGGTGCTTGCTCGCTCAACCAACTCTCGAGCTCGTTGGTATGACTCAGGAGATGCACACATGCTTCTTGCCTCCTCAAGCAGGGAGAGTGCTTCCCGAGCTTCGGCCAAGGCTCCTTCCTCCTGGAAAATCGCATGAGCCTTCTCGGCCTGTTCGACGACTTCCCTCCAAAGGCCCTGCTCCTTTTTGACCGCCGCCAGCCTTTTTCGATCATGAGCTTCCCCCGCTTTACGCCCCAATTGTACATCCAGTTCAATGGCCCTTTCGAACAGCTTTGTTGCCTGGTTCAGCTTTCCATTCTTGTGAGCCACGCTTCCTAGACGCGAGATGGTTTTGCAGATCCCGATCGGGTCATTGTATTGTTCGAAGTAAGTCAACTCCTTTTCCAAAATATCCTGCGCGTCATTCACCCTATCAGACTCTCTCAAAACGGAGGCGTAGCTTCCCCGCACTCTGTGCGCCCACTCTTCATCTCCCAAAGCACTAAGCAGCCTTTCCGACTCGGCAAGCATTGATTTGGCCTTTCCCAGATCTCCCATTCGGCGCCACAGCATGCCGAGGACGCGCAGCGCCATGGCCTCCCCTTTGGCATATTGCGCACCCCGCGCTAGCCGCAAGCCCTCTTCGGCAATCGCCATTCCCGCCTGCAGTTCGCTTCTCTGATAGTGCAGGAAGGCGATGTTCATAACCATGAAATCCACCTGAGATCGCAGGTCTGAGGCGGAAGTGCTGGCCACCATCGCCTTGTAGCTGTAGTCCACGTAAAACTGCCAGTAACCGGCATCATGGAGATAGGCACTGATGCTCTTGGTGAGTGCCACCGCTTCATCCCATCGTTTCTCCTCCAGGCAGCGGTCGATGATTGCCAGGACATTCTCTCGCTCGGCATCCATCGACTGCAGGTCCCGCTCGTGCTCCCGGCAGAACTCCTTGTAGTATCTGATAGCGTCGCTGAACAGGCGACGCTCGCTGGTCGGGTTCTCCTGCCACAGCCTCTCAGACACGAACGCCCGGGCTAGTTGCCGCACTGCTAGACGCCCGTCCTTAGGACGCGCTATGAAGTTAAGATCCCTCAGTTGGGCAACTCCCTCATCGACCTCGCCCGGGCCGAGGCCGGTTACCGCCCCGGCGGCCTCCCGCGAGGCCGAGGTAGCGAAGAAGCTCAGCGCGTGCAGCATCTCACGCGCTGGCTCCTGCAGAAGCGTATATGACCTGGCGAAATACTCCTCCAACTTGGGAGGAACCGGTTGTCTTCTATCGCAGAGCCAACTGACGATGTCCTCAAGTGTACGTCCCATTTTCGCTTGTCCGATCGCGCATTGCAGGGCAATGGGATAGCCATCTGTATACTCGTAGATCGTCCGTAACGCCTCGTCTGGCGCCTGCAGAATCTCTTGTGTCTCAAGTTCGGCGGCGACCACCCTCATGAAGCGCAGGGCTTCAGGCCATTGCATCCCATCCACCGGGATGTGTAGAGCTGTGGTTTCCAGGCGCCTTTGAGAGGTGATGATGACGCGGTTGTGTGAAGGAAATAGGAATGGATTCGTCAGAAAGCTCAGGAACAAGTGAGGGTCTTCGATGGTTTGGAAGTTGTCAATCACGATAAGGTATCTTCCCTGGCGCAAGATCTCCGTTACCCTGTCGCGCTTTTCGTCGAGCGACGCTCTGAGGACAGACCGACCGGTGATCTGGCCGATGATGTCATACATCCTGTCTATGGTCAACAGCGAGTACCTGGGCACCCCGTTTCCGTTGGCGGCAAGGCGCTGAGGCTGGCCGTCTACCCAGATCACCGCTTTGAACTGATCGCTATATATGTGATGGCTCGCAACGTGTATGGCGATGGCTGTGTTGCCGACACCGGGCGGACCCCAGAGCACGACGATCGGGTTGCCTTCCCTCTTCGCCAGAGCCTGCTCCACACGTCGCACGAGCGCATCTCGTGGCACGAACTCGTATTCGGGAAATGGGACATTGTTGGGCACTCCCAATTGCGGGCGCTGTGCCAACTGCTCGGCTGCGGCTCTGTTCTTCTGCCTCAATTCCTCGCCTAACCAGATGAGAGCCTTATTGTGATGTCGATCATAGGTGGACGGCCTGAGGCCCAAGCGCTCGGCCGCTTGCTCTCGAGAGGACTCCTCCAGGTATGTTTGCTGCAATAACTCACAATAGCGCGCCCGTCGCTCCTTGCCCGGATGCGAAGAAAGCTTTTGTTCGTCGAGGAAGGCCTCCACTAGATCCTTGAAAGCCGCTACGCGTGTCTCCAATCGGTTCTCCTGGCGGTTCCGCTGTAGTTCGCGCGTGACCAGATCGCTGCGAACAAGAGAGTGCTCGGCCAGCTCGCTAGGCTCATACAAGTATCTGAGGATCCTGCGAAGCGACTTCGGTCCGAAAGGATCCTCGCATTCTGTTTCCATCTTGATCCCTCGCTTGACCCATTTATCGGCGGTCAGCTCGTGTACTGCCTCCACTTCCTATGGGGGCCGATATGTGCTTTCCCGCGCCCACGATACGAAACTCCGAGTCCATCATAGCATTGTCAGGCGGTGAATGCAAGTGAAACCCCTCAAATTCTTCGCAGGGTTTTCGCAAATCGCCCCCAGTTCGTCAGGATGACTCGGCCGCCGACCCGTATCACGGGGGCGGATTGAGGGGAATTGTCCAGTCAATTGGGGAATGGCTGCGTCAGAAGTCCAGCGCACAGTATTGAGGCGGCCTATACTCTACCTCAGGGAGCGAATTGGCCCCGCGGAACCTAGCGAATAGCAAAGGAGGAGCGAATGGTCGAGAAAACAATCACGGTGACGATAAATGGCGAGGAGTTGATCATTCCGGAGCAGATGACGGCGGAAGAGCTCCTCGCCCTCGCCGGCGACGATCCACGCCGTAACTTGCTTCGTCTCGGCGAAAACGGAAATCAGGTCGTCAGGAAAGGCGAGGCAAACACGCTCGCAGATGGCGCGAAATATACCTCGGCGCCCACTTTCAGATACGGTGAGTCGGATAGGAGCAAATGCGCGATCGAAGGAAATCCAGCATGAACTGGAAAGCAAATCGTGTCTGTGCAGAGG
>CAYPON010000152.1:0-1758 GCA_964412315.1 uncultured Anaerolineae bacterium | reverse complement strand
AGTACGATCACACAGGTCTCACTTGGGTGCATATCCGCCGCTTCCCTCTCCCGCCCGGCTTTAACAAAGCCACCACGCAACTGCTGATCGAGTTGCCGAAGGCTTACCCCATGGTTGGGCCCGAGGGAGCGTGGCTCGATCCCTATCTGCGTACTCGCTCGGGCCGGGCGCTGTCGCATTATTTGGAGGATCAAGCGAGGCGGGAGCGCCGCATGGGAAGATGGGTTTGGCTGTGCACCCATCGAGAGGATGCCAGCCACGGCGGATGGCGAGCCGCGGCCAAGATCCTGGAGGGGGACAACCTTCTGCGCTACGCTCAATTGATTGGGGCGATTCTCAAGGAGTTGGAGGAAAGAGGATAACATGGCATGGGAGATCGTGTTCGCTGAACCGAACTACTACGAGCTGCAGAAGCATTACTTTGACGCCGACGGCAAGGAAGGCCTCGCCTTCGGGCTGTTCGGGGAATCCCTCTCCGAATCCTGTCAGCAGCTACTGGAACACGAGGTCATCCTCGTGCCGCCGAAGCATCTGGCAGTGCAGAGCCCTTTCGCTCTCGTGCTGGAAGACAGGTTCGCGCGTTCGATTTTGCGCCGAGCTGACGAGATGCGCCTGACCTTGGCTGAGATGCACAGCCATCCAGGAGCCGATCGGAGTGTCTCGTTCTCGCCCACTGATTGGGAGAACGCCCGAGAGAAGGCCGCCTGGATTGCGCGGAACATCCCTCATATCGGCTATGCTAGCGTCGTCTTTGGCCTTCGGAGTTTCGCTGCCTATGTCTGGGACAAGACGACGGGAAAGGCCATGCCAGTGGAGCGCCTGAAGATCATCGGGCAACGCTACCGCTGCCTACCAGCACAGAGCAGTCGCCCGCGTTCAGGGTGGCGGCAGAGCCTGGGCCGTTTCATAGCCCATCTACGCAAGCTCCATGAACCGCGGCCAGGGGAGGAGGAGTGGCTGGATCGCCAAATCCGCGCCTTCGGCGAAGAAGGCCAGTGGGCGATCAGCGGGCTCCATGTGGGCATCGTCGGCTGCGGCGGCACAGGCTCGGCGGTGGCCCAGATGCTGGTTCATTCCGGGGTGAGCAGGTTCGTGCTCGTGGATCCAGATACGGTCGAGAGGACCAACCTCAACCGGCTTTGGGGAGCCACCGAAGCGGACGCCCAGGCCCGCCTGCCCAAGGTGGAGATGCTGGCGAGCGAGCTGTGCAGGACGAATCCACGTGCCGATATCACCCCTCTGGATGTGCCGGTGCAATCGGCGAAGGCCCTGAATCACTTGAAAAGGGTTGACGTCCTCTTCGGCTGTACCGATACGGAGGGGAGCAAGCTGGTGCTGACCAGGCTGGCCGTCCAATATCTCATCCCCTTTTTTGACTGCGGCTGCGGGCTCGCTGCTCATGCCGAGGTTGGGTTCCGCGCGCATGAAAGTGGCGGCCAGGTCCGGGTGGTCGTGCCCGGAGGGCCCTGCTTGGAGTGCATTGATGGCATCGATCGAGAGCAAGCTCGTTACGATCTGCTGGATGCGCGGGATCGTGCCCGCGCGGACAGGCTTGGATATGGCCTGGGCAGCGCTGCCCCAGCTCCGGCGGCGATGTTCCTGAATATGACGATCGCTGCTTTGGCCGTCGCGGAGTTTTTCAGCTTGGTCACGGGCTTTCGGCCGCTGAATTCATACGTCTACCACCATCTGTCGCGGGCTACGGTGACGCCGCTCCGGGTGAAGCGACGCCCCAGCTGCGTCTTGTGCGGAGCGGAG
>CAYPON010000151.1:0-8696 GCA_964412315.1 uncultured Anaerolineae bacterium | reverse complement strand
CCTTCGGACACCCCCGTCCCGTTGCCAACGCCCGATGGCGTATACCGCGAGGTGTCGCTCCCCATCCTCATGTACCATTATATCTCGGCGCCGCCGCCGGACGCGGATGCCATCCGGCGCGATCTGTCGCTCCCCCTGGAAGCCTTCGAGGCCCAACTGCGCTACTTTCAAGAGGCAGGCTACCACTCGATCACGTTCTACGACCTGGTCATGTATTTGCAGAGAGGAGCTCCGCTCCCTGCGAAACCGATCCTTTTCACCTTCGACGACGGATACAAGGATCACTTTACGAACGCCTTCCCGCTTTTGCGCAAATACGGCTTCCGGGGCACTTTCTTTCTAATCACTGGCTTCCTGGACGAAGGGCGGCCCGGCCATCTCACCTGGCAGGATGTCGAAACCATGTCGGCGGCGGGCATGGAATTCGGCGCGCACAGTTACACCCATCCCGACTTGCGCGGCCAAACGGTGGATTACATCGTCTGGCAAACGCTTGGGCCGAAACAAGCCATCGAGTTGCGCACGGGAACGCCCGTGGTCGCTTTCTGCTATCCTTTTGGGCGCTACGACGAACAGATAGTCGCTGTCGCCCGCTCCGCCCATTATTGGGTGGGGGTCATGATCCAGCAGGGGCTGCGCCATACCTCCGCCAGCCTGTTCGAGATCCGCCGGGTGCGCGTGCGTGGTACAGATTCTGTGGAGGATTTGGTGAGGCGAATCGAGTATCTGCGCGTTCTGGAGTTGACTCCAACTCCTGCCGTAGTCGGCCTACCGCAAGCGACGTCGCGCACGCCGGTTGCGTTGCCGTGATACGAGCTGAAAAGGGTTCCTCATGACCTTCGACGTCCTGGCCACCGCTGCTATCGCCGATGAACTGAGAAAAGAAGCCCTGGGAGGACGGATTCAGGCAGTCCTTCTGCCGGGGCCTTTGGCAGTCGGGCTGGAGATCTACGCACATGGCCTGCGCCGTTACTTGTACGCGACGGCGCAGACTGACGAAGCGCGTGTCCAGTTCGTGGAGGCGAAGCTGCGCCGTGGGCCGGATGTGCCTTCACCGCTGCTGCTCTTGCTCCGCAAATACGTTCATGAGGGGCGGCTAACGGAGGCTGCGCAGCCGGGCTTCGAGCGCATCTTGCGGCTCACGATTCATGGCCCCTATGGTGAGGTATCCCTCTATTTCGAAGTTATGGGTCGCCACAGCAACATTATCCTGGTGGATGCCGATGGTACGATCCTGGAATCCATCAAGCGCATCCCGCCCCGTCTCAGCCACCGCGTCGTGTTGCCTCACCATCCCTACGAGCCGCCGCCCCCACAGAGAAAGTTGAGCTTTGCCTCCCTCACCCCGGGCCGGCTCGTGGCGCAACTGGCAGAATCAGCGACGGAAAGTGGCCCATTATGGCGGAAACTCGTGGCACAGATTGCGGGATTAAGCCCTCTTGCTGCGCGGGAAGTCGTGCATCGCGTCACAGGAGATACACAGGCCGAGGAAGCTGATCCTGCCGCGATACTGGGGGAAATCGCTAGCTTGATGAACCTTGCCAAGAGCAGCGCGTGGAAGCCATGCATCGCCTGGGAGGAGGGGAAGATCGTCGCCTTCGCTCCTTATCCTCTGACCCAATACCCGCAATGCGAAGCTATGCCCACCTTTAGCGAGGCCATGACCCGCTATTTCAGTCAAGAGCGCGACGTTGGTAGTTATGCCGGAGCCAGGGAGGAGTTGCGCCAGGTCATCGCTGCCGGTCGAGAGCGCCTGCGCAAGCAAGCGGAGGCCATCCAGCGCGGACTCGCCACAGAGGACGCCCGGAAGGAGTTGTTGCAGAAGGGGCAACTCATCTTGGCCTATGCCGGACAAACCCGTCCAGGCCAGGAGGAGCTTGTCATAGACTTGGGAGATGGCAAGCCTATCCTGATTGCTTTGGATCCCAAGTTGTCAGCAGCGGAAAACGCACAACGGTATTTTCGAGAATATGAGAAGCTTAAAGCGGCTGCTGAGGGTGCTCCTGGCCGTCTGCAGGAAGTAGAGCTTAAGCTGGTCTACCTCAATCAACTAGAGACAGACCTGATGCTAGCGGCAAATCGCCCGGAGATAGACCAGGTGCGTATGGCGCTGGCAGAAGCTGGTTATTTGCGAGCCGGCCCGCAGCGGGGCCAGGTGCGCACCCACCCTGGTCAGTACCGCTCCGTGGATGGCCTTCTCATTCTCGTGGGGAAGAACAGCCAGCAGAATGACATGCTCACCTTTCGCCGCGCCAGGCCTCACGACATCTGGCTTCACGCGCGGGGCATCCCTGGCAGCCATGTCATCATCGTCACAGAGGGGCAACAGGTCCCAGAAAACACCTTGCAGCAAGCGGCGGAGACTGCAGCCTATTACTCGCGGGGACGGAACGATGACCGCGTGTCTGTGGATTATGCGCTGCAACGCAATGTGCGCCGCATCCCTGACGCAGGCCCCGGCATGGTCACCTATCGCGGAGAAAAGACACTGCGGGTCACACCTCGGGACTGGCTGCGGAGGGATTGATTATCAGGAGATGGATAGACTAAAAAACGCCAGCGGGCCTTCACCCACTGGCGTCTGCTATTTGCGAGAGCTTGGCTTGAAAACTAGAGCTTGACCACTTCTACAGCGTGTGGTCCTTTAGGGCCTTCTTCAATTGAAAACTCGACGCGATCCCCCTCCTCCAGGTTGCGGAACCCTTCCCCCGTGATAGCTGTGTAATGCACGAACACATCGGGCCCCTCCGGGCGCTGGATGAAACCATACCCTTTGGAGCGGCTAAACCATTTGACTGTACCTTCTACACGTGGCAACATCGTCCTCTTTACCTCCTTAGTAAAGGAAAAAATTCTGTAGGGCAGCTCTCGCTTTTTCCCAGGCCCGGCAAAATAAAATGCCCATAGCACGTAAGCCGGGCATTTCATGTTGGTCGAGCCTTGAACTTACTGCCTCCACTACTAATAGAATACCACCTATTGCCATTTCTGTCAAGTAAGGGAACCAGACCTGGCGAAGAACTCGTACGCTGCTTTCTCGGCGGACTTGCGAGCCAGGGTAGCAGCAAAGGTGCCAACAGCGGCTACCAGCAACGGGTTGTCGGTAGCTAGGACGCTCACTCCGGTCACCAGCGATTCGACAATGGCCATGGTAGTCGCCTCAGCGAGACGAGCCATGAACTGCTCCTGTCGGACAGATGCCTTATCCGCCGGTACAGGGAGTTTTAGAGAGACGTTAGCGCCCGCCTCGACCAGGATGCGCGTCAGATCGCGCACATAACGTTCTCCGTTGGCGAGAATCTGCTCAACGCTCGGCCTCAGGCCAGGAAATAGAATCTCCTCACCCAACCTGGTGATATACCGTCCCTCAAAGAAATAGTCCTCAAGAGCCTTGCGCACGGCTCTCGTCAACAGGTCAATCCCCGGCTCGCGGCTGCCCTTGGTCACGGAGGCATGGACAGCCTCCAGAGACTCGGTTAGCTTGCGCAGTTCAGCAAACCGGGTAAAGACCACGAAAGGAGAACGCCACTCTTTCAGCAAAGCATCTACCTTTGCCGTGGAGATCTCAATAGAAGCCGCGCGGGGCATGAAATATCTCTCGCGGGGAGAGCGAGTGGGTTCCCTCTCGATGATCTCAAATGCCCTGCCGTAGAACTCGCCGAATTCAGCCACACGATCTGCCATAGCTTCCTCCTCCTCTGAACGCAGAATCCGATGTTATGATACACTAACTATGGGGCGATGTCAACTGGTTGACAGTAATGGCATTTAGTAGTATAATATGCGCAGTTTGCCAGGAGTGGTGGAATGATTAGGCATTGGATAAGGTCAAAAGGGCCGAATACATTCTGGGGCGATAGAAGGGGGCTTTCCGTAGAGCACTCTTGTGCTTCGCATGGCATGGATAGGACTCCCCAGAATTGCCCTCGCCTCAGCTCTGAGAGCATGTCGTTTGCTATGGTTTTCCAACTTGTACGACCATACGTGTTTTTGTGATCCGAGGGCGTGAGGTAAGATAGCAAGCTTCGCGCCCTTTTCTTTGTTCCTGGCTAAGGGTAGCTGCACCCTTCACGGGTGCATGTGGCTACAAGATGATTGCGCGAGAAAGGAGTAGTACTGCGTGAGTGCGGTATTGGTGCTGAACGCCACATACGAGCCTCTGAGCGTCGTATCGGTACGGCGGGCCATCATCCTATTGCTAAAAGAAAAAGCGGAGATCATTGAGGCCACCAAGGCTCGTCTGCGAGCCGAACGGATCTCTTTCCCGGTGCCTTCGGTGATCCGCCTGGTCACCTACGTGCGCTTGCCACATCGTCTGGTTCTGCCGGTGACCCGCCGCACAGTCTTGGCCCGCGATAACTATATCTGCCAATACTGCGGCGAGGTTTACACCAAAGCCGAGTTGACCATGGATCATGTTGTACCACGCTCGCGCGGTGGCGAACACGCCTGGGAAAATGTAGTAACTGCTTGCTTGCGCTGCAACCAACGCAAGGGGGACCACACTCCTGAGGAAGTGAGCATGTCTCCGCTATCTAAGCCCATGCGTCCGCGTTACATCGCGCTCGTCCTTGTGCGACAAGGGCGTGCCGACGAGGCGTGGACCAAATACATGTATTGACGACGCACCAGCGGATCGGCGGGAGGATTGCATGGTCAAAGATGCGGTTCTCCCGCTTTTCGTTTACGCAAATCAGCGTATAATGTTGATGGTTTGGCTAATCGGCGCCACATGGAGCGTGTAACATAGATGAACCAATTGAACGAGCAATGGGCAGACCTAGAAGGCGCCCTGGAACGCTGTCAGCAAGGAAAACGGGAAGCGCTGGAGCAAGCCATAGACATCCTGAAAGCGATGCGGCAGGATACCGAGTCTTTGACCCGCAAAAGCGCAGAGCTATCCACTCTCTACGAAGTCAGCCGCGAGCTTAACTCGATCCTCGACCTGGACCGCCTCCTGGCCTTTATTATGGATCGCGCCATCGTCCTGGCGCGAGCGGAACGAGGGTTCCTTGTGCTCTGGGATGCGGGGAAGGACAACTTTGCCGTCGCCGTGGCTCGCCAATTCGCCGCAGGCGAAGTGGATGACGCCCAAGTCGAGATCAGCCATGCTCTGATCCGCCGCGTTATGGCTTCCCGCGAACCCATCATCATGACCAATGCCCAAGAAGATCCGCGCTTTCAGGCCAGCCAAAGCATTATCGCCTATCAGATTCGCTCCGTGCTCGCTGTACCCCTGGTCTCCCAGGATGAACTGGTGGGCGCCATCTATTTGGACACGCGCCTTAGCTCGCGCCTGTTCACGCAGGACGATTTGGCCCTGGTCAGTGGCCTGGCCGACCAGGCGGCGACGGCACTGCGCATAGCCCGCCTATACGAGAACCTGCAGGCGAAGAATCGGGAGCTTGAAGCCACTCTGGCCAAACTGCAAGCGACCCAAAATGAGTTAATCCAGGCGGAGCGGCTATCCGTCGTGGGTCGCATGGCGAGCACTATCATCCACGATCTCCGCAACCCAATGACAACCCTCAAGGGGTATGCGGACCTGTTGGGGCGCTCTGACCTGACATCAGAGGCCAGGCAACACTTCTCGCAGACCATCACAGGCACGATTGATGCCTTTGTCGGCATGACCCAAGAAATCCTGGACTATGCGCGAGGCAGCAGCAGTGCTCTGGACTTGCAGCCTGTAGACGTAGGACGATTTGTGGAAGAATTATGCTCCTTCTTGTCGTTCGACTTTGCGCAGCAAAATGTTCAGATCAAGACCGTTCTGAAATACAAAGGCTCCATCGTCATGGATCGGAACAAGATGTGGCGGGCCTTTATCAACATCGCCAACAACGCTCGCGACGCGATGGAAAATGGCGGCATCTTCATGATCACTTCGCATTTGCAAAATGGCAAGGTGGAATTCTGGCTGGCGGATAACGGGCCAGGGATACCGCACGCCATAAGAGACAAGCTCTTTGAACCTTTCGTGACCTATGGCAAACAGTATGGTACGGGCCTGGGACTGGCTATCGCCAAAAAGATCGTGGAAGATCATGGCGGGACAATTACTGCTGAAAGCCGCCCTGGACAAGGAGCTTGTTTTGTGATCCGCTTGCCTCGCGGCACGATCCCAGAGAACAACTTTTCGCCTGCCTAGACCTGCCTAATCCCGAACTGGCGGAGATTTGCTTTTGTCATCGAAGCGCATCCAACTGTTCAAAAAGCGTCACAAACTTGCTCTGCAAGGCTTTTTTCTGCTGATCATCCTGCTTGTCCCGATCCTGCTCTATGGGGCAGCGGTGAGAGGAGATGAAGTGAGCCTGCTGATCCTTATGGCCTTCCTCGGCTTGGCCACAGCTTGCGCGATGTGGGTGAGTTGAGGCAACTGGTAGGAAGGGAGAAAGTGATGTTCACGGCGATCCAGGATCTCGTGAAACGGAACCCTTATTTTACCTCGCTCTCCGATCGCGGATTGGCCTACATTGCTACCCTGGCCACGGAACGGAGCTACGCAAAAGGGGACTACCTTTTCCTGGAGGGGGAGCCAGCGCAGTGGTGCGGCCTCATCGTGGAAGGCCAGGTTAAGCTGGTGAAGCATTCGGACACCGGCAAAGACCTGGTGCTTGACGTTCTGGGGCCGGACAGGTTCGTGGGTATCACCCCGCTGCTGGGCGAGGGGCCTTGCACGGCAACTGGGCAAGCGATGGAGTTCACGCGCCTGCTCGCCTTCGACCGCCGGGATTTCGTTCATTTGCTCCGCGATTATCCAGCAGTTTGTTTGGCTCTACTCAACGACTTGAGCCTCCGTTTAGAGGAAGCTTATAACATGATGCGCAGCCTGGCCTTGGAGCGCGTGGAGCGGCGGGTGGCCATGAACCTGGTCAAACTGGCTGGGAAGACAGGCGTCCAAAGAGTGGATGGCTCCATCCTGATTGACCTCCCCCTGACGCGCCAGGATATCGCTGATATGTCCGGCACGACCATCGAAACGGCGATTCGGACGATGAGCAAATTCCAGAAGCAGGGGCTACTGGAATCCGAGGACGGCAGAGTGCGCCTGCTCAAGCCGCACCAGCTTGTACTCATCGCCGAGGACATCGGCAGGGGCGAGGAAGGCTTGCCGCAATCTCTTTGACATATTACCAATTTGGTGGTAAACTAGCAGCGGATGAAATGTCCGTCGCGAACTCGGCAAAAGGGTGAGCAGGGATAAATGAACTCGCAAACGCAGGCTATCCGACGAAATCCTCTTGACCCAGGGCCCTAGGTCTGGATAGTGCTGCTTGCGTTGAGGATATAAGGATCAAAGCCAGTTCCCAGACTCAAGGGGCTGGCTTTTTGGTTGTCTATATAGGACTTACCACAGACCACAGTGGTCGCAGAGTGTTTATGATTTTTGCTCCGTGTTCTCCGTGACCTCCGTGGTGCAAAAAGAGGGAGGAACGCGAAATGAAGGGAAAAGTGAAAAAGGTAGTCTTGGCGTATTCTGGAGGGTTGGATACATCCTGCATCGTGCCCTGGCTGCGAGAGAACTATGATTGCGAAGTGGTCACCTTCACCGCCGACATTGGGCAGGCCGAGGAGCTTGGCGGCCTGGAAGCGAAGGCCATAGCGAGCGGCGCTTCCAAAGCGTATATCGAGGACCTCAGAGAGGAGTTCCTCATGGGCTATGCCTTCCCCACGATGATGGCCGGCGCGATCTATGAACGGCTCTATCTCCTGGGCACCTCTTTCGCCCGGCCGCTCATCGCCAAGCGGCAGGTCGAGATCGCGGCGATGGAAGGGGCTGATGCCGTAGCGCACGGCTGCACCGGCAAGGGCAATGACCAGGTGCGTTTCGAGCTGACGTACAAGGCCCTGAATCCCCGCCTCAAGATCATCGCGCCGTGGCGGGAATGGCATATCCGCTCGCGCGAGGATGCTTTGCAGTATGCAGCGGCGCACAATGTGCCGGTGACTGCGACTACGGCATCCATCTATAGCCGGGACCGCAACCTCTGGCACTTGAGCCATGAGGGCGGCGGGCTGGAAAATCCATGGCAGGAGCCTCCGAAGGACATGTTCATCCTGACCAAAGCGCCAGAAGATGCGCCCGATGAGCCGCTCTATCTGGAGATAGATTTCAAGGAAGGCATCCCGAAAAAGATCAACGGCACTGCCTATGGCCCGGTTGAGTTGCTGACCTATCTCAACGAGATCGGTGGAGAGCATGGTGTGGGACGGGTGGACCTGGTGGAGAACCGCCTCGTGGGCATCAAGTCGCACGGCGTCTATGAGACGCCGGGAGGCACGATCCTCCAGGTCGCGCATCAAGCTCTGGAAAGCATCGTCCTGGATCGAGAGACGGCGCACTATAAAGACCTCGTTGCCCAACGTTATGCCGAAGTCGTGTATTACGGGCTGTGGTTCACTCCTCTGCGGGAAGCGCTGGACGCCTTTGTGCGCAAGACGCAGGAGAACGTCAGCGGCACGGTGCGCGTCAAACTGTACAAGGGCAACTGCTACGCGGTAGGGCGCAAGTCGCCCTACAGCCTCTACCGCGAGGATTACGCTACTTTCGGCCAGGAGGATGTCTATAACCAGAAGGACGCCGAGGGCTTTATTAACCTCTTCGGGCTTCCTTTGAAAGTCAAGTCGCTCCTGGACACCGAAGGTCTCGGCGCATCCACCTATGCCCGGCCCGACTATACCAAGTTCAAGCG
>CAYPON010000150.1:0-8853 GCA_964412315.1 uncultured Anaerolineae bacterium | reverse complement strand
GCGAAATACAAATGTTTGACACTCGGCGCGGTTCGATGTATGTTTGCGGTTGAGTGGCACGATATTGGGCGACGCTCACGCGCGAAAGCTAATCTGGGGCGAGCATTTGCTCAATGAAGAGCATATCACAAAACTCTCAATACAAGCCACAATATGTTCAAAGGAGGTATCAGCCATGATCAGGATCTCTTTGTTTATCGCCACGCCGGATATGCCGGATGTGGCCTATGTTCACCTATTCAAAGACGAGATAGAAGAGAACGTCAGGAAAGCTGCACAATTTGGCTTTGATGCTGTTGAACTGCTGATCGGCGATCCCGCCTCCTTCGACTGTGAGCGGCTAGAGAAGGCATTGGCTGTTAGTCAGATAGATCTGGCCTGCATCAACACCGGAAGGATGGTCAGTCAGTTCGGGTTGACGCTCATCCATCGCGACCAAAACATCAGAAAAAGGGCGTTCAACAAGTTTCAGGAGTTGGTCAGGATTTGCAGCAGGTTCGGTTGTGCCCTGAACATCGGGCTATTCAGAGGGGGCGCTCTCGAGGGGAGGCCCATCGCCTATAGCAAAGACCTCTTTGTGGGGATCATGAAGGATGCCTGCGATTATGCCAGGCCGTTCGGCGTCACCCTGAACTTCGAGCCGACTAACAGGTTCGAGGTCAACTTTATCCACACGACGGATGAGGGGCTTGAGATCATCAGGAGGGTGGATCGCCCCAATCTGGGGCTGCTCCTCGATCTGAACCACATGTACATCGAAGATACGAGCATCGAGGAAAGCATCCTTAAAGCGAGGGATTATATGAGGCATTTCCATTTTTCCGATAGCGACCGCTGGCCGGCAGGAGTGAGCCACGGGGTCATTGATTTCAGGGCCATCATGGCCCTTCTAAAGAGGATTAACTACAGCGGACACCTCTCTGAGGGCCTGGTGCCGATGGAGAATGTGGAAGAGTGCGCCAGGAAGACCGCCGCCTATCTCAAGGAGTTGATCGCCAGCGTTTGACCGCTACTCGCGCTTCCTGACCAGGACACCCCTGAGAGCCGCGCCGGGATTCTCAGCCAGGTGGGCGAAAACCCGGGGAGCGTCCCACAGGTCAAATTCCGTCGCCACCTGAGGATAGGTGATGGCCCCCTCAGCCATCAGCCGGAGCGCCTCGGGGAAACAGTTCACAGAAGCGCGGGAGCCGACGATGGTCATCTCCTTCCGCGTAAAGTCCAGGCCAGGGAAGGTCACTCCTACGCCTTGCTTGACCAGCCCAACGATGACGATCCGCCCGCCCGCTGCAACCAGTTCCGCAGTCTGCTCCATGGCCTTGGGGTTGCCCGTGGCTTCGATCACCACAGGCGCACCTTCGCTGTTGGTCTGATCGCGGATGTTTTGGACCAGCTTCTCATCGGCGAGGAGCGTTTCCGCCCCAAATCGGGCCGCTGTCTTAAGGCGTTCAGGGATAATGTCCGTGGCCACGACACGAGCGCCCCTTGCTCTGGCCACCTGGATCAGCGCGAGGCCAATCGGGCCGCAGCCCAAGATGAGCACATATTCGCCGCTTTTCACGACGCCGCGGCGACAGGCCTGCACACCGATAGCCACCGGCTCAGCACAGGAAGCGTCGGTGAGGGAGAGGCTGTCCGGCACGCGATGAACGTTCTGCGCGGGAGCCTTGACGAACTCAGCGTAGCCTCCCGGTAGGTGGACGCCGATGATGCGCAAATTCATACAGCAGTTGGATTTGCCGACGCGACAAGGATAACAGGTGCCGCAGCCGATAAAAGGTTCCACCACCACCGGGGTGCCAGGCTCCAACCCCTGCACACCCTCCCCAACCTCTTCTACGACCCCGCCTATCTCATGTCCGCAAATCTGGGGATAGACTGCATAGGGATTCTTGCCGAGGTAGAAATACATATCCCCGGCGCAGATACCAGCCGCGGCCACGGAGATCAAGACCTCCCCTGCTCCGGGCCGGGGCGTCTCCCATTGGCCGACGGCCATGTCGTGAGGGGCATTCATGATTACTGCACGCATGGACATACCCTCGTTTTTTCAGTTCAGGGGTGCAAAGCGCAGGGGGAACACTGATAAACCTAAACGTAGTCTCGAAGAGCAAATCCTGAGGCGCACAAGGATCCATCGAAATATCCGGATTTGATGGTGCGCGTCACGAGCTATAGTGACAGCGTAGGGACGAGGCATCCCGCATTGAACACCCGTCTCCGTGCCGCATCGCATATGTTGCGATGTGCCACGCAGCGCAAGGTCTCTTGGGAGATGCCTCGCCCCTACCCCCCCCGCTGCCAGAGGAAGCGCAGGTGCGCCAAGATGCCTTTGCTACCCGTGGCTGGCTCCGCAGCCTCCTGCGGTTCCAGTGTCTTGCTGTCTTTGCCATCTGCCACCCGCATCACCAGATCGTGATCAATGGTATGCCGGCGTTCCTCGAAAGCTTCCCAAAGGCATCTCATACACAAGACATTGATGCGGCGAGGATGGCCCTGCGTTAAATCGGTGATGGCCCGCACAGCAGAAGGGGAGAAAAAACCATTCTCGCTGCCAGCCTCATGCAAACGAGTAGCGATGAAAGCTTTGACTTCGGAGGGAGCCAGGGGCGATAGAATATACTGGGCAACGATGCGATCCCGAAGCGCCGGCAGGTGCGCGATTTTCCCGGCCAGAGACATCGGCCCGGCCAGCACAACCTGCACCATTTGCTGCTCGTTGACGTGAAAATCCAGCAATCTGCGGATCTGCTGGAGCAGCTTATATCCCATCTCCTGAGCCTCATCGAAGATAAGCACGACCGTCTTGTGCACCTGCATGACTTGTTGGATAAGGTAACTCTCAAAGGCGCTTTCCAGGTCACGCAGTGAATGTTTCTTGAGAGGGGTGACCCGTAATGCCTGCAAGATAGCGCGCATCAGGGCATACTCTGTGCCAAATTTGGGATGGGGCAGGAACGCCACAGAGTAGCGTGTGTCGCCAAAAAGCTCTTCATATAGCGTCCGCAGAACCAGCGTTTTCCCTATGCCCACATCCCCGTAAAGTACAGCCAGCCCTTGATGATGCTCGATTACCTGGCGCAAAGCCTGCAGCGCTCTCTCATGTTGGCGGGCCCGGTAGAGGAAGCGAGGAATGGGCACAATGGTGAAAGGCTCCTCATCGAGGCCGAAGAAATCGAAATAGTCGCGAAGGCCGGAAAGGCTTGTCCCGCTCCGTCGGGACATGGCTTGAATCCGACAATAGGTCGGGCAGGCGAAGTGAGCGGTGGTCAAACACACTTCCTTTTGTGTATCTTCCGCGATCTCGCGTGGGGGCCGCCGCTTCGTGGCTTCCGCATGGCAAACATTGCCTGGGCATGGATAGGTAAAACGAACTTGTGCATCCCCGACGGTGCCCAGGTGGGGACAGGGGGTCAGGCACTCGATCTCCACAGCAACAGATGCCGGCTCGCCTCTAGCTTGACGTGTCTGTGCCCAATTCAGCAGGGTTCTCGCCCGACTGTTCTGGGGATTAAAAGTCAATACCTGTTGGAGCAGGCGAATCTTATCGGAAGTGCTTTCCGTGACAACGCTCTGCCACAAGAGAGCGTCTTCGTGATGCGGGTCTTGAGCAAGCATCTGGGCGCACAATTCACGCGCTTGGGCCACATCCCTATTCTCCGCCGCGCGCGCTGCCATTTGCACCAACTGATTCGGCAACAATCGGTTCTCGAAATCGTCTCGCCGATCCCCCATAGTTTCTTGCTCCTGTTACAGTGGCTTCCCAGGCTTCGCCAAGTATCGCATGTCCCCATTAGCCGGGGCCGCATGGAACAGACAAAGCAACGGAATTATCTCTTCAACTATTTCATTCTAATGCGACAATATGAATATCCGATGAAAGAACTACGGGAAGCGCATGACAAAAAATTCATAATGAGGTCCGTCCACTGCCGGCTTGCTGCGGATGCGAAAAGGGGGAAACAGCTTCGGTGCAGTTGAGAAAAGGCCCGCCAGGTTTTGCGAAACCTGGCGGGCCTCTGAGGGCCAGGTTCTAGCTTTCTACCTGGTTGGCGAGGATGATGGCCTCAGCGATCTCCTTCATGGGGCGGCGCGTGTTCATGCTCATCTTCTGGATCTTGCGGAAAGCGTCGGCTTCCGACAGGCCCTGCTTGTCCATGAGCAGGCCCTTGGCCCGATCCACCAGCTTGCGTGTTTCCAGCGCCTCTTTTAGATCCACGACCTCTTTTTCCAGCGCCCGCAACTCCTCAAAACGTGCCAGGGCGATCTCGGTCGCCGGGCCTAGATCGGCCTCGCGGAATGGCTTGACGATATAGGCCACGACACCTGCCTCACGTGCCTGCTCCACCAGGTCCCTCTGGCTGAAGGCTGTGAGCAGAACGACAGGTGCCAGCCGCTCCTCGGTCAATACCTTGGCGGCCTCAATCCCATTCATGTCCGGCATCTTGATGTCCATGATGACCAGATCCGGCTTGAGTTCCCGCGTCAGATTGACGGCGCTACGGCCATCGGCTGCCTCTCCGATCACCAGATACCCCAGATTGGTCAGCATCTCGCGCAAATCCATGCGCACGATGGATTCATCCTCCGCGATAATGATCCTCACCCGTTCCAATTTGTACCTCCTGAAATGACCCAGATAAGAGATTGCAGATTTCAATAATCCGTAATCCGCAATCCGAAATGTCTTTAGATATGTCCTCCATCGGCTACCTGTTTGATAAAAGAGACGGATGCCCTTGTGCCATCTCCCTGGCTTGTCAAGGTGAACTGGCCGTGAAGGTCATCCTGCACCAAAGACTGCACAATCCGCAGGCCGAGGCTGCTGCTCTCCGACAGGTTGAAAGTGGAGGGCAAGCCCTCACCGTCATCCTGGACGTGAATGTACACTGTTTCACCCTCGTCAACCAAGGCCAGGCTGATCTTTCCCTCATTTCGTTGCTGGTAGCCGTGCTCCACAGCATTTTGGAGCAACTCGTTCATGATCAAGGCACAGGCGGTAGCTTGCCGCGCTGGCAAATGGATGCTCGGTCCCTGCAATTCGATCTGAATCTGCTTGCCAGGATCTATCAGGCTCTCCTGCATCTGAGCTATGATGCGCCGTCCCACATCCTTGATGTTGATGACGGTGCTGCCACCCTGGGAAAGGAACTCGTGGACAACAGCGATGCTGAGTATGCGGTTAGTGCTTTCCTGCAAGATCGCCTGCACTTCCCGGGAATCGGCCCGTCTGCTCTGCAAACGCAACAGCGAGGCGATGGTTTGCAGGTTGTTCTTCACCCGATGGTGAACTTCCTGCATCAGAGCCAGCTTTACTTGCAATTCCTGTTCTTGCCGCCTGGCCTCCGTGTCATCATGGATGGTGATGAGAACGCCCACAGGGTAGGAATCGGTCGAGACCAATCCTGAGAGGCCAAACCGCCTAAGAGAAAAGGCCCAGTCCTGGCGATCCCTGACGGGCAGAGCTTTCCGAATCCAGATCAGCCCCTGTTCCTCGTGCTCCTGTTCGAGACAAAGCTGCGTACTGAGCGCCTGCTCCACGAGGGCCTCGTCCGCCATTGCCAGCGAGGCGATGCGCTGTCCCACAAGTTTCTCCATGTAGCCGAGTCGTCGGAAGAAATTTGTGGCAATTCCGCTCACATATTGGACGCGACGCTGCAAGTCCACAAAGTAGATACCATCATGTTCACCGAATGGGGAAAGGTGCTCTACATTTCGCAGTTCCCCACGCAACGCCGTCCTCTGTAACTGACGCACTGCCCTCTGGAAAACCCGGCTGCGGCGGCGATGTCTTTCATAAGCGAGCACATTCGTCTCAATACTGAGCGCGCCGATGATGTGGCCGCTCGCATCGCGCACCGGGCAGACCTCCCGCACGATCGGTGCACCCTTCAGCGTCGCAGCGTGTGGCCCGATTCCATTATGGCGGTGGGTGAGCGGCGCAAAGATTGCGGGCCAGTCGCGTACAGAGAATTCCCGATGCAACAGAGGCTCGGCATACAATGGCAAGATAGAGCGAGGCTGCGCCTGTCCGACTACTAAGGCCCGATCTGTGTCCAGGAAGCGGAAAAGCAAAAGATCCGCTCTGCTGACGTCGGCCAGAATCGGCAGAGAAGCGATTATCGGCTGTAATGACCCATCCTGGGTCGTTGGCTGACCTTCCACCTGTTCCATGCTCGTCATCGAGATTGATTTCTGGTCTAAAATTGGGGCTTATTATAACACAACTCGGCCAAAAGGGGAAATGGCCATATCTCCTTGCAGATCGGAGTTTCCGAAAGGTCTTGCGAGTGGCCGTATCTTTTGCCGTATCCTCACGTCTTATAATGATATAGCGTGTCGCGCCGTCGTCTAGGGAGAATCTGTGCCTCAAACTGACCACATTTCTTCCCTGCCATATCATTGCATCACAAGGCGCATTAGACCTATTTCCGATTTTGTGCTATATTTAGTGTGCGTAAGTAGTGAGCGACGGACGCGCTGCGAGGAAGAACAAAAGGCATGGGCCAGGGTTACGCTGGCGGTGGGTTAACAACGCTTGGGGGGCCGCGCGCACCCGTCAAGCTGAAACAGGAAAGGATGGTGATTAACTGAGAGCTTTTTCTACCTCCAGAGGGAACAGAAATGCGCGTATTGATCCAAGAAGTGACGAACCCGTCTTTCATTAACCCTGGAAAAGCAGTGTGCAGAGCATAGCGCAGCGGTGTATGCTAATGCATGCCACGCCCTAGATCTTCTGAGGAGAACGGAGAATGAACATGGCAAAAAAGCCGATAAACAGGGCAGTATTTACCCGAGCGATAGCGATAGCGTTTCTCGCCTCTATAGTTATCGCCCTGATTGGATCAGTTCCTCTGTTGGAGTCCCAAGGGGGAGGCGTCTTCAACAGCTTACGCATCTACGGCCATCTCAATGAGGGGCCAGGAGTGTCAGTCCTTGATCCAATCACCTCACGACTGGCAGAGGATCGGCCTTACACCGATACACTGGCGATATTCATGCCACAGCGTCCTCAAGCGCCGCCCAATGACTCAGTCACTTGGAATCCTATCTGGATGTATGAGGCCCAGACTTTCGACGAGAACCAGGCCAGGGGCCTCTACGACGATATCTTTGTGGGAGCGATTAACGCTTCCGAAAAGGTCTGGTTCCGCACCTGGTACGAGCCTGATCATTGGGATAAAGACCTCAATGCCAATGATCAACTAGACCCCACGGATGAACACTACCCGGCGATTATGCAGGAATTCACCTATCTTCTCATGGAACCCCAATTCATCGAAGACAAGCCGGAACCCACGTGGGGTCGCGTAGGCCAGACCAGTTTTGTCTTCCCCATTGGCATGCGTCGTAGCGATCTTCTCGACCCCAATGGAGAAATTGACGCCACGTCAGCGAATGCCAGGTTTGGTTATGGACTGACCAGTCTCGATGCCGACTTTGACGATATTCCCGATATTGTCTACGTGGAAAGCGAGTTAACGCTTTTCCAGCAGACTGAGATCGGGGCCGATTTCGATGGTGATGGAGTCCTAGATCCCCTGGATCGCGACAATGTCCCGCTTAGTGGGGATGAATTAGCCGTCTTACGCCTAAATCCCATGCCGGTAGCCCGCGGAGGGTACGTCCAATTCCTCGACCACGTAGCCCGTCTGGATGAGGTCTACGATGATAGTGTCCTGCTGGAAATCTGGTACACCGGCGACGTCATACCCCGCAGTTTCGGTGGGGTCGTGCTTTACACGCGCGACATGGCCCTGGCTGGATCCCGTGGTCCGGCGCAGCTCATCACAGCTATACGAAACGGTGGGAGCGGCACCAATATGTGTGACTTCCCCACCGGCCCCTGGTTCGTCTGGCTGGCCAGCGTGGACACCAGGGAGGAGAGGGCGCGGTTGATGGTTGGGCGGGCCATCGGCAACGCCTGGAGCGCGATGGAAGATGCCCCTGGACTGACTGATCGGCGTCCCGGCGACCCGTGGTTCCTGAAGCGTTTCTACGTGGACGGCCATGAATACAACTTGGTCGCCTTGCGCACCCGCAACGGCGCGGATATCGAATACGCCAACGATTGTGACCTGGATGACAACAACGACCGCCTCCTCGACCTGCCAGGTCCGGTGGATCCTACGGAATTCCAGTTCATCACCTTGCGCACCCCCATCCCCAAGGTGCCGGTGCTGATCGAGCAGCACTCGGTCAATCTGCAACACTATCTGCCGCTAGAATATCTATCGGTGCTGCCGCCTTACAACTATGAGCACTACATTTTGGGCGACATCCAGCGCATTGACGCCTTCACTGAGATCCTGGATGAGGTGGACTTCATCGGGCCGCTGATCGGGCCGGTGCCTCCGGTCCTGCAAAGGAATGGGCCTTTCCCCTACGTTGTTGAGGTAAGCGGGCGACGCACCGTTTATCAAAATCCCCGGCAACTTCATCACTTCTACACGCGGGAGTTGCTCAATCCGCAGTTCGAGGGACAACTTCTTGAGCTGTATGGCGAGCAGCCCGCTATACCACGTGAATTGGAGTTTTGGTATGCCCAGCGCTGGCTGATATTGCCACGGGAATATACTCAACTCGTTTTCCCCGATATCCCTGAAAGCATCACCGGTGCAGAGAATCCCGACCTTTACCTGCTAACCAGCGCATTCTTCGCCCCACAGGCGGAATTCCGTCTTTGGCTTCAGGATGATCCGGTTCCCGAGCTTTGGACCGGCGACCGCGCCAAATTCTGGTATGACCAAAACACAGGCGGGAAGAAATACAAAGACGAACTCGGGATCAAGATATACGGACGTGACCATGAAACTGCAGGCGATATCACCATCGTAGACGTCATCACACTCACTG
>CAYPON010000149.1:0-8930 GCA_964412315.1 uncultured Anaerolineae bacterium | reverse complement strand
ACCTGTTTGCCGGTGGGGGGAATCCCCTGAAACTCGCCACGCTGCGTGCCGCGCACGGTGAAGCGGGTCACAACCCAATCGCCCTCCGCCGTCATATCCTCGATGGTGAAATAGAGGTCAGGAAAGGCAGCGAGGAGGCGGCCAACCCGCTGCTTGACCCCCTCCGGGCCAGGCATCTGGTCAGGCCCAGCGTAGCCGTCGCGGTGCTCTGCTGCGAAAGCCTCCTCTGCACCGCTGGCGATATTCCCGCTATTGAGCGCGTCAATCCACCGGCGAACGATCGCTCTGTTGTCCTCTGCCGACATGGTTCCTCCAGTATAGTTCACCGGTCCCGCACGCAGCGATAGCCGCAAGACCCCAGGCCAGTGAACTTGAGCAGGGCCTCTACCCCGCCGTTGTACGCAACTTTGTAGGCTGAACGGGCATCACGCTCCTCCGCTGACCAGTAATAGATGACCGGCGCTTTGGGGTCCCACAGGGGTGTCTCTTTATCGGGGCGGACCTGGCAGGGCGCCTGCCCCACTTGGCCGCTCCATGTGCATCCGGCATTCTCGCCATGCCGGACGAGCGAACGCACCAACTCATTGGCTGTGGGCATACGCCAGAAGCCCTGCGGCTCAGCCAGTAGCCTGCTGCCATCCTCACTGAGATAGCGGCAGATGTTATAGCGCTGCATATCACTAGGAGTGGCACAGCCTGTGTCGGTGTCCTTGTTGCACTGTCCGTCGCGCCCGTATCTTTTGCCCTCAAAACCTACCGGCGGCACACCGTACAAGGCGATCTCGTTCCAGGAGGGGCTGCTTGTAGAAGTCATCCAGCCCGGCCCAGCGGGCGCCCAAATCAGCGTGACGCCGTTGCCTTCGATGAGCCGTTGGCCGCGATAACCGTCATCCACACGGCCCCGGATGCGGATGGCTGGTTCGATGGATAGCCCAATGCCCAGGAGGAGTGGGATGCCGATGGCGAGCAGGTAGCGCAGGTTGCGCTGCCACCAATGCCGGCCAGGCGGCCCGGTTGCCTCTCGTCTGTGCCGGGCTTCGGCAAGGAACAAGACGCCAACACCAACGAATAGGCCGCTAACGGGGAACCAACTCAATGCACCGCCGAGTGTCAAGCCAACCTTTGCCGCCGTGCGCCACAAGATCAGTGCATAAGAAGCCCCACCAATGGCGATGAGTAGCCATCCCCCCAACCAGGGCCAGGTCAGTGCCACCAAAGTCATGGCCAGAGACGCGAGAACGGGCAGCAGGAAGAAGAACCACTCGAAAGGCCGATACCAGCCCTCGTGGAACATCTCCACCACGCCCCAGAGTGTCCAGAGGCTTGTGACCAGAATGCATAATCCTGTGGCGATATAGCCGGGGAGCCTGCGTTTTAAGCTTATAGTGCTCATATCCTTATCTTTAGCCTCCTAACAGCCATTCGCGCCATTCTTGCTCTAAGGCTGGACTGTCAATGCCCATAACCTGTTGCAGAGCGGCGTCGAACTTTGTTCCATCCGCTAACGCCTTCAACAAGGACAACATTCTCTCTGGTCCGTATTTTTCGCTGAGGTAGTTCACTATGGAATATGACATGGCATAGCCGATCTGAGCTTGCTGTGCCCAGCTTTCGTCTAATTGCTGTAAGGTGGGCAAAGTGCCTCGTCTCGCACCGTCCCGCACCGCTTGATCTCCTCGGTTTTGCTGTCCCGCCAGATACGTTGCCAGCCCCTCGTGGAGCCAAACGGGTATTTCCTGCACCCCAGGATAACCTACAATGCGGTTGATCAGCAGATGAGCGAACTCGTGTGGAACCATGTTAAAGACATCCTGATAGCGGTGCCTGTTAAACAGTGAAGAGAGGCGCCGCGGCGTGAGGAGGAGCAAATAGCCGCGGAGCGAGTGACCGATGACCCAGACCGGCATTGGACGACCAATATGGCGCTCCAATTCAGCGTGGGTAGCGGTGACGGTGATATGTATTGACCCAACCGCCTCAGCCAGGAGCCGCCTGGCCGCTTGAGACGCAACGCACCCCACGTGGGTATGAACAATATGGCGAGCAGGTCAAGCAAGCTCATCTGTCCCCACTCGACGGCCAACAGCAGTGCCAGAATTAGCCACGCTGGCAGACTGGCCTCGAGGAAGGTGCGGCCAAAGGGTGCTCTGCGCATCATGCCTGATCTTCCCTCATTCAATCCTTCGCGCCACGACCATGCGCACTGGCCCGAAAGGGACATAATACCCTTGCGTTTCTAACTGCCGTTCCATCTCTGCTGCTATGCGTCTGTGAACCTCGCGGCGAACCCTGTCCCGCGCGGCTTGGTCGGCGAGCCGGGATTGAGCCGCCCAACCATCGGCGTAAAGGACAATGGCCCGCTCGGCTGCCCGCCGATCCCAGCGCACATCCAGGGCGCGTTCTCCTCGATCCGCTATGATCACCGGCAGCCCCTCCAGCAGATGTTCAAAGCGTGCGAAGGAGAACTCATCCAGCAGGATCAGCGCTCCGCCAGGGCAAAGCACACGGGTCGCCTCCGTCACGGCCTGGCGCACGCCCTCCTCTCCGAAGCCAATCTCAATGTCCTGTAGGCCCAGGAAGCAGCTTACCGACGCGAAAGTATGATCCGGGAAAGGCATCCGCTGCGCGTCGGCCTGCACGAGCGCAGCAATGACCCCTGCTTTTGCCAGCAACGGGCGAGCCAGCGCGTGCGGCCCCTCGAAGTCAATATTCAGCCCCACCAGCCGCGCCGTCGGGAAACGCCATCCCAATTGAGCAAGAAATGTGGCGTACCCGCAAGCGAAGTCCAGGTGCAGCCCATGGGTGGGCGGTGGCACCCGCGTTGTAGCCCAGCGCTGCACCCCGCCCCAGCCGATGTCCAATCCGTCAATCTGCGCCAGCACTGGGTCGGCGTCTCGCGTGAACCAGGCGCGCAAGGCTTGCTCGCGAGCCAGGATGTAGTTTTCCTTGTCAGCAACATCACGCATCGCTACCATCCCTTAGGAATCCGTGGTCTGAGCAAACGTGCTGACGGGCAGACTAGCGCCGGCTGCAGGGCCTTGCCTCCCCAGTTTCACCGTTAAAGGCTAATATAATGCTGTGTCGCAGGGCAGCCCTTAGACCCCATCCAGACCCTTCCAGCGACTTGGAAATGTCCACAATCCCCAAAGCCCAACAAGCCCGAAAGGCAAAAGGATAATCTCCACTGCCCATAGTGTGAGAATGGTAAGGTTCTGGACACCATACGTGATATTGATGAACCCCGCTATTCCATCCACCACAGTCTTGTAGAAAAACGAAATCCAGAACCACTTCCACACTTTGGTTCGCGCTGCATAGAGGATGAGGACACATGAGAATGCATGTAACAGAATGAATGTGGCCCTCTCAACGATTGGGACGGGGATGACAAGAGGTGAAACAGCCCCGGACGCTGCGGATCCGAGCAATTCTGATGGAAGCCTGTCAGGAATCAGAATAGTGAGAAGGGCCGTAAGGAAAGAAACCATTCCGAGCAGAAAGGCTTCTATGGCCCCGAAGCCCAAGCCAAATGCAACTGCTCCCCCCCAATCAACCATGCGTATTCTCCTAGTCCAGGCAAATGCAAGGGTGATTCCACATTCAAAAATTCCCGTTAGCAGACCGCTATGCAGCCATAGTATTGGTTCCGAGAGGTACCGCGGCACAACGGCCCGGATACCATTCGTTATCGCTGGTGTTGGGATGGAAGCGGCTGATTTTAGAACAACCGCCGTTATCCATGCCAGAGCTCCCCAGAGAAAAAGTGTTGAGGCTACTTTGCTGCGCTGCCGCCAATAAAGTACCGCTACCCAAGCGAGAGCCATCATTCCTATGCCTGGTAGAAGAGATAAAGCGCTCATTTTTCCACTCCTTCCTCGTAGATGAATACCTGATGGCGGAAGGGCATCACCGCGCGACCGAGGATCTCCTCCGGCCCAGTTCCTCGAGGCGGGTGGCGTAAGCCGCTAGCCCGCCAGCCATGGGGAGCATGGCTCCTCCGGCCACCACCGGATAGAGGGCGAAAAAGACGAGTTCGGAAAGGATAGGCCAAAGGATGGCACACAGGCCTCCAATGATGAAAAGGCTTCGACCGTGTCTCGTAGTTATAGTCTCATCTTCTGATCACACTGGCCCAATTCCAGGCCAGGTGCAGTAGCGTCGGTGCAGCGACATGTTGCGTTCCCCACATCGCCGCACCGAAGAACAGGGACATAGGTAAAAGCTGCGTGGCCGCGTAAAAGAGTGCCTGATTCAACGGCTCTCCGCCCAGCAGCCGAGCCGGCAGGTGAATTGCCGTGAACAACAGGGCAGTCATCAGCCAGCCTAGCCGGTGCCCGAGCCAGCCTTCCAACCGGCTTTGCAGAAAACCTCGGAAAAGCGTCTCCTCGGCCAAGGCTACCACAGAATAGGTGACTAGCGCCCACCAAGTGTCGGCGACGGTCAATCGCTCCGGCGCGAAGGGGTGTGCTCGCAAAAGCAACGCCGCTGCACCCAATAGCGCCCCTATTATCACTGCTTTGCCCAGTCGCGCCCGTCCCCAGCCACAGGCAACCAGTCCAGCCCGACGCCGCCAGAGCCAGATCCCCATTGGCAGCAGCAGGAAGGCATTCACTCCTACCTGGCGCAGGAGCCGCTCCAGCCCAAAGTGGCTCATCGCCCGGTCTTGCACTACCTGTTGAGCTGTCTTGCTCATGACGAGTCCCACGCCGGTTAGTATCAGGTTGGGCAGTAATGCCAGCAGCAAAGCGAAGATCGCTTCATCTCGCGCCTGCCTGCTTCTGGCAGAATGTGTTCTATCTTCTGACACGCGCCCCCTTCCTCGCATTATCATCATCTATACGAATCCCTCTATCGTTCAGTTGCGGGACGGACGGCTGCACATCGCTCATTCTTACGCCGCTCGTCAGTACATCAAGTATGTGTACATCAGCGAGGAATGGGTGCGGGGGTTATGACAGGATCCTCCCGAAAGCTCCTATTTTTCAGGAGGATTTCAGACATTGCGGATTTGCACCTCTCCTAGCAGCCGCTCCACATCCGCGCGATGGCACACCGCCGTCCCAGGGGTGAGGCACACGGCGGCTGCAGCGGCGATCCCCCAGCGGAGGCCCTCCCGCCAACTCCAGCCCCGTGCCAGGCCGCGGGCGATGCCTGCCACGAGAGCATCCCCTGCCCCAGCGGTATTGACCGGCTCGATGGGCAAGGGTGGGGCGAAGAGGGTTTCGGCCTCGCTGACCGCCCAAAGCCCCCGCTTACCAGCCGTGGCTACCACTAGGGCGATGCCCTGGCGCACCAGTTCTCGCGCCGCCCCCAGGATATCCTCATCGCTACGTAGAGGGTGGCCGACAAGGATTTCCAATTCGTCTCGGTTCGGTTTGAGCACTGTGGGGATGGCTTCCGCGCCGCATCGCAACACCTCGCCGCTCGCATCCAGGATGACGGGCAGGCCGGCCTGTCGGGCTTGCGCGATCAGATCGGGGTATAGGTCAAGAGGCACGCCTTGCGGCAGGCTGCCGCCGATGACCACACACTTGGCGTTTGGAAGCAGGCGGGTGAAACATTGTTTCAATTCAGCTACGTGCTCTTTACTCACCTGCAAACCTGCAACCGTAATGGTGCTTTGCACTCCCTGGGCGGTGTCTACCAGTATGTAATTCACCCTGGTCTCGCCATCCACCCAGACAAAGTCGCACTGTGTGGCAGTGTGCTGTTGGAGCATCTGCACCATACGCTGGCCGGTCTCGCCGGCGGCAAAGCCGGTGGCTATGTTCGGCTCTCCCAGTTCGCCCAGGACGAAACTGACATCTGTGGCCTTGCCTCCCATGCCCAAGGCGCTGTCATAGGCGCGGATGGTTTTGCCCCAGTGGAAGTCCTTGATAAAGATGACGCGATCCAGGCCCGTATTGGGCGTTACGGTGATGATCACTTGCGCTATCCTATTGAGTTGATCTGATTTCTTTGCATCTTACCGTGACTTGCGCTGCACGTCAAACACAAACAAACTTGACAAGAATCTCGGACGGTGCTAACATGGTTTTAGAGAGGCGTAGGACAAGAGGTAAATCCAGTAACATAGGGAGGTGAATGATGGCAAGCGTGCATGAGGCAGCCCGACCACTCATCGAGATGCAGCCAAAACACAAGCTTTTCGTCGGCATAGACTCTGACGGCTGCGCTTTCGACACCATGGAGATAAAGCACAAGGAGTGCTTTATCCCCAACATTATCAAACATTGGAGGTTACAGCCGGTTTCCAAGTATGCCCGCGAGGCGGCGGAATTCGTCAACCTCTACTCCAAATGGCGGGGGATCAACCGTTGGCCCGCGCTGGTGATGGTCTTTGATTTGCTACGGGAACGGCCTGAGGTTCAGGCACGCCATGTGCAAGTCCCGCAGGCCACCTACATCCGCGCCTTTATGAACAACAAGGACTATCCTCAGAGCAACGAGGGGTTAAGAGCCTACATGGCCAAATATCCCAACCCGGAGCTGGATCAGGCTATGGCCTGGAGCGAGGCGGTCAATGCCACCATCGCTGACATGGTGTACGGCGTGCCACCATTTCCCTATGTGCGGGAGAGCTTGCAGCGTCTCGCCGACCTGGCCGATATGATCGTCGTCTCGCAGACGCCGACCGAGGCTCTCGTCCGCGAGTGGGAGGAGCATCATATCAATGGTTATGTGCGCGTCATCGCTGGACAAGAGATGGGCACGAAGAGCCAACACATCAAGCTGGCCGCTTCCGGCAAGTATTCGCCCGTCAATATGCTGATGATCGGCGACGCGCCAGGAGATCTGAAGGCGGCAAGGGATAACAGTGCCCTCTTCTTCCCTGTCAATCCGGGCGATGAAGAGGCGAGTTGGGAGAGATTGTGTAAGGAGGCGCTGGATCGTTTCTTGAATGGAACCTACGCTGGGGCGTATGAGGCCGCGCTGATCGCCGAATTTGAGAAGGCGCTGCCCGATATCCCGCCCTGGAAGAAGAAGGTTGGAAGGTGAGAAGGTTGGAAGGATAAGAAGGAGGAGAAGAAAATGGAAGCGAAGGCAGATGTAGGCCTGATGGGATTGGCCGTGATGGGCCAGAATCTGGCCCTCAACATGAACGATCATGGATACACTGTCGCAGTGTGGAACCGTACCGTGTCCAAAGTGGACGAGTTTGTGAATGGCGATGCTAAAGACACCAAGATCATCGGCACACATTCTATCGGGGAGTTGGCTAGTGTGCTCAAGCGGCCTCGTAAAGTGATGATGATGGTGCAGGCTGGTCAGCCCGTGGATGACTTGATCGGGCAACTCCTGCCGCACCTGGAGCAAGGTGACATCATCATAGATGGCGGCAACTCCAATTACGAAGACACGATGCGTCGCACAGCACATGTCGAGTCCAAGGGGCTGCTTTACGTCGGCACCGGCGTCTCCGGAGGGGAGGAGGGCGCGCGGCATGGCCCTTCCCTTATGCCTGGCGGCTCGCCGGCGGCCTGGCCACACATCAAACCCGTTTTCCAGGCCATCGCTGCCAAGGTGGCTGATGGCACCCCCTGCAGCGACTGGATAGGCGAAAATGGCGCGGGGCATTTCGTCAAGATGGTGCACAACGGCATCGAATACGGCGACATGCAACTCATTTGCGAGGCATATCACCTCATGAGAGAGGGCCTGGGCATGACTCCGGATGAGATGCACAGGGTCTTTGCCGAGTGGAACCGGGGCAAGCTGGATTCCTATCTGATCCAGATCACCCGCGACATCCTGGCCTTCAAGGATACCGATGGCCAGCCATTGGTGGATAGGATCCTCGATACGGCGGGGCAGAAGGGTACCGGCAAATGGACGGTCATCTCCGCCCTGGATATGGGTATCCCTCTCACTTTGATCGCCGAAGCCGTTTTGGCACGCTGCCTGTCGGCGATCAAAGAGGAGCGTGTGGCCGCCTCCAAAGTGCTCCATGGCCCGAAGCCCAAGTTTGAGGGCAACAAAGCGGCCTTCATCAACGACATCCGTGAGGCGCTCTACGCTTCCAAGATCATCTCCTATGCGCAGGGCTATATGCTCATGCGGGCCGCTGCTGTCGAGTACAAATGGAACCTAAACAATGGCGGCGTCGCCTCGATATGGCGCGGCGGGTGCATCATCCGCTCGGTCTTCCTGGGCAAGATCAAGGAAGCCTTTGACAAGAACCCGAATTTGAGCAACTTGCTCCTTGACTCCTATTTCCAGGAGCAGGTGGAGGCGGCGCAGGGAGCCTGGCGGCGCGTGGTAGCCAAAGCGGTCGAGATGGGCATTCCGATTCCGGCCATGTCCAGCGCCCTTGCTTTCTACGATGGCTACCGTCACGAGTGGCTGCCGGCGAATCTGCTCCAGGCGCAGCGCGACTATTTCGGTGCGCACCAGTACGAGCGTGTGGACAAGCCACGGGGCCAGTTCTTCCATACCAACTGGACCGGCCTCGGAGGCGACGTGACCGCTGGTACATATGTAAGGTAGGAGAGCATCAAAAATGACCAAACCGGAGAATGTCATCGTCGCCCAATCGGGCGGGCCATCCCCCGTGATCAATAACTCGTTGCGCGGCGTCGTCGAGACCTGCCGCGAGATGCCGGACAAATTCGGCAGGGTTTATGCCGGTTATCATGGTATCGAAGGGGTTCTCAAGGAGGAGCTTTGGGACCTCTCGACCCAAGACCCTGAAGAGATCGCCCTGCTGCGCAATACTCCGGCTGCGGGATCCATCGGCACCTGTCGTTACAAGCTCAAGGACACGCAGAAGGAGGACTTTGCGCGAATCATTGACGTGATGCGCGCTCATGATATCGGCTACTTTTTCTACATCGGCGGCAACGACTCGATGGACACGGCTCATAAGGTGACTAACCTGGCTCACGAGCGCGGGCTGGACCTGGTGGCCACCGGCGTGCCCAAGACCATTG
>CAYPON010000148.1:4494-9035 GCA_964412315.1 uncultured Anaerolineae bacterium | reverse complement strand
TCCACCCAGCCGCCGTAATACGCCGCAATGGATCCCACTATCAGCCCGATCACCAGTGTGATCGAAGTGCAGATGATCCCCACCTTGAAGGCTGTGCGGGTGCCCCAGACAACGCCGTAATAGATGTCGTATTGCCCTTCTGTGGTGCCGAAGCGATGTTCCCCATTAGGAGGCAGAGGTTCTGCAGCGAAACCATCGCGGGGGATGCGATAAGGCTCCCGTTTGGCACGCTCGCCCTGCGGCGGCGCGAGAAACGGAGCAGCGATGGCCATAGCGACAAAGCCCAGCAAGAGGAGAAGCCCCAGAACGGAGAGCGGATTTGTGACGAATTTCCTGACAAATCTCCTGAACGTCATGACAACCTCACTCGCGGATCAACAAACCCGTACAGGATATCCACACCCAGATTGCCCAGCACCAGGATGGTGCCGTTGAACATGGCAAAGCCCAGCACGGTAATCACATCCAGTTGCGACGCAGCACTGGCGAAGAACCAACCCATCCCGCGATAGTTGAAAATCGTCTCGGTGATCACCAGGCCGCTCAACAGGCCCACCAGGGTCATGCCGCCCATGGTGACCACTGGGATCATGGCGTTGGGTCGGGCGTGCCTTTGGATGACTTTCGGCTCCTCCAGCCCTTTGGCCCGCGCCGTAGTCACATACTCCTGGCGGAGCACCTCCAGCATGGAAGAGCGAGTAACGCGAAGGAGGATCGCCCAATCCAGATAAGAGAGAGTGATCACGGGCAAGATCAGATGACGCAGTGCATCCCAGAAGATATCCAGCCGACCATTGAGCAAAGCATCAATGGTGTTCATCTTGGTGATCACGCGGAATTCCCCCGAAGACACCACTTGCGTCGCCCAGTCGGAAAGCCGTCCTGCCGGAAACCAGCCCAACTTGGCATAGAAAATCATCAGCGCCAGCAAGCCGAACACAAACAAGGGGAAGGACCAGCCCACGATGGCGAAAGTCCGCACGAACCAGTCCAGTGGGCTGTTCTGCTTTACAGCGGAGATGATACCCAGTTGTATGCCTACATAGATCAAGGGGCCAATGCACCATAAAGCCAATTCCAGGGTGGCAGGGAAATGGTTCTTGATCAGATCAGCGACCGGTTGCTTGCCAACTTTGGAGAATCCCAGATCGCCGTGCAACACCTTGTTCAGCCAACGGCCATACTGGATATAGAAAGGGGCGTCAAGGCCATACTTTTTGACGATGTCGTCCAAAGCCCCGACGCGCTTGGGGATGTCGGACACATACAAAGAAGCCCGCTCATAAGGGGTCAGAAGCTGCGTCATCCCAAAGATCAGCACGGAAACCCCGAAAAGCAAAAGAGGCAGAATGAGCAATCTACGGATGATATATCTATGCATAATTACTCCTAAAACGATCTATATGTCATTGCGAGCGCGGTTTGCGAAGCAATCTCAGACCGCGATTGCTTCGTCGCTCCGTTCCTCGCAATGACATATCGCCTGTCATTGCGAGCGCGGTTTGCGAAGCAATCTCAACCCGACGCAATCCGAGATTGCTTCGTCGCACACCACGCTCCTCGCAATGACACATCGCCTGTCATTGCGAGCGCGATTTGCGAAGCAATCTCAGACCGCGATTGCTTCGTCGTACACGACACTCCTCGCAATGACAGCCCCCACATGTCACTGCGAACGAAGCGAAGCAATCTCAGACCGCGATTGCTTCGTCGCACACGGCACTCCTCGCAATGACATATCGCCTGTCATCGCGACCCTGAGCTTGCGAAGGGGAAGCAATCTCATAAATCCTCGCACAAATCACGCCACTCAGGATTCATACTGTTAACCAGATCAATCTTCTTTTGCCTCGAGCCGCCCTTGATCTGCTTCTCTCGCGCAATGGCGGCGCGCACATCATCACATGCTTCGTAGTGAACCAGTTTGGTTACATTGTACCGTTCGGTGAAACCCTCGACCAGCTTCTCTTTGTGCTGCCAGACACGCCGCTTCAGGTCATTCGTCACACCGGTGTAAAGGACGGCATTGAACTTGTTGGTCATGATGTACACAAAGTACTGCTGGCTGCTCATAGGATCTCATTCTGTCACTGCGAGCCTCATTCTGTCACTGCGAGCCTCATTCTGTCACTGCGAGCCTCATTCTGTCACTGCGAGCGCAGCGAAGCAGTCTCAGTCCGAGATTGCTTCGTCGCAAAGAGCGCTCCTCGCAGCGACATGGCCTCCGCTCTGTCACTGCGAGCGGAGCGAAGCAGTCTCAGTCCGAGATTGCTTCGTCGCAAAGGACGCTCCTCGCAATGACATGCCCTCCGCCCTGTCATTGCGAGCGGAGCGAAGCAATCGCATCCGAGATTGCTTCGTCGCTCTGCTCCTCGCAATGACATGCCCTCCGCTCTGTCACTGCGAGCACAGCGAAGCAGTCTCAGTCCGAGATTGCTTCGGCCTGCGGCCTCGCAATGACAGACCGGCCTTCGCCTCGCAATGACAGGCTGGCACTTGGCCTCGCAATGACATACATCGCCAATGGAACAAAGGGCAAGGGCTGCGTTGCCCTTGCCCTTTCGACACTAACTCGCCAGGTTATGGCTTGACCTTGGACAGAACGTACACGTACGTACCAGGATAGATCGCACTATAGTACCAACCCTCCATCCACGCCTGCTCATAGTGGCGGCCGGTGGTCTGATGCAAGAAGATGTCAATGGCGTACTCGTAAGCCATGTTCTGCAGTTCCTTGTAGATCGGCTCACGAACCTTCGGGTCTACGCTGGAGACACCCTTCTTGATTAGATCCTCAGCCTTGGTGCAAAAGTCCTTGGGGAAGCTCTGCGCCTTAGCATAGGCACCCGCGCCACAATGCATGAAGGGATGCACCCAGTTGGACGGATCGTGATAATCTTCCAACCAGCCGCTGATGGAGATAGGGAGCCTCTGCTCGCGGCGAGAACCCAGATAGGTCGGCCAGGGCAACGGGAAGACAACGACGTTGAACTTGGGGTTGAGAGCTTCGAGATTCTTCTTCAGGATCTCCGCCGCGATGCGCCGCACTTCGTTGCCGGTGTTGTAAACTATCTGCACATAGAAGCCCTTATTCCACAGCTCGCCCTTCCAGGCCTTCTTGAGGTGTTCCTCGGCCTTCTTCAGGTCAAAGGTATAGACGGGTTGCTTCTCATCATAGCCGAGCATACCAGCGATGATAGGCCCCCTGGGCTGAACGCCTTCGCCCTGCAGCGCATCCTTGATGAAGATCTTCCAGTCAAAGGCATAGTTGAAGCCCTTGCGCACATCAATGTCGGAGAAGAAATCGGGCGGGATGCCGTTGCCATCCAGCTTGCCGCTGCCGATGTAGGGGTTGCCGCCTTCGACATTGATCTTGAAGTTGAACATGGCGGGCGTCATAACAGAGCTTAGGAGATCTTTGAACAGCCTCAAGGCGCCCTTGGGGTTGCCATCCACCTTCTTGGCCGTCTTGTCAATGCCCAGGTAGGTCTCCTTGACCATCGGCTCAACCTGGGCAATGTAGGGCAGAGGCACAGCAACGACGTCGGCGTCGCCAGCCTGGAGCATGGCCAAGCGGGTGCCCCACTCCGTCACCAGCTTGAAGACCGCGCGCTTGATCTTGGGAGCGCCGCTAGGCCCGCCCGGCCAGATCGGCTCCTTCCGCCAGTAGTTCTCGTTGGCGACGAGCACGATCTCCTCGCCCTTCTTCCACTGCTCCAGCATATAAGGGCCGGTACCATTGGCCTTGTCGAAGAGCACGGTCTTCTCTAGCGCCGGATCATGCCATTTCTTCCAGGTGTCGCTCTTGCCATCCCAATCCCCTTGCTGCACCATCCACTCCATGTCATAGGCACAGCCCCAGGGCTGGGAGAGGAGCTGCAGGAGCCAGGGAGCGACGCTCTTCAACTTGATGGTCACGGTGCCCGCGGCGTCGTCAGCCTTCACCGCCTCCTTGACCATGTCGCCAACCTTCTTCAGGCTAGCGGCATCTACCTTGTCAAACTCCTTGACGCCAGCCACCTCCATGGCCAGGTCGGCAATAGAGCTTACACCCAAGATCGGCTCCAGCAAGAGCCACTGCGGGCCTTCGGTACGATCCTGAAGCAGGCCGCGCTGGATGGAGTAAGCGATGTCGTGCGGCTCCAGCGTCCCGCCTTTGTGGAACTTGATGCCCTTGCGAATATTGAAGGTATAGGTCAGGCCATCGGCAGAGATGGTCCACTTCTCCGCCAGGGCGGGCACGAACTCCTCCACCTTGTCCCGGTTGAAGAAGACCATGCCCTCGTAGATGTTCATCTCGATCTCGGCGCCCGAGGTCTCATAGGTCCCAGCGGGATCGAGGGTCTCCGGCTCGCCAATGCTGGCCTGGATGTAGGTGTCGGGATTCTTGAAGGGGATAGCGAAGGCCGGCAACGGGGTCGGCGCTGCGGTGGGCGGGACGGTCGGCGTGACCACGACCACCTTGGTCACTTCCTGGGTCACCACCTTGGTCACTTCCTGGGTCACCACCTTGGTCACTTCCTGGATCTTGGTCATTTCCT
>CAYPON010000148.1:0-4484 GCA_964412315.1 uncultured Anaerolineae bacterium | reverse complement strand
GGTTACAGGCACGGTCACTTCCTTGGTTACGGGCACGGTCACTTCCTTGACGACGGTCTGCGGGACCACGACTGTGACAAAAGCCGGCGTCGGCGCAGGCCCGCAGGAAGCCAGCAATGGCAGGACCATCGCCAGGATTGCCAAGAGACGCAAAAGTGTATGTTTGTTACCCATGGTGAATCACTCCTCCTTAAGCTGAAATTGGCGTAGCAACTCTGACCGCAATTTGCTGAAGGCTTTTGTCCCCCGGATCACCTCCTTCCAGACGACTACGCTTTGGCGCCCCTTGTGCACTGCTTTGAGGCGCCCGCCAGAACAGCCTGGTACTTACAACTGGTCAATAATTATACCACTATTTGTATACTTGTCCAATTCGAGCCAAAGAAGCGGAGACATAATTAACCCACTGGCGCGCATTTCAGGAGCAAAGGCTTGTAGTGCGCACTTCAGCGCGTTCCAAGCAAGAGAAACGCAACGGCGATGAATCGCTCACTACAAACCATAAAATCGCTGCCCCTAGCGCCCGTTCAGAAATCCTAGACCTGTGGCACTTCCGGTGTTAAGGCCAATTGCTTATTGCTAATCAGTTCCTTCACTAACTCGAAGGGGTCTTGGGGGATAATCCCCTGGGCATTGGCCGCCCAGAAAGCGAAAAGATTGGTGCCATGGTTGGGCACATAGAAAAGGGCGGCAATGGCTTTCCTTCCCGCTTCTTCCCACAAATGCACAGCCCTTCTCATCGCATCCCTGCTCATCTCGTGCATCAGGTCAACTCCGCAGCCGACGGGGGGGAAGCGAGCTATGTCCGAAGGAACGACAAGGATTTTATCCGAGGCTCGCACTGCAAAGCCTCGGTGGAGATGGATTATCCCTCGGAAGGGAGGGACGATGATGTCTCCCCGTTCGTCGTTTCGATAGCCGCCTTCGACTTTGCGTAACCTGATCGGGGTCTGTTGCATGATCTCTAACTGGGGAGAAATGAATTCCTCCGCTTCTACGGAAGGCCCTTTTGGCCTCGTGCCTTTCACCGGGATCACTCGAACCAGGTCCCTCTCACTAGAGGGGACAACAGCGGCCAGATTGCCATAAGTGAGCCTCGATTTTATGGCGCCAAACCTGCCCGAACAAGTAACTATGGGCACTCCCGTCCAGGAAAAGCCGGGTAAATCCAGGTCAATCTCCGGCTCGAAAGCCATGAATGCCCCCTCTGCCTGGCGAGAGTAACGAACCAGCCTGACGATCAATGTCGCAAGCCGGCGGCTTTTTACCAGTTGCCTTATCCTGACCGGCGGTGAAAGCAGCCTTCTCTTGCCCAAAAATCGCCCCAAGTCCACCAGCCCCTTGACAACCGCTGAGCTTTGCCATGCCTCCTTGGGGATGCTCACATCCTGCCACACTTTCCAGCCGCCCACTTCGGTTGCTGACGCAAACACCATGAGCCGCTTCGCCAATGTAGAGATGCTTCTCATGAGGGGATGACCACCCTCCAACGTGCCCAGTATGATGCTCCGAAAGGTTAATCTGCCCTCCCTATCTCTTTCATAGGGCACGATGATATTCTTGAAAGACCCCAATTTCGCCGCCAGCGTCCTGATGAAGATCACTTTGCGGTTACCAGTGAGGTTCCTGATAGTGGATGAAGTATCATCAATGCAGACAAGGTTAACGAAATTGGGATGCAAAGGGGGGTTCAGAGCCATCTGATTTCTACCAACGGAAACAATGAGGGGAAAAGTCTCCGGGAAATGCTCCTTCAAGCCGAGTTTGAACTGCTGCAGCCTTTTACACGTTAACGCTAACTGAGCCGCTTGAGGTAATTCCAAAAAGACCGGGGTGATAATCACCGCATGGGAAGGGGTCTGGCCAATGGGCTGCCCATCCCAAAATAGCAACGGGCACCCCTTTTGTCTGAATTCCACTACAAGTTCCCTGTAGAGAGACTCCACTAGAGCCTCTAGCTGAGCGGTTGATGCGGGAAGGGGAGCCCCCAGCACCTCGGGTTTTCTGTTCAGTATGAGCGTAGGGTGTTTAAGCCACCACTCTGTGTCTCGTGTTTCCATTTCCGCTACTCGAAAAGGAAAGCCGCCTTAAGAACCTGGGAGGCGTTCTTATGAGTGAGCGTTCTAAAAGCCTCCCGATACTGCGACAAGGCGAACTTGTGCGTCAGAAGCGGCGCCAAATTGATCTTCCCTTTCGCCATCATGTCCAAAGCTATCTCGTAAATCCGCATCTGGCGACCATCGTACCGCTCGCTCCCAACCCAGAAACTCCCTTTGATCTGCAACTCGTGAAACCAGATAGGAGTCCAATCAACGCCTTTGGGTAGAGCCGCAAGCCCCACCAGCACAACACGCCCTCCGCTGGTCGCCATCCGCAGCGCGTCATCAATGCTAGCTCCCTCACCAACGCACTCGAAGACGATATCGGCGCCTCCCACCAAGACCGGTTTACCGATCATCGGACGATATAGCTGCGCTCCGTGGGCAGCAGCTACCTGGGCATGATAATCAGAATCTTTGCCCAGGCAAATCACGCGGTCGGAGCCGTATTGCATCGCCTGCTCCGCCTGGAAGGGGTACTTGGCCAATACCGTGATGTGGGCCTTGCTGCCCAGTGCCCTCAGCGCGATCACTGTGCAAAGTCCGATCACGCCCGCCCCGATGACGAGGACGTTATCCTTATCCGACGGGTAATTGCGCAGCACAGCATGTAATGCGCAGCCGAAGGCATCGGTCAGAAGGGCATTTTCGTCGCTGACACTTTCTGGAATGCGTAAGAGCTGCGACTTGTGCGCCACAAAGTAAGGCCCCCAGGTGCCCCCCGTGTCCCGACAACCGCCGATAGCCAATCCCGGGGCGATATCACCCCGCGTGAAATTCTCGCAGAGATTGTAATCACCTCGCCGACAGGCGGGACAGGGGTCTGAAATCCCTCTGGGCACACAGGAGAGGAGAGGGTCTACGATTACCCGTTCACCGGCGGTCCAGCCTGTCACCTCGCTTCCCAATTCGATGATGGTGCCTGTGCCTTCATGGCCCATGACAAAGGGCGAGGAACTGAAAGGCTCCATGTAAGGACTGTCGCGGAGTTGCACGAGGTTCACATCACTGCCGCATATCCCCGCATAATGCACCTTGATCTTGACCCACTGCGCATTGGGGAGCGCAGGCTCGCGGACTTGCCCATAATGAATACAAGAGAGGCCGCTCCAATAGATCGGACGATAGAATCGCCCTACAGCGACCCCGAAGAGGTAACGGGGAACTGTCGCGGTGAAATAGATCGCTTTCAAGGGTGTTTCTCCTTGATGGATGCACTTTCGCGGGCAGGAAGCCCGCGGCTACAGCGTTGCCAGATAGACTCTAGGCGTATTTCTCCGCCATCTCAATAGCCGTTCGCGTCCAAACGTGCAGGCGGTCCGCGTGCCCAGCCAGGGTTTGCAGCTCGCGCAGCACGATCTGATAGTAACAGCCCTGCAAACCTCTGGCCCCCTGCTCCAAATGCCGCCGGATCGGGCCGATGTCATCGGGAAAGATCACGTCGGAGGCCTTTTGCCGCCACATGATCACGTATCTGTTGCCGACGCGCTCGATGACCTTGTTCAGATCGGTCCAGGCGCTGCATACAAAGACGCGCAGATTCGGAATGGAGAGCACCCCATCTATCTTGCGGGTCAGGTCTTCGCAGCAACCGTACTGGACAAGGCCGAAATGCTTCAAAACGGCCTTCTGATAGTTTAGAGCGAACTCTTCCCACATCCTGGGGGAAACCAGTTGCAGTTCCTGACTGTTGGCCGCGGCCCAGAGGTTCTTACAGGTGTATTTCCCATCGGCAGGCGTAGGCCCGATGGGATCGCTACAGGTCATGGGGCCGCTGTTGTTTGGCGTCAGATACCCGCTCGCCTCTGCTGCTTTGATTGCCGCCAGGGCCGTATCACGCACGTAGGCCATCAGGCGGTGCACCAATTCCGGCGACAGAGCCATGTATAACATCAACTCGTTGAGGCCGATCAGCCTGGCGGCGACTGCGGGAAGGGAGGCTCCCAGCGGCACATCGGCCACGAGTCTAACCGGCATGATATCGCCCAGGAGGTCTTGGGGTTTGGCCAGCCTTTCCTCCGTCTTGGCCCTGTTGTATGTGAACTTGGGAAGCCGCAACCTGGCGAAATCCGCTTCCGTTTTCAGCGGCGGATCAAAGCTCCAGGCGCCTCCCTCCATGTCTGGCTCGTGCCTCCCCAAATCAACGCCGTAGATATCGGGTGGATCGCATTCGGCGACCGCCTCTACCGCGAAATACTCTTCCAACGGCTCATCATCGCCGATGTCTTTTTTGATCAACAGCCGGCGGAAATTCTGTTCGTGGCCCCGCAGCCAGGGATCGGCGCATTTTAACTGGCTTTCGGGCAGAAGCTCGCTCCAAACTCCCACCGGGCGGCACCACACTGGCGCGCGATCCGGCTTGCACAGTGCGTTCACATCGCGCCA
>CAYPON010000147.1:7720-9045 GCA_964412315.1 uncultured Anaerolineae bacterium | reverse complement strand
GGCCTGGATGGCCTCTTGATCACCGGTCGGGCCAAGGCTCCGCTCTACCTTTGGATCGAGAATGGGGAGGTAGAGATCCGCGATGCGGCGCGCTTCTGGGGCGTGGACACCTATGACCTGGACTTGGGCGCGGAGATGGTCTGCATCGGCGTCGCTGGGGAGCGGATGTTACCGCACGCGGCGATGATGAGCGGGCGGAGTGCAGGCCGCGCGGCGGGACGCTCTGGCCTGGGCGCGGTCATGGGCGCCAAGAAGCTCAAGGCCATCGTCGCTAAAGGATCGGCGCGGCCTGCCATCCATGATGAGGCCGGCCTGCGCGAGTCGGTGCGCCAACTGTTGCCCAAAATCCGAGAGAACACACAGCGGCTCCATAATATCGGCACTTCCGGCGGCGTCGTCACCTTTGAGCGGCTCGGCAATCTTCCCTTGCAGAACTGGCGCTTGGGGAGCTGGCCGCAGGGCGCGGAGAAAATCTCCGGCGACCGCATGGCGGAGACGATCCTGACGGGGACCTATGCTTGCGGCGGTTGTCCTATCGCTTGTGGCCGAGAAGTGGCCGTGATCCAGGGGCCTTATGCCGGCGTACAGGGAGCAGGGCCGGAATATGAGACTGTTGCCTCCTTCGGTTCCATGTGCCTGATAGACGACATCGAAGCTATCGCCAAGCTCAACGAGATGTGCAACCGTTACGGCCTGGATACTATCAGCGTCGGCTGCACGGTGGCTTTCGCTATGGAGGCACAGGAAAGGGGACTGATCGCGGGCGGGCCGACCTGGGGAGATGCCGAAGGAGCCATGCGACTGGTGCGCGAGATCGCCGAGCAGAGCAGTGAGTTGGGACGGCTGATGGGCCAGGGAGTGCGCCGCGCTGCCGAGAAGCTGGGCGGACGCGCTCTGGAGTTCGCCATCCATGTCAAGGGGCTGGAGTTGCCCATGCACGACCCGCGGGCCTATGTGGGGATGGCCGTGGGCTATGCCACATCCAGTCGCGGCGCCTGCCACTTGCAGGGGATGTCTCATTTCCCTGCGCGCGGCTACCCCATGACCGAGATCGGCGTCCCGGAGGTGGAGCGAACCGACGACAGCGTTCACGGGGTCATCACAGCCAAGTATCAGGATATGATGTGCCTCTTTGACTCGCTCAAGCTGTGCAAGTTTCTGCTGTTCGCGCGCGTGACGTTGACCGATATCGTCAACTGGGCCAACTTGGTGACAGGATGGGGGGTCACTGTCGAGGAACTGATGAAGGCGGGCGAGCGTATCACCAACCTCAAGCGATTGTTCAACGCTCGCCTCGGCATCAGCCGCAAAGATGATACCTTGCC
>CAYPON010000147.1:0-7620 GCA_964412315.1 uncultured Anaerolineae bacterium | reverse complement strand
TCAAGCGATTGTTCAACGCTCGCCTCGGCATCAGCCGCAAAGATGATACCTTGCCTGTTCGCCTGCTCGCCCAGCGGCGCGGCACAGGTGGGTCGCCGGACCATCTGCCCCACCTGGGTCGGATGTTGGCGGACTATTACGCCTATCGGGGCTGGGATGAGGAAGGGCTGCCCACCCCGGAGAAACTGGCTGAGCTTGGCTTGCCATAGCCTTGCATTTTCGCCGCGAAATATTCTTTGGGAGGATGAACTTATGAAGCTCCAAGTGGTGATTCACGAGGCCGAAGAGGGCGGATATTGGGCCGAGGTTCCCGCGATACCCGGCTGTGCCACTCAAGGAGAAACCTTTGAGGAGCTGCTGCAAAACCTGTACGAGGCTATCGAGGGATGCCTGGCGGTCCCTGCAAAACCGCTACAGGTGAGCGACAAGGATCGCGTGTTGGAGATTGCCGTATGAGGTCTATCTGCTCAGACACCTTCTGAAACTAGCCGGGCTATCGGAAGATGACCTGTAGGCTCATTTATGGAGGACAAAAATGGACAAGATGACATTGAGCGGGTTCGCGGACGAGATTTCGCCCGACCTGAATGTGCAGTTGGAGACGCTCGCTGCGGAGGGGATTCGCTACCTTGAGCTGCGCGGCGTGTGGGGCAAAGGGGTGCTGGCCCTCAGCGACGAGGAACTGGCCCAGATGAAGAAGGAGCTTGACAGGAGAGGCATTGGCGTCTCCGCCATCGGCTCGCCCATCGGCAAGATCGGCATTGAGGATGACTTCCAGCAGCATCTCGTCGCCTTTCGTCGCGCTATGGAGGTCGCCAAGCGGATGGAGACGCGCTATATCCGCCTCTTTTCCTTCTACCTGCCGCGCGAGGACGATCCGCACAAGCACCGGGGCGAGGTGATGCGGCGGATGCAGGGCCTGGTGGATGCGGCAGCAGGAACCAGCCTGATCCTCTTGCACGAGAACGAGAAGGACATCTATGGCATGACCGGCAACCGTTGCCTGGACATCTTGCAGACGGTCAATAACCCCTATTTGCGTGCGACCTTTGATCCTGCCAATTTCGTCCAGGCAGGCGAAAAGCCCTACGACCAGTGCTTCCCCAAGCTGCGCCCCTATATCCAGTATATGCACATCAAGGACGCCCTGTTTAAGGACGGAAGCAACGTCCCTGCCGGCGAGGGGGATGGGCAGTTCAAGCCGATCCTGGCGGACCTGGCGACCAGCGGTTGGATCGGCTTCCTGTCGCTGGAGCCGCACCTGAAGGTCGCCGGCCGTTCCATGGGCTTCACCGGGCCGGAGCTTTTCCGCATCGCCACGCAGGCGCTGAAAAAGATCCTAGATGGGTTAGGGATCGCCTACGCTTAGTTAAACTGACCTCTTCCTTGCCATCAGAGCCGCCAGCTTGAGCGCAGCGATCAGGCTGCCCGGACGGGCGGTGCCCAACCCCGCTTTGCCGAAGGCCGTGCCGTGATCCACTGAGGTGCGGATGATCGGCAACCCCAGCGTGACGTTCACCCCTTCGTCAAAAGCGAGCAACTTGAGCGGGATGTGCCCCTGGTCGTGGTACATGGCGACGACAGCATCGAATTGCCCTTCTTTCATCCTGTAGAACACCGTATCCGGAGCCACGGGGGAAGGGTAGACGTTCATTCCCTCCTCGCGCGCCATCTGGATGGCGGGCGCGATTTCCTTCTCTTCGTCGCCGAATAGCCCTCCTTCTCCGGCGTGAGGGTTCAGCCCGGCCACAGCCAGGCGAGGCGCGGCGATATCCATCTGCTGCAGGGCGGCATTCGTGAGCCGGATCACGGCCAAGATACGCTCCTTTTTCACACGCTCGATGGCCTGCCGCAAGGAACAGTGCGTGCTCACATGGCTGATGCGCAGATTCGCTCCCACCAACATCATCGTCACGTCGGGCGTGCCGGTAAGCTCGGCCAGGATCTCGGTGTGCCCGGCGTAATGGTAACCAGCCTGGTTGAGCGCCTCCTTGTGCAACGCCGAGGTGACAATGGCATCTATTTGGCGGTGTAGGGCCAGGTCAACGGCCCTGGCGATATACTCGTAGGCGGCCTTGCCGGCCATGGGGGAAACCTGGCCGCGCCGCAACTGAGCCGGGTCAATGTTCCGCAGATCGAGCACATCCAGGGCATTGGGATCAAAGGCCGCCTCCTCGATCCGCTGGATGGCCTGTACCTCGCCCAAGACGGCCGTGATGCGAAATGCCTCCCGCATCACCACGGCATCGCCGATGACGACCATGCGCAGGCTGTCACGCAGGCCGGGCTGCGCCCAGGCCTTGGCGATGATCTCCGGCCCCGTGCCGGCAGCATCGCCCATGGTTACGCCCAAAAATGGTGTTTGATTTGACATAGAAGGCTCCTGTTTAAGCTTTCCCCTGTAGATACTGAATCGCCTTGATGAGCACTTCGGGGCTGCCGAATCCCCCCGCTTTGGTGATGACACGCATTCCCGCCGTGCGCCCCCCTTGCAGGATGCCCAGCGGAACCCCTGGCTCGATCTCGGCCAGGATGCGGATCGCTCTCGCCTCCAGCGCACGACATACTGCCAGCGCCACCTCGCCGCCGGTGAGGACGAGGCCGGCCAGGTCGCCCTTTTCACACAGGCCGAGCGCCAGGGCCGCCAACCCTTCTGCAATTTCCTTTTGGCTACCTGGCATGAAGGCATCGGTCATGGTGGTGAGGATCACGCTTCGCCTCTCCTTCAGGGAACTCTGCGCGCTTTCGACTGCCGCCTCTGGCTTTTTCGTCCCTCCAGAACTGAGGAAGGGAATGACCGCTAGATGTAGTTTGGCCTCGGCGCGGCGGATTTGCACAGCCGTCGCCTTTTGGCGGCTGCCGGCAACCACCAAAACTGGGTTCTCCGTTGCCGTCGGTGGTGCAGCGTGCGCGATGCGGGGCGATAGGAGCGCGGCCAGCGATTGCGCCAGCCCCGCCGAGCCGCAGGGCAGCCAGCGACCCTCCGCCAGCAGGATGGCCTCAGCGATGATGTCCAGGTGCTTACGGTTGGTGGCATCCACCGCGATCAAATCGGCGATCTGGCTCTCCAGTGCCCCGATAAGCCCCCAGGGGCCTCGCTCCACCTTGCGCAGCTCAACATGGCTGCAGAGGGAGGTTATCCCTTGCAGCAATATATCCCTTACCTGGGATGATGAGAGCGGCCAAGGGAAATCCCTGGCCAGGTCGGTTTTCTCCAGAGGCCGCCCGGAGACGAACAACTGGCCCTCGTTGACGATGCGTTCCTGTTCGGGAAAGGCAGGAGTGATGATCGCTTTTTCGTACCCCGATTCCCGCATCAGGGCAATGATTTCCACGCCGGGATTGCCGCGCAGCGTCGAATCTATCTTCTTATAGAGGCTCCTGCCCCGCACGTAGCGCGCCGCCTCCTTGACTCGCGCTTTGGCCTCGTCGGCTGTCAGGTCACGGCTCTCCGTGCTGACGGCCAGGGCTTCGGCGGCAGAGAAGTCGTCCTCCGCCAGGGCAACCCAGGTCTCCAGCCCTCTTTTGGCGAATTGCAGGCCAGTGTCCATCGCGCCGCTCAGATCGTCAGCCACGATGCCAGGTCGAACCGTTTGCTGCTTGTAGCGAACGTCGTGTCTCCTTAGCATGTGCTCCCTCACCCTGACCTTACACGACGGGTTTGCAAAAAAAGTCGTGTCGGATACAATAAGGATACCACCAAGTCGGCAAATTTGCCAGTTAAGCCCTTGTGATAGAAAGACTTCCCAAGTCTGACAGACTTCAGAAATCTGCTGGCCCTGGCCTGCCCGATTTGACACGAGGCGTGGAGAGTTATAAAATGAAACATCATTATAACTGGCAGGTGGGAGTGGGACACCTCCTGCCGCCATGTAAACTGTGCGTGTGGAAATATGAACAAGCTAGAACTTCGTGAAGGTTGGGTTTCCTTTCTCCTGCTTCTGGCGTTGGGCCTTTGCCTGGCCTGGACGCTGCAAGCGGCTGCCTTGAGCGAGGGCATTTGGGTTTTGCAGTGGGTTGTTCTCATGGGCACCGTCGTGGGGCTGGCTCTGGCGAGAGCCAAGATCCCTGGCGTCGTGGCCCACGTTGCCGGCACGATCATCGGCATCGCTTGGGGCATCTTTCTGACGGCGACGCTTTTGCCCGGCAAACTCCCCTGGATGGATCGTTTCGAGAACATCCGCCTGAGGATCCTCGACTGGTGGCAACAGGCTGTCGGCGGCGGGGAGAGCTACGACAACCTGATGTTCATCCTATTCACGACGCTGCTTTTCTGGGTTTTTGCCTACATTGCCGCCTATTCCATCTTTCGCACCCATTGGGTATGGGGAGCCATCATACCGAATGGCACGGTAGTGCTGATGAACGCCTACTACAACCCCAAGCTGATGCCCTATTTCATCAGCTATCTCCTCCTGGCGCTGCTGATGATCGTGCGCTTCACCCTCTTTGAGCGAGAGGATGAGTGGCAGCGAGAGAATGTGCGCTACAGCCCGGATTTGATCTTCGACTTTCTGCGGGATGGCACGGTATCCGCGGTGGTGGTAATTGCCATAGCCTGGTTGATCCCGCTGACCGTGCAAGATCCGCGGGATTGGACGGTCTGGGATGTTTTTGAGGATCCCTGGCAGGAGGTGCAGTTCCACTGGAATCGCGTCTTTGCTTCGCTGAGCGGCGGCGGCCCGCCGCGCTTCAGCTTCTTCTCCAAGAGCATGACCCTGGGCGGCCCGGTGACGCTGGACGAGACGCCGGTGATGGATGTGCAGGCCGTGGAACGGCATTACTGGCGCGCCCTGGTTTTCGACCAGTACACGGGGGAGGGATGGAAGAATACCGATCCGGAAGAGATCGAGTTGGAGGCCAATGCGACGACCCCTGGCCCGATGCCCTATATAGATCGCGCCCAACTGGTGCAAACAGTGAGATTTTACAGACCGGGCGAAAAGATGATCTTTGCGGCCAATCAAGTCGTGCAGGTCAATCGCCTGGCGACGGCGCGGCTCAAGTACCTGCCGCCGGTGGTTGGGCCAGGCCCTGCGCTGTCGGGAGCCAGCGGTCAGCTCGTGGCCGAGATTTCCAGCATGGCCAGCAAGTTGCGCCTTCGTCGCAATCAAACTTATGAGGCGATCTCCCTCGTCCCCAAGGCCAGTCCCGCCAGGCTGCGCCGTGCAGGCAATGCCTACCCGGCTTGGGTGAAAGAGCGATACCTGAAACTGCCCGATAGCGTGCCAACGCGGGTGCGGGTGCTGGCGGAAGGAATCGTGGCGCCGTATAAGAATGAGTACGATAAGGCCGTCGCCATCGAGCGGTACTTGCGCCAGATCACCTATAACGAAGCGATCGAAGCCCCGCCGGAAGGGGTGGACGCGGTGGATTGGTTCCTCTTCGAGAAGAGGCAGGGGTACTGCGATTACTACTCCTCAGCTATGGCCGTCATGCTGCGGGCGGCAGGGATTCCCGCTCGCGTGGCGCGTGGCTATGCAGCGGGAGAGCTTATCCCCGATAGCAATATATATAAGGTGCGCGAGCTTGATGCCCATGCTTGGCCGGAAGTGTATTTCCCCAGCTACGGCTGGATCGAGTTTGAGCCTACCGCTTCGGAGCCGCTGATTGCGCGCCCGGTGAATCCAGGGGAGGAGGAGGACAACGCGGAAGGCGGGGCGGGCACGGACAGGCCAGGCGGTGTCGGTCGCGATCTTTTGCCGGAGGAAGAGGAGATACTAAACGCCTCCGGGCCTTACTTCCCTCTGCGAAGGGCGTGGTGGCAGAACCCTGTGTGGCTCATGCGCGGCCTGGTGGCGCTGGCCGTTTTGGCGGCGGCTTCTCTCGTCTGGTTGGTCACGCAGCGGCGGCGCGCTTCAATGAGCCTGGTCACCTTTGTCTTCGACGACATGATGAGATATGCTCGCCGGCTGGGTGTTCCACTAGGCGCGCATCAGACGCCTTACGAGTGCGCGGCAGCCCTGGCGAAAGCCGTGGAGGAAGGCGCGCAAGACGCGCGGACGATCGCTGATTTCTATGTCCGAGAGCGTTACGGCGGGCAGCCGATCAGCGTGTACGACGAGATGAACGCCATGGACGCCTGGCGGCGGCTGCGCGAGGCCATCTGGGTATACCTGGTTCTGAAATATCTGCCCGTGAGGAAGGAGACGGCGCAAAGCCTCCGCGCAGCAGTTCGTTCTAGTGCATAGATAACCGAAGGATATGGCTGGCGATTGGCTTCCCGATCGTAAAATGGGTCGGGCTAGAAGCTCAAGCTGGCCGAGGCCGGCTCAGAACAAGACCTCCGAGGTTCCCAAAACCTCGGAGGTTTCGCGGTTCAACCGGGCCGGTAGCACCCCATTAAAGCATAGTGGAATCCGCAGATTTGCGCAGATGGACGCAGATGTTCTATCGGCGTCAATCTGCGTTCATCTGCGGATACATGGATAGACCTCAGGGGTCTTCAAGACCCCTGAGGTCTCCGAAAGAAGGAGATACAATGGCACGTAAGATGGTTCCCATGGAGGGTAACACCGGGGTGGCCACCGTGGCCCACGCTACCAACGAGGTTATCGCCATCTATCCTATCACCCCCTCTTCGCCCATGGGCGAGGTGGCGGATCAGCTCTCCGCCGACGGGGAGACTAATATCTGGGGCACGGTGCCCATCGTCACCGAGATGCAATCCGAGGCCGGGGCCGCCGCAGCGGTACACGGCGCATTGACGACCGGATCGCTGACCACCACCTTCACGGCCTCACAGGGGCTGCTGCTGATGATCCCCAACATGTTCAAGATCGCCGGCGAGTTGCTCCCCACCGTCTTTCATGTCTCGGCGCGCTCCCTGGCCTGCCAGGCCCTCTCTATTTTCGGCGATCACTCCGACGTGATGGCCGTGCGCTCGACCGGTTTTGCCCTGATCGCCTCCAACAGCGTGCAGGAGGCCATGGATTTCGCGCTCATCGCTCAGGCCGCTACCCTGGAATCCCGCGTTCCCTTCCTGCATTTCTTCGATGGCTTCCGCATCTCCCACGAGATCCAAAAGATCGAGGAGGTGACCAAAGAAGAGATGCGCGCCATGATTGACGACCGCTATGTCGTGGCGCATCGCGCCCGCGCCATGTCTCCCGATCATCCCGTGCTACGCGGCACGGCGCAAAACCCCGATGTCTACTTTGCCGCCCGCGAGACGGTCAATAAATACTACCTGGCCGTGCCGGCCATCGTGCAGAAGGCGATGGATCGCTTCGCCGGCATCGCGGGCCGCCAGTATCATCTATTTGACTATGTAGGCGCGCCGGATGCGCAGCGAGTTGTGGTGATGATGGGTTCCGGAGCGGAGTGTATGCATGAGGTGGTCGAATACCTGGTCAGGCGAGGCGGGAAGGTCGGGTTGGTCAAGGTGCACCTCTTCCGCCCCTTCTCCGTCGTGGATTTTGTGGCTGCCTTGCCCAAGACGGTCAAAGCCATCGCCGTGCTGGACCGCACCAAGGAGCCAGGATCGCTGGGCGAGCCGCTCTATGAGGATGTGCAGGCCGCCATCGCCGAAGCGCAGCAGAACGGCACTTTCCCCCTCTCCCCGATCATCGTCGGCGGGCGCTATGGCCTGGGGTCGCACGAGTTCAACCCCGGCATGGC
>CAYPON010000146.1:0-9175 GCA_964412315.1 uncultured Anaerolineae bacterium | reverse complement strand
GGGACGAAGGCGCCCGATTATTGTTTTCGCATCGGCGGCACGCGCAAGTTCTTCGTCGAGGCCAAAAAGCCCTCCGTCAATATCAAATACGACGAGCACCCCGCCTTCCAGTTGCGCCGCTACGCCTGGTCGGCCAAGCTCCCCCTCTCCATCCTCAGCGACTTTGAGGAGTTCGCCGTCTACGATTGCCGCATCAAGCCGGACCACACCGACAAGGCCTCCACCGCGCGCGTGATGTACTTCACCTACGATCAATACCCCGCCAGGTGGGAGGAAATCGCGGGCATCTTCCACCGCGAGGAGGTGCTCAAGGGGGCCTTTGACCGCTACGTCGAGTCGGCCAGGGCGAAGAAGGGCACGGCGGAGGTGGATGACGCCTTTTTGCAGGAAATCCAGTCCTGGCGGGAGATGCTGGCGCGCGGGATCGCCCTGCGCAACCCACGCCTGACGCAGCGGGAGCTGAATTTCGCCGTGCAGCGCACCATTGACCGCGTCATTTTCTTGCGCATCTGCGAGGATCGCGGGCTGGAGGAGTATGGGCGGCTGATGGCGCTGCTCAATGGCGAGCAGGTGTATGGGCGGCTCGCTTACCTTTTTCAGCAGGCGGACGCCCGCTACAACTCCGGCCTATTTCACTTTTACCCGGAAAAGGGGCGCGCCGAGGAGCCGGACGAGTGGACGCTCGCCTTGCAGGTAGATGACAAGCTGCTGAAGGGCATCATCCGGCGGCTTTACTATCCGGAAAGCCCCTACGAGTTCTCCGTGCTCCCCGCGGACATCCTGGGCCAGATTTACGAGCAGTTCCTCGGCCAGGTGATCCGCCTGACAGCGGGCCACCAGGCGAAGGTCGAGGACAAGCCGGAGGTGAAAAAGGCGGGCGGCGTCTATTACACGCCGACCTACATCGTGGATTACATCGTGCGGAATACGGTGGGCGTAAAGCTGGCAGGTTTCCGAAGTTTGTCAGGTTTACACCTGCGCATCCTCGATCCCGCCTGCGGCTCGGGGTCGTTCCTCCTGGGGGCGTACCAATACCTGCTGGACTGGTACCGCGACCGATACGTGGAGGATGGGGCGGAGAAATGGGCCAAAGGGCGCGCGCCGCGTCTTCACCAGGACGCGCACGGCGAATGGCGGCTGACCACGACGGAGCGCAAGCGCATCCTGCTGGAACATATCTATGGCGTGGACATTGACCCGCAGGCGGTGGAGGTGACCAAGCTGTCGCTCCTCTTAAAGGTGCTGGAGGGGGAAAGCGAGGAGACGCTGGCCGCGCAGCTCAGCTTCTTCCAGGAGCGCGCCCTGCCCGATCTGGGGAGCAATATCAAGTGCGGCAACTCGCTGATCGGCACGGATTTCTATGAGGGGCGGCAGTTGGGCCTGCTGGACGAGGAGGAGGCGTATCGCATCAATCCCTTCGATTGGCAGGCCGAGTTCCCGCAGGTCTTCGCCCTCACCCCCGGCCCCTCTCCCAAGGGGAGAGGGGGGAAAACACCCTCTCCCGCTGGGAGAGGGCAGGGTGAGGGTGGCTTCGATGTGGTGATCGGGAATCCGCCGTATATTGACTCGGAATGGATGACGCGAACAAAACCTATTTGGCGCGAGTACTGCAATGAGCGCTATGGCAGCGCCAGAGGTAACTGGGACATATTCTGCGTGTTTGTTGAGAAAGGGTTACGTTTGTGTCGTAAGGGGGGCCTGTCTAGCATGATCGTTCCAAACAAGATATTCTCAGCCGACTATGCGCGTGCCTTGCGACAAATACTAGCTCAGGAACATTGCCTGACAGCCGTGCGAGACTATTCGAGTGTGCCTGTCTTCCCAGTTAGTGTTTACCCAATTATCTACGTGGCACTGGCGAAGTCACCACAAGCTTCAAAGAAAGTCACTGTTGAGAAAATGGTTCCTAATGGGATTCCTGAAATTGCCAAGAGCCGAGAAATTCACTGGGAAGCACTGGCCGCGTTAGAAGGTGAAAGCTGGTCAACTGTTCTCGGCGAGCTTTCAGTGGGTCTGAATGAGAAGATCAGGCTAAACACACAGTCGCTTGTGGAAATTGCTACCGTAAGCGGGGCGGCAACCGTAGCTGAGGCATATGAATACAAGGAGTTACTTACCGAGTATAACCCAGACTTGAAGCATTACTTTATGTTCGTCAATACTGGGACGATAGATCGTTACACCATTCTCTGGGGGATCCAGCCAACCAGGTACATCAAGAGTACTTTTGCGAAACCAGTCATTCCAGAAGCCTTGTGGGGACAACTATCGAAAAAGAGACAGAACGAAGCGCGAAGTGCCAAGATCATCATTGGAGGCATGACTAAACGCCTTGAATGCGTGTATGATCGCGGTGAGTGTCTGGCTGGCAAGTCCACCTCGATAGTGCTATCGGACTCATTAGACCTACGCTATTTGCTCGGAGTGTTAAACAGTCGTTTGATGTCTTATTACTACCGGCAAGCATTCGCAGGACTGTCACTACAAGGTGGCTTCTTGCGTATTGGGCCACCTCAGCTAAAACAGCTCCCCATCCGCACCAACAACCCCTCCGATCCCGCCGACGTAGCCCGCCACGACCAGATGGTGGCGCTGGTGGAGCGGATGCTGGACTTGCACCGCCGTCTGGCGGCGGCGAAGCTCGGCCACGAAAAGACGCTCCTGCAGCGGCAGATTGAGGCCACGGATCGGGAGATTGACCGGCTGGTGTACGAGCTGTACGGGCTGACGGAGGAGGAGATAGGGATCGTGGAGGGGGGTAACACCCTCACCCTGCCCTCTCCCAAAGGGAGAGGGTGGGAGGTAGGTGCTCCCTCTCCCAGGGGAAGAGGGTTGGGGTGAGGGCCAGTCTCACGGAGAGAAGAGCATGACGGTAGAACAGCGACGCCGGATCCATCCATCCGTCCTGGCGAGAGCGCGCGAATTGCGTCGGCCACAGACGCCGGCTGAGAGCGAACTCTGGGCGCGCCTGCGGAATGCGCAATTGGGCTTCAAGTTTCGACGCCAGCACCCGATTGATCGTTTCATTGTGGACTTTTATTGTCACGCCTGCCGGCTGATTGTCGAAATTGACGGTGACTCCCATGCCGGGCAAGCCGAATACGACGGGGAGCGCGCGGAGTGGTTGGTTGAGCGGGGCTATCACGTGATCCGCTTTGCGAATGACGATGTGCGTCAGCGCCTGGAAGCGGTGCTAGAGGCGATTGTCAGCGAGTGCTGCAGGTTGGCTTCGACAGAGGGAGATGGGCGGTAGGCGGAAGGCCGGCCCTCACCCTACCCTCTCCCTTTGGGAGAGGGTGGAAGGTAGGCGCGTCCTCTCCCTCTGGGAGAGGGCTGGGGTGAGGGCAAATGTCCCTGACCCCGCATTTCTTGCTATTTGACAAATGTCGCCAATTGATGTATATTGATGGACAGCATATCGGCGTTAATCATTTGCAGATTGGAGCGAATATGGCTTTGGAAAATGTCAAAAGCATCACGGCGACCGAGGCGCGGGTTCACTTCGGAGAGGTCATCAGACGAGCTTACACCGAGCGGGAACCGGTGGTGGTGGAAAAAGACGGCATCCCTGTGGTGGTGATCTTGTCCATTCCCCAATACGAGCAACTGCTGCGAGAGACACGCCTGGCTCGCTTCGAACGGTTGAGCCGGGCGGCTGGGTTGGAAGCTGAGCGACAAGGTCTGACCGAAGAGCAAGTCGAACAGGAGATGGAGGAGATTAGAGAGCGAGGCCACAGAGAGGGCTATGGCTAGGCCCTTGCGAGTCATGGCCGATGCCAATGTCCTGATCTCTGGCATTCTCTTCCCGCGCTGGCTCTATGAGTTCCTGCGGCACGCGCTTCGCGGGGATTTCAAGCTGGTGCTGTCCAATCAGACGATCCGAGAGGCCAGACAGCGCATGGCCCGGGGAACCCCGGCTCAACAATAGGTTCTGGAGCAGTTCCTGGCCGACTGTGATTATGAAGCTGTACCTGATCCGAGTCGAGCGGAGGTCGCGGAAAACCCTGCTCTGGTGCGTGACCCCAAGGATACCCCTATCGCCCTGGCTGCGATCAAAGCCCAAGTGGATTATCTGGTGACCAACGATAAAGACCTGACTGCCGAAGATGAGACGACCGCGCTGTTGAGAACCAAAATACAGCCTATGACTGTGGGCCGGTTTCTGAAGGAAGTCATGGAGTGGTCAAGCAGGGATTTCAAATCCCTGTAATGCTAAAATCGGTGCTCCTGCCCCAGATTCGCTGATACTTGCCTTGACTGAAAAGCTATGGTATAATACCCCACGAAAGACGGCTGCAAACCGGGGGGGAAGCGGCGGCCTTCGTCCGACTCTGGAGGAGGAATGCAAGGCCAGGATAGTCCCAGCGCCGCGGAGGCACCTCACAAGCTTCAGCCCTCCGAGGTTCCCCAACCCCATAGCTCGCCCACGAAGCCAGGTCCTCACGTTGTGCCGAGAGATAGCACAAGAGCTAAGGCTGTCGTCATCGTCTTTGGCCTGCTGGCACTTCTCGCCATCAGTGCCGCGACAAGATGCGCCGGGACACGGCTCCTGGAGACGACGGGCGTTTCCCAGCGGGACCTGTCGCGCAGCCTGTGCGGAGGCCTGGCGAACACGCCTTACTTTAGCCAATACTATGGCAGCGTGCTCATCAATGGCGCCGACGCGCCGCCAGGCATGCTGATCGAGCTGTACAGCCCGCGCGGCGATCGGGTGGGGTGCTCTGTCACAACGGCGGCCGGCATCTATCCTTATACGCGGGCCTATGGCGAGGACGCTACCGCCGCGTCACCGATCCGCGGCATGAGGGCAGGAGAAGAAGTGACGTTCAAAGTGAACGGGATAGCGGCGGCGACCGATCCCAGTCCCGTCCTTTGGCGAGATGACAAAGTGACTCATCAGGTCAACCTGAGTATCTCTGCGGTTACCCCGACGGTGCCCAACCGATAAAGGAGGAAGAGGCCAAAGACCCAGCCGGAATTGATCACAGGATAGACGGTGCTGTGTCCGGCCCACACAGCGATCGGCACGATGGGAGACGAGCTACTACCTAGAAAGGAGACCTTCGTGAAACAAATGAGAAATCTGACCTGGCGTCGTAGATGGGCGTTGCTGCTCTCGCTGATTCTCCTCCTTGCGCTTGCTCAATTGGGGGCCTTGGTGGCCCGCTCCTCTGGCGCGGATAGCGTCCGCTTTGAGCAGTCGCAATCCGCCTCGGCGCCAGACAAAGGGGCGAGCGCGAATGAGGACTTCCCCCGGCTGCCTGTCAGCCACCGACCCGCTGGCGCCGCCAAATTCGTCCCTGGACGACTGGTGGTGAAATTCCGCTCGGATTTGTCGCTCGCCCAGCGGCGGGAGAAGCTAGCTGCCGCAGGAGTGACTTTCCGCGAGCACCTGGCCCTGCTGGATGTCGAATTGGTGGATGTTCCGGTCGGGCAAGAACTAGCCCTGGCGGAGCAGTTGGAGCGTGACCCGGCGGTCTTTTACGCGGAGCCTGACTATTACGTATACGCGCTGAGGACGCCAAACGACCCCGACTATAACACTTACCAATGGAACATGCGCCACATCAACCTGGAAGCGGCCTGGGATGTAACAACCGGTTCAGCCAGCATCATCATCGCTGTTATTGACACCGGTGTGGACCTGGGGCATCCGGATATCAGCGGCAAAACCGTCGCGGGTTATGATTTCATCAACAACGATAGCGACCCGCAAGACGACGAGGGACATGGCACCCATGTGGCTGGCGTTGCTGCTGCGGCGTCCAACAACGGGGTGGGCGTCGTCGGCGTATCGTGGGGCAGCCGCATCATGCCGATCAAGGTGCTGGACAACGAGGGACACGGCACCGATACCGGGGTGGCGCAGGGCATCCAGTGGGCGGCTGACCATGGGGCCAAGATCATCAACTTGAGCCTGGGTGGCAGCTCGTCTAGCACACCACTAGCCAATGCCGTGAACTATGCCTATGGCAGAGGCTGTCTCCTGGTGGCGGCGGCTGGCAACGAGTACGAGGAAGGCAACCCTCCATCGTATCCTGCTGCCCTGGACCATGTCCTGGCCGTAGGTGCCATAGGCCATGAGAACGAGCACGCCAGATACAGCAATACCGGGTCCTATGTGGACGTGGCCGCGCCAGGCGGGAATCCTAGCGGTTCCTCCGATCCCGATTGGAACCATTGGATCCGGAGCACATACTGGCGTGGGAGCGGCAGTAGCTACGCCGGAGTTGCTGGTACGTCACAGGCCTGTCCTCATGTCGCCGGCCTGGCCGCACTGGTCTGGTCAGTCAATGCCTCGCTAACTAACGACCAGGTGGAATCTTGCATCGAGAGCACGGCTGTAGACTTGGGTACAGCGGGGCGGGACGACACCTTTGGATGGGGTTGTGTCAACGCGGCTGCCGCGGTAGGATGTGGTCCAACCACTGTAACTGTGACTCCGAGCCATACGCGGACGAGGACGATCACGGTAACGCCGACCGTCACGCGGACGCCGCCGACAGCAACGCCGACCGTCACGCAGACGCCAACTCCGACCCTCACAGGGCAGCCTACAGCGACTCAGACGCCAACTCCGACCACCACGAGGGAGCCTACGGTCGAGCAGCGCATCCCCCTGCACGCGGGCTGGAACTGGTTCTCCTTCAATGTGCTTCCTGGGATCGCGCCGGGAGGTGACTGTTCCGGCATGAGGACGACGCCTTACTTCTCCCAGTACTACGGCCAGGTCACATTGGACGGGCTGCCTGGCCCGGTGGGCACGCTCATCGAGATGTACAGCCCGCGCGGGGAGCGCGTTGGCTGCTGCATCACGACGGTAGCCGGCATCTACCCGTATACGCGCGTCTACGGCGAAGATAGCGGCGCAGGGATTCCGGGCATGAGGGCGGGCGAGGCCGTCACCTTCCGCGTCAACGGCTTCCTGGCGGCGACGAACCCGATCACAGTAACCTGGCAAGACGACAGATCCAACCACCAGGTAGACCTCACCGCCTCCACGCAACTCGATGTGGCCACTATCCTGGCCTCTATCGCTGGCCAGTATGATTTGGTGCTGGGCGAAGAGGGCACCTATGCGCCCCCACCGGCAGACCCCCGTTTCAACACTTTGAACACGCTGCGGCCGGAAGAGAGCTATCTCATCCGCATGACGCAGGCGGGAGAACTGGTGATCCGCGGCAGGCGAGTGGCGGCGAACACGCCCATCAGCCTGGGCACGGGATGGCAATGGGTGGGGTATCTGCCCGATTGCACCCTCGAAGTAGCGACAGCACTGGCCTCCATCTCCGGCAGTTTCGATCTGGTGCTGAGCGAAGACAAGACCTACGCGCCACCGCCGGCAGATCCCCGCTTCAACACCCTGACGGACATGGAGCCTGGCGAAGGGTACATGTTCCGCATGACCCGCAGCGGGACGCAGGTCTACCCCGATTGCGGTACACCTACTGTTACCTTTACTCCGACGGCCACGGCTACTCATACCCGCGGCACCATCACGGCTACCTTTACGCCGACGGCCACTCGTACCCGCGGCACCATCACGGCCACCTTTACGCCGACGGTCACCGGCACACGGCGGACGCCCACTTCCACACCCACGGCTACCGGATGCGTCGGTGGTTGGGTCACCATCAAGCAAGAGGACTTTGAAGGCGCCTTCCCCAACCAGTGGCAGGTGAGAGATAACGTAGCCGCCCATGGCGAGTATTACTGGGGCAAGCGGAACTGTCGTCCGTTTGCGGGAAGCTACAGCGGCTGGGGAGTGGGTGGCGGGGCTGATGGGTCTCGCCTGGCTTGCAACAGCAACTATCCCGATTACACGCAAGGCTGGATGGTCTTTGGCCCCTTCAGCCTGGCAGGCGCCACCGCCGCCGAGCTGACCTTCAAGCTGTGGCTGAACACGGAATCGTGCTGCGATTACGTCGCCCGTACCGCATCGGTAAACGGCAGCGACTTTTACGGCTGGTTCACCAGAGGGAACTCGCAGGGCTGGATAGACAGAACCCTGAACCTGGCCGATGTGCCGACATTGGGTAACTTGCTGGGCCGGCCACAGGTCTGGATCGCCCTGATATTCGGCAGCGACTCCAGCATCCACTTCCCTGAAGGAGGCTATGTGGATAACATCGTGCTGCGGAAAGGGTGCCCCGCTAGCAGCACAGAGGTAACCCAGCCGGCTCCAGATGTGAGCACGCTGACGGAGAGTCCCGGTCACGTGGTGCTCGAGCGGTAGAAGCGAAAAGATAGTCGGCCTAAGAGCTTCAAGCTCGGTCGAACCTCGAGACCTCCGAGGTTTTGAAAACCTCGGAGGTCTTGTTCTGAGTCGGCCTCGGCCGGCTTTGGCTCTAGTGGTGTTGACAAATGAGCGGAAGGCTATTATACTCGGCGCATCCTTCCTGAAACCTATCTGGAGGTGACACGATGATTCCAAACGTTCCGCACAGTAAGCCGGCATTCGCCAAGGCCAATGGGATCGAGATTTGCTATGATACCTTTGGCGATCCCAACGCCCCACCTCTGCTGCTCATCCATGGCCACGGCGCGCAGATGATCGCCTGGGAGGAGGATTTCTGCGCACAACTGGCCGCCAGGGGCTATTGGGTCATCCGCTACGACAACCGCGACGTCGGGCTGTCCACCAAGTTCGACCAGGCGGGGGTTCCTGACGTTTCCACGTTGATGCAAGCCGTGATGCAAGGGCAGGCGATCCAGGCCCCCTATAAGTTGAGCGACATGGCGGACGATGCGGCGGGCCTGCTCGACGCCCTGGGAATCGAGTCGGCGCACGTCCTGGGCCTCTCCATGGGCGGGATGATCGCCCAGACGCTAGCTATCCGCCATGCCAAGCGTGTCCGCACCCTCACTTTCATCATGTCCACGACGGGCGACCCAGGGCTTCCGCCTCCGCAACCTGCCGCCTTATCGGTTTTCCTCGCGCCCCCTCCGCCAGACCGGGCAGCAGCCATCGAAGCCGGCGTGAGGTCAGGGCGGGCACACAGGGGCCCCAAGTTCCCCTTCGACGAAGCGCGCGCCCGACAGCGCGCCGCCCAGGCTTACGACCGCAGCCACTATCCCGCTGGCAAGGCTCGCCAGATGGCGGCCGTCGTCGCCTCTGGCAGCCTCAAGGACGCGCTCCAGTCGGTCACGATACCGACGCTGGTCATCCATGGAG
>CAYPON010000145.1:0-9246 GCA_964412315.1 uncultured Anaerolineae bacterium | reverse complement strand
GAACCTCGGCTTACTGATCCAGAGTCAGCTGTCCTACCACTAGACGATCCCCCAGCGGCAAGCTTGATTATAAGCAAAAGCCGTTATTTGTCAAACCTGCCACTAGCTACCTCGCGCTCTGCCCGCCAGCCACTTCTGTAGCGTGCTGAGCATCTCGCCGCGGGCGATGGTCTCTTGCTGTCCGGACGCCAGGTCGCGCAGCGTGACCTGGCCCGCCGCCAACTCATCCGGCCCGGCGATGACGAGAAAGGGGATGCCCTTTTTCGCCGCGTAGCGGATCTGCTTGCCAAGCGTGCCCGGCTCGAAGTACAATTCGGCGTTCACCCCACCGCGGCGCAGTTCGCTGGCGATTTCCAGCGTGGCCGGGGTGCTTGACGTGTCGAAGAGCGTCACCAACACCTGTACCACCGTCGTGCCGATCCCTGGCGGGAACATCCCCAACTCATCCATCACGTCAATGATCCGCTCGATGCCCAGCGACGTGCCTGTGGCCGGGAAGCTTTGGCCGGTGAAGAGGCCGATCAAACCATCGTAGCGCCCGCCGCCGGTGATGCTTCCGATCCTCGGCTCCTCCACCAGCGTCTCATAGATGGGGCCGGTGTAATACTCCAGGCCGCGCACCATGGCCAAGGCGATCTGGTAGTATTCCTCCGGAATGGCCAGGGCATTCAAATAGCCGATGATCTCCTCCAATTCTCCGATGCCAGCCAGAGCGCCCGGATAATCCTGGAACCGCGCACGGAAGGCGGCGATAAGCTCCCGGTTTGTGCCCCGCATTTGCAGCAAATCCATTAGGTGTGCGGCGGCCTGATCCGCCACACCATTGGCCTGCAGTTCCTCTTTCACCCCATCCACGCCGATCTTTTCCAGCTTGTCTATGGAGCGATAGAGCCTGCCCGCTTGCTCGGCGGGGACGCCGGCATACTGTGCCAGCCCGGCCAGGAGCTTGCGGTTGTTCAACACGGTGCGGAACTGTTTGAAGCCGAGTTGTTTCAGGCCCTGATACACCACGTTGATGATCTCGGCATCAGCCAACATGCTGGCGCTGCCCACGATGTCCACGTCGCACTGGTAGAATTCCCGATAGCGTCCCTTCTGTGGTCGCTCGGCGCGCCAGACAGGAGCGATCTGATAGCGTTTGAAGGGCTTCGGCAAGTCCTGATACATAGCCGCGACGCGACACAAGGACACGGAGAGATCGTAACGCAGCGCCAGCTCTTCGCTCCCCTGGCTATGCTGGGCGTAATAGATGAGCTTCTCGGCATCGGCGCCATATTTGCCCAGCAGAGTCTCCTTCAACTCCAGGGCAGGCGTTTGTAGCGGCTCGAAGCCGAACCGCTCGAAAATCTCGCGCACGGTATCCATCACATATTGCCGCTTGATCATCTGCTGTGGCAGGATGTCGCGCATACCCCTGGGAACTCGTGCTTGCACTTTGGGAACAGTCATGTTCATCCTCCTTTTACAAATAAAAAAGCGTGGATCTCGTTTGACCCACGCTCGATTCACAACCAGCCGTCGCGAAGCAGTCCACAACCTCCCCGACGCCTACGGAGCGTGGCGCAGGGGATGATGGGAGCACAAAGGTTGCTGGGCGATAAAGCTGTTTCTCTTCATGGTTACCGCTACCTGATAAAACAGAGGGTGGACGACGGGGGTTGAACCCGCAACCACTAGATCCACAGTCTAGCACTCTGCCATTGAGCTACGTCCACCACGCTGCCGCAATTATATACCTTTTCGCACAGAATGGCAAATCGCGCCGAAGGCCGATTTGACAGCTTGCCCGCAACCGCGTATCCTAAGCGCAAGCGACGGATTGAGGAGACAAGAGTATGCCGCAATATACCGCCTGGCCTTTTGCAGAAGCGGCCCAATTGGCCGAGAAAGTCAAAGGACGCGGCGAGGGCGTGGTCGTTTTCGAGACCGGCTTCGGCCCCAGCGGCCTGCCCCACATCGGCACCTTTGCCGAGGTGGCACGCACCACCTGGGTGCGCCACGCCTTCGAGACGCTCACGGGCCGGCCCACCAAGCTGATCGCCTTCAGCGAGACATGGACGGCCTGCGCAAGGTTCCCCTGAACGTGCCGCAGCGGGAGATGCTGGCGGAGCATATCGGCAAGCCGCTCTGTTATATCCCCGACCCCTTCGGCTGCCACGTCAGTTACAGCGGGCACATGAACGCCAAACTGTGCGAGTTTCTGAATACTTATGGCTTTGACTATCACTTCCAAAGCTCGCACGAGGCGTATGTGCGCGGCGACTTTAACGAGGGGCTTGCCATCCTGCTGAGCAAAGTGGAGGAAGTGAAGGCCCTCATCCTCCCCACGCTGGGCGAGGAGAAGCGAGAGGATTGGTCGCCCTTCTTTCCCATCTGCGGGTCCTGTGGCCGGGTCTATACCACGCGCGTCGTGGCCTATCACCCGCAGGACAACACGCTGGAATACATCTGCGACACGGAAGTGTATGGTGTCAAGGGGTGCGGCCATCGTGCCAGGGCGACGATCTTCAACGGCAAGGCCAAGGTGGGCTGGAAAGTGGATTGGGCCTTGCGCTGGTATACCTACGAGGTCGCCTACGAGATGTACGGCAAGGACCTCATCGAGTCGGCCAAGCTCTCCTCGCAGATCGTGCGGCTGATGGGCAAAGAGCCACCCATTGGTCTTATCTATGAATTATTCCTGGACAAAGAGGGGAGAAAGATCTCGAAAAGCGTTGGCAAGGGGCTGACCGTGGATGCCTGGACGACCTACGCACCCATCGAGTCGCTGCTCTATTACATCTTTGCCAGCCCGCGCAAGGCCAAGCGCCTCTATTGGGAGATCGTGCCGCGTTGCGTGGATGAGTACCTGGATGAATTGCGCAAATACCCAACCCCGAGCGAGGAGGAGCGCGTCAACCTGCCGGTCTGGCACATCCATGACCGGGGGCGAACCGTGCCCGCCTATGGCTCCAAGGTGAACTATTCCGTGGTGGACAATCTCCTCTCGGCTCTGGCCAGCGATTCGGCGGATTTGGTCATGGAGTACCTGGAGCAGTACGATCCAAAGGTGCGGGAATATAGCGCCGTCGTGCGGGATATAGTGGAAAAGGTGCTGAACTATTACCGCGATTTCGTCCTGCCCACCAAGGTCTATAAAAAGCCTGACGAGCGCGAGCGGGCCATGCTTTTGGCGCTGCGGGATCGGCTGGTCGAATTTCCTGCGAAGAGCGAGGAGGAATTGCAGGCCATGCCCTTCGCCGTGGCGAAAGAGTTCGGCGTGCCAGCGGCGGACTTTTTCCGCCTCTTTTATGAGGTGCTCTTTGGGCAGGATCGCGGCCCGCGCTTTGGCGCTTTCACCTCGCTGGTAGGGCAAGGAAAGCTCGCCTCGCTGCTCGCGGAACGCTGCGCCTAGTGTACCCGTGAAGGCGCACCCCTAAAGGGTGCGGCTACTGCCTCTGCCTCGCCCATGGTAGTCGCAGGCTTTACGCCTGCGCCTTTACGCCTGCGCCACAATAAAGCGCCTTGTTCCCCAAGCCCCCCCTCATAAACTAAAGGAATGCTTGCACTGCCAACGACTTGAGGAACAAGGCTCCAGGAGTCTACGACTCCCTCCCCTCCATTATACTCCCGGCCACTCACGAAACTCTCACGGTAGAAGCCAATCGCCAGCCATATCCTTCGGTTATCGGCAATAATGCAATCGCCCCGGGCTATCGGACGGGCAAAGACCTGGCCGCCTGGATCGCGGCGCGGATGCTATCCCAGGAGATGTCCTCCGGCAGGGTGCAGCCTGCGCCGAGCATGAAGCGGCGCGTACTAACCTCGGCCACGGCTGCCTGTACCTCCGCTGCGATCCCCTCCGGCGTGCCCGCTACCATAGGGCCGCGCTGATCCAGGCCGCCCACCAGAGCCATATCGAAAAGCTTCCATCCCTCCGATAGGGAGAGGTTGTTCCATTGCGGGCTCCAGTTCACGGCGTGCGCTGGATAATCGCGGTAGGCATCTAACCGCAGGTTGTAGCCGCAGATGTGGAGCAGGTTGAACTCCGCCCGCCCGGCCACCGCTTTGAGGATGGTCAGGTCATGCGGCTTGAGGTAGCGCTCAAAGACCTCGCGCGCGAAGCGATCCGTCTCTCCCCCCTGAGCGCTGAAAAAGATGCCATTGGCTCCTGCCTCGAGGCAAGCGAGGGCGAACCCGGCCAATGCCTCCGCGATCACGCCCAGGCCCGCGCTCACTGCTTGAGCATCCTGCGCCATGTGCTCCGTGACGTGCCGGTCGCAGAGGCGGTTGCCGGTAGCGAAGGGGTTAAAGATCGTGGTGATAATCAATGCCTCTTGGCCGATGGCGTCGGCGATCCGTTTCAGACCGTCCAGTTGCGCCTGGAAGTGCGGTGCACCCAAGGGGGGCAGGCGCAACTGGCGCCAGTCGGCAGGCCCAGATAGCGTCACCCCTTCCGTCGGCGGATAGCCGTTGTCGCTCATGACCTTGAGAAAATCAAGGTCTACGTAGCGATAATAGGCCAGATGCGCTTCCGCCATCGCCTTGCCCGCAACCTGGTCGGGGGGGAAGTGAAACCAAAAGCTGGCCGGGATACGATCAACCTTCTCCCCACGCAAGGCCGCCTGCACACGCTCGATCTTGTTCATCTCACCTCCTCCATTGTTGTCAGCAGATTCAGCAGATGGAGCAGATTATGTTAATTTAATCCGCTTAATCCGCTTAATCTGCTGATATATGCCCCCGCGAACGCTTTTTCATCAACTCCTGCGCTGTGGCCTCGGAGACTTTGGCATAATGATCGAACTCCATGGCAAAGGTGCCCCGTCCCTGGGTGCGCGAGCGAAGGGCCGTGGCGAAGCCGAACATTTGCGCCAGCGGCACATGAGCCACGATGCGCTGCAGGCCGCTGTCCAGCAGTTCCATGCCGGTCACGGTGCCAGTCCGTGCGCTCAACTCGCCGATGACATCCCCCGTGCAGGCCTCCGGCGCCATCACTTCCACGAGCATGATCGGCTCCAGGATGATCGGGCTACCCCTAGCCGCGCCATCTCGCAAAGCCATCGAGGCGGCTGTGCGGAAGGCATAGTCGGAAGAATCCACTTCATGATAGGAGCCATCCACCAGGGTCGCTTTGAGGTCTATCAAGGGCGCTTCGATCAACACCCCCTTTTGCATACCATCGCGCAGTCCGGCCTCTATCGCCGGGACGTAATCGCGCGGGATGGCCCCTCCTCGGAGTTTATCCTCAAAGGCAAAGCCGGACCCCGGTGGCAGCGGCTCCAGGTCGAGGATCACATGCGCGTATTGCCCGTGGCCTCCCGTCTGCCGCACCAGCTTCCCTTCAATGCGCACGGGCCGCGTGATCGTCTCGTAATAGGCGACCTCCGGCCGGCCCACTTTGGCCTTGACCCGGAACTCGCGCAAGAGGCGATCCACGACCACCTCCAGATGCAACTCGCCCATGCCGGAAAGGACGATCTGCCTCGTTCTCTCATCGCTGCGCACGTGCAACGTCGGGTCCTCTTCCACCAGTCGTTGCAGGGCGACGGACATCTTGTCCTGATCCGCTTTAGAGAGGGGCGCGATGGACATGGACATCACCGGCGCGGGGAAGGTGATCTTTTCCAGAATGATCGGGCGGTCAGGAGCGCAGAGCGTGTCGCCCGTGCTGGTGGCCTTCAAGCCTAGCACTGCGCCAATGTCGCCTGCGCCGATCTCCGTCACATCCTCCCGCCGGTCGGCGTACATCCGCACCAATCGCCCGATCCGCTCCCGCTGGCCGCTGGTCGCGTTGTACACGCTATCGCCACGCCGAACCGCTCCGGAGTACACGCGGAAATAAGCCAGCCGTCCAACGTAAGGATCCGTCGTGATCTTGAAGATGAGGGCCGCCAGCGGCTCCAGATTGTCTGGCCGGCAGGTGCGCTCCTCACCCGTGTTCACTTCTACGCCGCGCATTCCCGGCAGGTCGAGAGGGGAGGGAAGATAATCCACCACCGCATCCAGCAAAGGCTCGATCCCCTTGTTATGCAGCGCCACACCGCAAAGGCAAGGGACGGCTTTGTGCGCGAGCACCGCCTTGCGCAGCGCCTGGCGCATCATCTCTGGCGATATTTCGCTGTTTTCCAGATAGTGGTAGGCGATCTCATCGTCCAGATCGGCCAGTTGCTCTACGAGCTGCCCCCGCCACCGCTTCGCCTCTTCGCGCAGTTCTGCCGGGACATCAACCTTCCTGGCTCCTTCTGCCCCCTCTTCATAAATAAAAGCTGACCACCCGATGAGATCCACGACGCCGCGAAAGTCGCTTTCCCCTCCGATCGGCATTTGGATGGCGATAGGATGCGCGCCTAGGCGGTCGGCGATCATTTTGATGGTGTGCTGATAGTCCGCGCCTGGACGATCCAGCTTGTTGATGAAACAGATGCGCGGCACCTGGAAGCGGTCGGCCTGGTGCCAGACAGTCTCTGACTGGGGTTCGACGCCAGCCACACCGTCAAAGACCACAATGCCGCCATCCAGAACGCGCAAGGAGCGCTGCACCTCGGCGGTGAAATCTATATGCCCTGGCGTGTCAATGATATTGACCTGATGTTCGCGCCAATAGGTGGTGACCGCTGCCGCCTGGATGGTGATGCCCCTTTCCCTCTCCAGGGGCATAAAGTCCGTCACCGTCGTCCCTTCGTCCACATTGCCCATGCGCGTGATATGGCCGGTATGAAAGAGCACTCTCTCCGTGAGCGTGGTCTTGCCGGCATCAATATGCGCGATGATCCCGATGTTCCGCAACCTGCTGAGCGGATTCATGGGGGTTTCTATATTGATGACGCACATCGCCCCTACCTGACCTTTCGCGTTTTGAGGATCGAGCTATAATTATAGCATATTTTGTTACAGGAGAGGAAGTGCCATGGATCTATACGGTAAGGATCTCGTCTGCACCCAGGAATGGGCCACAGAGGAACTGGAAGCGGTGCTGGAACTGGCCAACAAGATGAAGCGCGACCGCTATTCCCCTCGTTGGACCAAGCTCCTGGAACACAAGACGTTTCTGATGTTTTTCTACAACCCCTCCGTTCGCACACGGCAATCCTTCGAGACGGCGGCGACCGAGCTGGGCGGCCATGCACAATTCCTGGAGCCAAAGGCGATGCGCCTCAAGACCGCCACGACCGCCGGCGAGACGATTGAGGATGCGGCCAAGGTGATGAGCCGTTACGCGGCGGGCCTCGGCATCCGCATCCTGGAGGATCAGATCAGCGCCTACGGTGAAGGGGATCAACTGCTCCGCGAGTATGCCTACTGGTGCGATATCCCCGTCATCTCCATGGCTCACGACAAGTTCCACCCCTGCCAGGGACTGGCCGATCTGATGGGTTTGCGGGCGCACCTGGGCGATGTGCGCGGGAAAAAGGCGTTGTTGCACTGGGGATGCGGGGCGCTGGTTCGCTCCTGGTGTTCCGTGCAGGAGTATCTGCTCATCGCCTCCCGCTTTGGCATGAACGTGGCGCTGGCCTATCCACAGGGATACGACCTCGATCCGCAGGTCATGGAGCAGGTGCGCCAGAACTGCGCCGCCAACGGCACCGCTTTTGAGATCACCCACGACCTTCGCACTGCCTATGAGGGCGCCGATGTCGTCTATTCTCGCAACTGGATGACGTCCCAGGCTTATGTCAACGGCGAATTGGACAAGCCGGCGGAAAGGCAAAAGGCCGCGCGCTACCCGGAGTGGATTTGCGACGCCGAAAAGATGGTGCGCACCAACGACGCGCTTTTCGTGCACCCCATGCCGCTGGATCGCGGCCACGAGGTGGCCGACGAGATCGCCAGCGGCCCGCGCTCCATCATCTACGACATCGCCGAGAACCGCCTGCACGTGCAGAAAGCGTTGATGGCCCTGACCATGAGCGGCCAGTTTTGAACCCATTTCGCCATTATCGGGGGGAATCTCCTCATTGCAAAAGAGGAGAGGAGGGTCAAAATGAGAGCCTATCTCAAACTATGGCGAACCATATTGGTATTGGGATTTGCCGCGGTGGTGATAGCGATTCCGACGTCCTCGCCAGCCCGCACCGACGACCCACTGTACGTTACACCCACTGGAAGCGACAGCAACGACTGCCTCAGCCCGGCCAGCCCCTGCGCGACAATCAATGGCGCCATCAGTAAAGCCGCATCCGGCGCCACCATCTATGTCGCCGCCGGGACGTACACCGGCATCGGCGGTGAGGTCGTGCTGGTCAACAAAAGCGTTGCCCTCTCCGGTGGGTGGGATTCAAGTTTCACCACGCAGAGTGGCACTTCCACTATTGATGGTGAAGCATTGCGCCAGGGCATTACCGTGAGTGGCGCGACCGCCACGATCGAACGTTTCACCGTTTGGAACGGTACTGGTGGCATCTACAACGGCGGCACCCTGACCCTGAACTACAGCACCGTCAACGAAAACATCGGCTACGAGGGAGGCATCGACAACGACGGCACCCTGACCCTGAACCACAGTACCGTCAACGAAAACATCGGCTACGAATGGGGACACGGGGGCATCTTCAACCATGGTACGCTGACTCTGAACCACAGCACTGTCAGTGGCAACAACTGCGGTATCTGTAACCTCATGTACAGCGACCTAACTCTGAACAACAGCAGCGTCAAGGACAACAGGGGGAATGGAATCACGAACTATTGGTTCACGACCCTGAACAACAGCTCTGTCAGCGGCAACAAGGATAGCGGCATCTACAACGACTTCTATGTGACCCTGAACAACAGTACTGTCAGCGGCACCACGGGCAGCGGCATCCGCAACGACGGTGCCCTGACCCTGAACAACAGCACTGTCAGTGGCAACACAGGTGGCGGCATCTATAATGGCTGGAGCGGCTTTGTGACCCTGAACAACAGCACCGTCAGCGGCAATACAGCTGGTTACGGCGGTGGCATCTACAACGACGGCGAAGTGACCCTGGACAACAGCACGGTCAGTGGAAACAAAGCCAGTGATGGCGGCGGAATCTATAACGGCGGCTATGTGACTTTGCGAAACAGCCTTGTTGCCGGAAACACGGCAGGCGGTGCTCCAGACTGCTGGGGTAGCATCGGCTCTGCTGGTTACAACCTCATCGGGGACACTTCCGGCTGCACCTTCGCGCCAGGGCCTGGTGATCTGGCCAATGTGGATGCGCGCCTTGGCCTGTTGATCGGAGCCCCAGGGACTCCAAAGTATCATCCCTTGCTGCCAGGCAGCCCGGCGATTGACGCCGG
>CAYPON010000144.1:6741-9249 GCA_964412315.1 uncultured Anaerolineae bacterium | reverse complement strand
GCCAGCTTGAGCAGGATATTGAGGGAGGCTCCATCCATCGGCGAACCGACGACGGCGACCTGTTTCACCCGGAGGGGATAGTCCAGCGCCAGGCTCATCGCCACCGTGCCACCCATGGAATGGCCGAAGAGCGGCGCTTGCTGGATGCCCATTTCGTCCATGAACTGCACGACCATGGAAACGTAATCGCGGATTTCGTAAGTTTCTTTCCGTTTATCGGATTCGCCAAAACCCCAGAAGTCCAGGGCATAAATACGATAGGGTCTGCTGCGCGCCAGGTATTCCATAGAGCCGCGCCAGAATCGCCACGACCCCAACCAGCAATGCAGGAGGATCAGAGGGTCACCGCGCCGCCCCTCCACTTCATAATGCAAGATCCCCTCTTGGGTCATCATCGAACTCACGGCCAGACACCCTTCCCGACTCACGATCCGCAGATGGACACGGAACCGCACATCAATTATGACGATATAATGTGAACAAAAGATGCGCTCAATCCGCAAAATCTGAAATCAGCTCGTTTTGCCCCAGCGGACGATTCCTATATACTATATAATACCTTCCTCGGAAGTGCAAGTCCCGATGCGCGTGTTGATGATCTCCAAGGCATGTACAATCGGAGCTTACCAGAAAAAGCTGGAGGAACTGGCCAGATTCCCTGACCTGGAGTTGTTCGTGATCGTCCCACCATACTGGCGTGATGGCCGTTCCCGGCTCCTTTTGGAGCGCGAGCATGTCTCCGGTTATCAACTCCTCGTCGAGTGGATGGCTCTGAACGGCCATTTTCACCTGCATTTCTATCCCTTTCTGGGCCGTCGCATGTGCAGTATCCAGCCTGATATTGTACACATGGACGAGGAACCGTACAACCTGGCCACCTGGCAGGCTATGTTGTTGGCCGGTCATTGCGGGGCCAAAAAGCTCTTTTTCACCTGGCAGAACCTGCGGCGGTCTTACCCCTTCCCTTTCAGTGCCTGGGAGCGGTACAATCTAACGAGAGCGGACTATGCTCTGGCCGGCAACGCGGACGCGGCGCAAGTGCTGCGTGCCAAAGGATACAAGGGGCCGCTGGAGATTATCCCTCAGTTCGGCGTTGACCCGGAAATTTACCGGCCTTTGCCGGATGAGCGGGTCGCGCCGGCGGCAGGCCGCTTTGTCATCGGTTACATGGGCAGGCTCGTGCCGGAAAAGGGAGTGGATATCCTGCTCCAGGCTGCAGCGCGGCTGGATGGCGACTGGGAGTTGAAAATCATCGGCGATGGGCCTCAACAAGCTCCGTTGCAAGCCCTGGCCGAGAGGCTGGGAGTTTCTTCCCGCGTCTCCTTTCAGCAGCGCGTCCCTTCCTCCCAGGTTCCAACCTGCCTGAATCGCCTCAACGTGCTCGTCTTGCCCTCCTTGGCGCGCCCCAACTGGAAAGAGCAGTTCGGTCGCGTTCTCGTGGAGGCGATGGCCTGCGAGACGCCGGTGATCGGCTCGGATTCGGGCGAAATCCCTCACGTGATCGGCGAGGCCGGGTTGGTCTTCCAGGAGGGAGATGCTGAGGCATTGCGGGATTGCCTGGCCAGGGTCAGATCGGACCCTGAGGCGTGGAGCAGGTGGGGGGTGGCGGGACGCCGCCGCGTGCTCGCCCTCTATACGCAGGCGCGCATCGCCGCTCTCACCTACGAGGTATATCGCAAAATGTAGGGACGTGGACAAACACACGGGTTTGCCCCCACAATCACTATCGTGGTATAATCAGCCCAGGCATGAGTCAGGGGCGATACATGGCTTTGGCAAGCGGACACATTGGCCTTGATGCGCATTTGCTTTTTCTTAAGGGAGGCTACCGGGGCGCTGGCGTCAGCCATTACATCTATCACCTACTGAGCCATCTTGCCGAAGCGGACGGCGCGCTTAGATACACGGCCTACCTGCCTTTTCGCTGCCCGACCCTGCCGGAGGCGATCCAGCAATCGGTGACCTCGTGGCCAACGTGGCGGCCTCCTGTGCGCATCCTGTGGGAGCAACTTATCGCACCCATCGTCGCCGTGCGCCAAGGGATTGATCTCTGGCACGCCCTGGTCAATGTGCAGCCTTTCTTATTACCCTGCCCCTCGCTCGTGACGATCCAGGATTTGAGCTTTATACATTACCCATCCAGCTTTCATCTCGGCAAACGAGCTTACAACCGTGTGTTGGCCTATCTGACCGCACATCGGGCACGCCATATCATTGCCATATCACAAAGCACCAAAGAGGATATCGTCTGCTACTTTCGCGTCCCTCCCTCGAAAGTGACGGTCGTCTACATGGGGGTTGACAGCAGCTTCCAACCACTGTTCGATGCGACGGCAGCGGCAGCCTTTCGCCAGCGCAAGGGACTGCCAACCAAAATGATCCTGTTCGTAGGCACCATCGAGCCACGAAAGAACCTGATCCGCCTGGTCGAGGCTTTTGCACTCTTGAAAGAGGCTGGCATTCCTCAACATCTGGTGATCGGGGGGGGCAAAGGGTGGCTGTATTATC
>CAYPON010000144.1:0-6731 GCA_964412315.1 uncultured Anaerolineae bacterium | reverse complement strand
GTTTGCCACAGTCCAGGAACTAGGAATACAAGATAGTGTTCACTTTCCGGGGTTCATTCCCCAGGATGAACTCCCCTGGTGGTATCATTGCGCAGACATGTTGGTCTATCCCTCTTTATACGAAGGCTTTGGCCTTCCCCTTTTGGAAGCAATGGCTTGCGGCACGCCGGTCGTGACCTCGAATGTCTCCTCGTTGCCGGAGGTGGTGGGAGATGCGGCGCTCATGGTAGACCCTTACAACGTGCCAGAGATAGCTGAAGCCATGAACAGGTTGCTCACCGACAAAGCTCTGCGCGAAGCGCTACGTGAGGCGGGCCTGAGAAGGGCGGGCGCATTCTCCTGGGCCAAAACTGCGCAAGAGACGACTCGCATTTATCGCCAGGTGTTGAGCGAAGGAAGAGCCAGCCATGTATAAGAGAGCGTTGGAGTGGCTTCGAGCCATCACCTTACTACTGGATGCGCTTCTGGTGAACATCGCTTTTTTTCTGGCCTACTGGGTGCGCTATGAGTTACAGTGGTTCCGCGAGGTGGAGGAAGCTTACTACGTTCCTTTTAGAGCATATACCCCCAGTGCATTGACCTTAACAGCTATTCTGTTGATCGTCTTTGTCATGGAAAGAGTCTACAGCCCTCGCCGCGGACGCCCCTGGCTCGATGAGATGTATGTCATCTTCCGAGGCACCGTCACCGGCATCGCCACGATGATCCTCCTCTCGCTGGTTTACCGCCCTTCCCTCCAATCCAGATTGATCTTCGCTTACGATGCTCTCATTATCGTCATCCTGCTGGGCGCGAGCCGGCTGCTCATTCGCGCCGTGATGGCCCGTCTTCGCAAACATGGGATCGGCGTGGATCGCTTGCTGGTCGTTGGCGCCGGGGAGATAGGGCGGGCTGTGATGCGCAACATCGTTGCCCAACCGGAATTGGGGTATCAGCTTATCGGTTTTGTGGACGACGCGCCGGAAAAGGCGCACACCGATTTGGGACGGATCAAAGCGTTGGGGGATACCGGGCAAATCTCCGAGTTGATTTCCGGTCTGGCTATAGATGAGGTGGCGATCACGCTGCCATGGACGGCCCGTCGCAAAGTGTTAAATATCATCGCCCAGTGCGAGAAGCACAATGTGCGGGTGAAAATCGTGCCCGACCTTTTCCAACTCAGCCTCAGCCAGGTGGATACCGACGACATCAACGGCGTGCCCCTGATCGGCATCAAAGAGACTTCCATCCGCGGATGGAATCTGGCGATCAAGCGCGCGATAGACATCGTGGGTTCCATCCTGGTGCTCCTGCTTCTCTGGCCGTTTTTCGCGCTGGTTGCCTTGCTCATCAAACTCGATTCTCCAGGTCCCGTGATCTTCAAACAGATGCGGGTGGGTCGTGGCGGCAAAGAGTTCACCGTTTACAAGTTCCGCACCATGTACAAAGGGGCGGAAAGCTATCAGGCCTCTCTGCAACCCCTCAGCGAGTCCAGCGGCCCTCTGTTCAAGATGCGCGATGACCCACGAAGGACGAGAGTAGGCAGGCTCCTGCGCCGTGCGAGCCTGGACGAGTTGCCCCAACTCTATAACGTCCTGCGAGGGGAGATGAGCCTGGTTGGCCCACGGCCCGGTATGCCTGCGGAGGTGGCGCAATATCAGGACTGGCACATGAAGAGGCTGCAAGCCTCGCCAGGGATGACAGGACTTTGGCAGGTGAGCGGGCGAAGCGAGCTAACCTTTGATGAAATGGTCCTCCTGGACTTGTACTACATCGAGAATTGGTCGTTGTTGCTCGACTTTAAGATCCTGATGCGCACAATACCTGCGTGGTTATCGGCTCGTGGGGCATATTAGATACCCCAACGACCAGGCGCGCCAATCTTGTAGCCTGCGCATAGGTGGAGGCATGGCCTTGAAATTATCGCTTTCCCTCGATGATCAGCGAGCACTTGGTGCTTTTCTTCAAGACCTCGTGCGGATTCCCAGCCCGTCAACGCAAGAGGGGGAAGCCGCCCGTCGCTTAGCTGACGAGATGCGCCGCGTTGGCTTCTCGGAAGTGTTCGTGGATCGCATCGGCGACGTGGTTGGCCGCATAGGGGCCGGGCACGGGCCAAAGCTGCTCTACAATGGCCACCTGGATACTGTGCGCGTAGCGGATGCCTCTCTTTGGCAGTGGGATCCCCTCAGCGCAAAGATTCAGGATGGCGTGCTGTATGGCCTGGGAGCGGTGGATATGAAAGGGGCCTTGGCCGCCATGGTCTACGGAGCCAAGGCGGTGATTGACAGCGGAATCCAGCTTGCCGGGGACTTGTACGTGGTGGGAGTGGTGCAAGAGGAGACATGCGAGGGCCTCGCCATGCGCATCCTGGTAGAGGAAGAGGGGATCAGGCCGGATTACGTCATATTGGGGGAGGCCACGAATTTGCAAATAGCGAGGGGGCAACGGGGACGCATCGAACTGAAGGTAACTACCTTTGGCTCTCCGGCGCACGCTTCCGCTCCGGAACGGGGCGAAAATGCGATCTACGGCGCGGCCAAGGTGATCGTTGGTCTGGAGCTTTTGGCTTCGCAGTTGGACGAAGACCCCTTCCTGGGCAAGGGCACGGTGGCGGTCACACAGATCGAAAGCCACGCCGGCAGCCGTAATGCCATACCGGAGATTTGCAGGCTCTACATTGACCGGCGACTGGTCAGCGGTGAAACAGCGGCCAAAGCTGTGGCCGAGGTCAAGAGGATCATCGCGCGGGAACAGGTCAGATCCCAGGTGGAAGTAACGCAATACTCTGCCGATAGCTATACCGGCTATCGCTGCCAGGCCGAGCAGTACTTCGCTCCCTGGACTCTGCCGGAGAATGCTCCCCTAGTGCAAAAATGCGCGGAGGTGATCGAGGACGTGCTAGGCTCTGTCCCCACGATCGGTCGCTGGGCTTTTTCCACCGACGGGGTGTACACGGCGGGCATCGCGGGCATCCCTACCATCGGGTTCGGCCCCGGCGAGGAGCGCTTCGCCCATGCCGCCAATGAGCAGGTGCGGCTTCAAGATGTGCTGGCCGCAGCGGAAGTCTACGCCAATCTGCCCCTTGTTTTGTTGTCGCAGCGAGATTGACAGATTACACAAAGGAAGTATAATCACTGACGAGAGCGAAAGCAGTGTAATTGGAGGTCGGTTAGACTATAGATGTTTTTAGAGGATGCAGGTTCAATCCCTGCAGAGGATCAAATGGAGCTTGCTGTAGTTCCCCTTCGAGATACAGTTCTATTCCCGCGAGTTTTCACTCCTTTGTATGTAGGCCGGGATCGTTCGTTGAAGGCCGTGGAAGCGGCCTTGAGTGGAGACCAGCGGGTGGTCGCTGTGGCGCAGAAGAACGATAGTGCCGAGGTGCCCGACCCAGAAGATTTGTACTCTGTGGGCACCGAGACCATTGTCAGCCGTCTGTTGCGCATGCCCGACGGCATGACGAATATCTTGGCCCAAGGGCAGCAGCGTGTCAGAATTCTGGAGTATGTGCAAGAAGAGCCTTACCTCGTGGCTCGTGTTCGACCTATTCCTGAGCCGACCGACAAGAGCTTGCACACGGAAGCATTGACGCGCGCGGTTCTGGCGCTCTTCGAAAAGTGCGCCCGACTAAGCCGCGATATCCCCGATGACGCCTTTGTGGCCGCCATGAACGCCGAGGATGCTGGCGCGTTGGCTGATTTGATCGCTTCCACGATAGAATTGAGCCTTAGCACGCGACAGGAGCTTTTGGAAACGATGGATCCGGCGGTTCGCCTGCAGAAGATCAATGTGATCCTGGCGAAAGAGTTAGAGGTGTTGGAACTGGAGAATCGCATCCACTCCCAAGTGCAGGAAGAACTGGACAAGAACCAGAGGGAGTATTACCTTCGGGAGCAGATGAAGATCATCCAGGGTGAACTGGGGGAGATGGATCCTCTGCTGCAAGAGATCAATACCCTGCGGGAGAAGGTCAACGCCGCCCAAATGCCTAAAGAGGCAATGGAAAGAGCGCTGCAAGAGCTTGACCGCCTGGCCGCGATGCCTTCGGCCATGCCCGAGACAGCGGTGATCCGCACCTATATAGATTGGTTCCTGGCTCTGCCCTGGATGGAAGAGACGACGGACAACCTGGATATGGAGCGAGTGGCTCAGGTGCTGGAGAGAAACCACTATGGGCTGCCGAAGGCGAAAGAGCGCATCCTGGAATACATCGCCGTCCGTAAACTGGCTGCGGACAAAATGAAAAGCCCTATCCTTTGCTTCGTAGGCCCGCCAGGCACAGGCAAGACCTCGCTGGGCAAGTCCATTGCTGAAGCTTTGGGACGTCGCTTTGTGCGTGTCAGCCTGGGCGGCATCCGGGACGAAGCGGAAATCCGGGGGCATCGTCGTACCTATGTGGGCGCATTGCCTGGGCGCATTATCCAGACGATGCGACGTGCTGGCACGGTCAATCCGGTCTTCATGCTGGACGAGATTGACAAAATCGGCGTGGATTTTCGCGGCGATCCCTCCTCCGCTCTCTTGGAGGTGCTGGATCCTGAACAGAACTACGCCTTTTCCGACCATTACCTGGAAGTCCCCTATGATCTTTCCAAAGTCATGTTCATCACCACGGCCAACATTCTCGATCCCGTCCCGCCGGCTCTGCATGACCGCCTGGAGGTGATCGCGTTTCCGGGCTACATTGAGGAAGAAAAAATCCAGATTGCCAGGCAGTTCCTGATCCCTCGCCAGTTGGAAAGCACCGGCGTGAAGAGCCTGCACTTTGCAGAAAGCGCCTTGCAGGAGATGATCCGCGAATACACCCTGGAGGCGGGGGTGCGTAACCTGGAGCGGGAGATTTCCAACATCTGCCGCAAAGTCGCTCGTCGCGTAGCGGAGGGGAAAAGGGCTCCCCAGAAGATAACCGAACGCCAGGTGGAGAAATATCTAGGGCCACCTTTGCTCCTTGACAGCCTGGGCCGGGAGGAGAATGAGGTCGGTGTGGCCACCGCCGTTGCCTGGACAGAGAGCGGCGGCGATTTGATGGCGATTGAGGTGACGGTGATGGATGGCAAGGGCAACCTGATCCTCACCGGCCAACTCGGCGACGTCATGCAAGAGTCCGCGCAAGCCGCGCTGAGCTTTGCCCGCTCTCATGGTGCGGATTTCGGTCTGGAAAGCGATACGGACTACGATAAACTCGATATCCATGTCCATATCCCCGAAGGCTCTATCCCCAAAGACGGCCCTTCCGCAGGGATCACGATAGCGACGGCTTTGATTTCCGCGCTCACCGGCCGTGCGGTGCGCCGCGATGTGGCGATGACGGGCGAGATCACCTTGCGCGGTCGCATCCTGCCTGTGGGCGGGCTGCGCGAAAAAGTGTTGGCGGCGTATAGGGCGGGCCTCAGAACCATCGTTTTGCCCGAGAAAAACAAGCGAGATCTCGTAGATATCCCCAAGAAAGTACAACGGCACATGAATTTCGTTTGGGTAAAGCGTATGGAGGAGGTCCTGTCCGCTGCCCTCCTGATGGAAGCCGCTCCCGCAAAGGCACCTGTTTCGACCAGTTCGTAAGGGCGGCTTGTGAGGCTTGCAAATGTAGGCGGGGGGAGATATGAAGCGTCTGCAAGACATCGTCTTCGGCGTCGTCTTGGGGCTTTTGCTCCTGGTGGCGATCCTTTTCATCATGCAGGCCAGGTACAAGGCCCTCTATCAGAAACTCAAAAGCAGGGTCTGTACAAACCCGACACTGGTGGATTTCCGCCAACTCAATCCCGCCGTGTCCGCGGTCTGGCGCACGGATACCAATGGCGATGGCTGGGAGGAGTGGGTGGTGTCATATTGGTACGATATCTCTGGACGTTACAGTCCCCTCTCCTGCGTTGTGTATCATCGCGAGGGACGTGGTATGCCGATTCTTTATCCCTACAAGCTGCAAACTCCGGATAACGATTACCTGGGTGAAGGGAGAATTGCGATCGGCTTGGCGGATGTTCTGAAAGATGCTGAAGCCCAGGCACGGCCTGAACTGGTGGTCAGCGGCATTAGAGACATCGTAACGACGACCCTCGCCATCTTTCAGGTGGATGTGGCTAAAGAGGCCACGAATCCGCCTGGCCCAAGTTTCAGCAACCCCTATCATTGCAAGGGGTTTTTCAGGGCGACCCTGAAAATCACCCGCGCGGGTTCCGACGTAATCGTATGGGATAGGGCTGGGAGTGAGCGCAGCCAGTTCGCCTTGCGGCGCGCCTATAAGCCGAGCCAGGGGAGCTATTTCCAGCCAGGCACGACCGCCCTGCTCCCCCCGGCGGAGGCGAGCATCGAGTTTGCCGATGGTGTGCCCGCCGATATCCTCGATACGCCGTATGCGGAAAAGCTGGTGCTGGCCTTTTACACAATGTTGAAAGGGGACGTCGCCCCATACCTGACGGAACAGGCGAGAAAGCGGCTGGCTACTGGCCAACTGGATTACGGTTCCCCCTGGCCGCGAGAGACCCTGCGAAAGGTTTTGGTGCAGGAAATCAGCTACGTTCCTGGCCTCGAGGATACGACGTCAGCCACCACCCCAACCAGCTTGCCCCGCGTAGCTCAGGTAAACGCCAAGGTGCTCTTCTTGGGGCCGGGTGGCGAGAGCCTCCTGCGAAATATCCAATGGCACCTCGTCCAACAGGAGAACCGCTGGAAGCTGCATGATGTTTCGTCGTCATAGAATGGAAAAACGAGAAAGGAGCAGGAAACGATGAAGTGTCCACTTTGTGGAGCGGAAG
>CAYPON010000143.1:0-9276 GCA_964412315.1 uncultured Anaerolineae bacterium | reverse complement strand
GTCGCAGTGGGCGTCCTGGTAGCTGTCCTTGTCCAAGTAGGCGTACCTGTCGGCGAGGGGGAGCGTGTGCCAGTGGGTGTCCTGGTGTGCGTCATAGTACGAGATGGTGTCCTCGTTGGCACGGCACCGCATTGCACCCGCAGCACGTATCCGCCGGCTGGTAACTCTTCATCAATGGCTTCCACCAGGATATAGTACCGCCCCGGCTGGACATCGTAGATGATCTGCTCATCCTCGTTGCCCCAGTTGATGGAATAACTCAGTTCATCTCCATTCCCGTCCTGGAGCGAGAGATCCCAATCCACATCGCTAGGCATATTGGTAAGGTCAATGACCAACTGCCCTGGAGACTGTAGGTCAATATAATAAATGTCTATCAGGTCGCCAGCGGGGGGATTCAACTGGCAAGAGTAGCTCTGACCACAGACCAATGGCCCGTAAGCAGACACTAGGGCATCATTCGGCTCCACACAAGGGTTGCCAGGGGTTCGGGTAGGAGTGCCCGTGGGCCCTCGAGTAGGTGTGCCTGTCACTCCCGGACTGGGCGTACCTGTCAGCCCTTGACCAGGCGTGCGGGTGACGGTGGGCGTGAGTTCTCCCTCCTTCTGGCAGCGGATGTGTAACGAGTATCCTCCCGCAGGGATTGCCGGCCCGGGAGCCAACACAGCGATAAAATAGCGGCCAGGAGGCACGCTGTAAACAATCAGTTCGTTCACATTGCCACTTCTGTTTGAGGAAATGATTTCCGCCTCATCTGCGGTGTAAAGGCTCAAGTTCCAGTCGCTACTTTCGGGAATATTGGTCAGTTCGATAGTCAAGGTTCTGGGTTCATTGAGGTCTATGTAATACACATCGGCCAGATCACCGCCACTCGGACTCAGACGGCAGGTGTAGGTTTGGCCGCAGGCGAGAGGGCCATAAGCTGTGTCAAAGCCGCCGTTAGGCTCTTGACAAGGGCCTTGTTCAGGGGCGGTCGGCGTGGCCTTGGGGTTGCAACGCAGTTCCAGGAGGTAGGATTGCGTCGCGCTTGCCCCACTGACCACCCGCACCGCCACATAGTACCTGCCCGCTTCCACCTCGTAAAGGATCTTCTCATCGGTCGTGCCCAGATTGACGGATGACGCCAACTCCCTTTTATTCTGGTCGTAAAGATACAGGTCCCAATTCGCGTTCGATGGGATGTTCTTCAGGCGGAGGATTAGCTCTGAAGGCGCTTTGACCTCAAAGAAATAGAAATCTGCTAGATCTGTCGTCGGCCAGATGAGGCAACTGTACGATCCCGGGCAGCCTAGAGGCCCGTAAGCAGTGTCAAAGTCATCATTTGATTCCGCACAAAGGACTTTGGGATCAAGTGTTGGCGTGTTGGTTGGTGTTCTGGTGGCCGCCCTGGAGGGTGTGGCGCTCGGGCTAGCAGAAGCTGATAGATAGCGCGTGCCAGTCGCTGTCCCCACAGGCCCCGCCGTCAAGGTCCCTGTAGCAGTTAGCGTAATCGCGCGCGTGGCTGTGATAGACGCTGTGGATGAAGGGGTGGCTGGTGGGAGCAAATCGGCAGAGACAGTGAGCGTTCGAGTCCCATGGCCCCCAGAGCCAGAAGGGGAAAAAACGTTGCCAGCGATGAGGGCGATGATAAAACCGCCGCCCAAGACAATGAGCAACTCTATCATGAGCCACACAGGCCCGTATTTTCTTCGCCTGTACCTGCCTTTGCTTGCTGTAATTTTCACGCTGCTTATCAGCGGTCGAATTCTGTCTGGCAACGTTTTGATCCCGCTTAGCAGCAATTTGATTCCGTCTGACAGCGATCTGAGTCTGTCTAGCGGCAATTTGAGTCTATCCAGCAACTTGAACCTGTCGGGCAGCGATTTGATGCCCCTTACCAGAGGTTCGATTCTCTTAATCAGGCCGCTCGTCGCCATTACCTCCCGCTTGCTCCGCTTCTTTGTGCTTGTAGTCTACAAAGCGATAACCGATTCCTCGCTCGTTAAAGATGTATTTGGGATTAGCGGGGTCCGGCTCTATCTTTTGCCGCAAGTACGTGATGTACAGGCGCAAAAGATGGGTATCGTCTCGATACTCATATCCCCAAACTTTCGAGAGCAATGTCTCATGCGTCATCACCCAACCCGCGTTGTTGATCAGATGGTATAGCAGGCGGTATTCCGTAGGGCGCAATTTGATCCGCTGCCCGCGGGCAATGACCTCGCGCCGCTGAAAGTCCACAGATAAATCCTGGTCAATGGTGATGCTCGTCTTGCCGACCGGCGCAGGCATGGAAGAGCGGCGCAGGACGGCCTGGATGCGGCTGGTAAGCTCGCGGGGGCTGAAGGGCTTGGTGATGTAATCGTCAGCTCCCAAACCCAACCCTTTGACCTTGTCTTCTTCATCACTTTTGATGGTCAGCATGATGACCGGCACAGTCGAAACCTGACGAATCCCCTGCAGGGCCTCAAAGCCATCCATTTCCGGCATCATCACATCCAAAAGCACCAAATCCGGCAAATCTTCGCGCACCTTTGCCATAGCTTGCAGGCCATTCTCCGCCTCAATGACCTGGTATCCTTCCAACTCCAGGTTCATGCGCACGAAGCGGCGCATCCTTGACTCGTCATCCACAATCAGGATAAGCTTTTTGGTCTCTTCTGACATCCTGCCTTCCATTCCCTTTTTTATCTGCAATCACGCGGACTCCCCATCCCCTCGAGGCAGGGAAAAATAAAAGGTGGAACCTTGCTCCAACGCGCTCTCCACCCAGATGCGTCCGCCGTGAGCTTCGACGATGGCGCGGCAAAGATAAAGGCCCAAGCCTGCACCAGGGGCACGCCGCACCAGGCCAGAATCTACCCGCGAGAAAGGGTTGAACAAGCGGTCCTGATCCTCGCGGGCGATGCCAACCCCCTGATCGGCCACATAGACGGTGACTTCGCGCTCATCAAAGTAGCCGCCGACGCGAACTTTCCCCCCTTGTGGTGAATACTTGATGGCGTTAGCGACCAGGTTGTAGAACACCGCCTCTAAACGGGCTGCATCGCCAATAACGACGGGAAAGTTAGGGGGAAACTCGATCTGGAAGCGATGACGGCTCGTTTGCGTTTGCAGACGACTGACAACTTTCTGCGCCAATCTGGGAAGCATGACATCGCTCATCTCCAGCTTCAACCCACCAGCCTGGATGCGCGAGGCATCCAAAAGGTTGTCTATGAGCGTTGAGAGTTTGTCGCTCTCCTCTTCGATGATTTGCAGGCCCTCGCGCAGTGTTTTTTCATCCCAATGCGCATCCTCGCGACGCAAGGTGCCAGCATAGCCTTTAATCAAGGCGACGGGCGTCTTCAGCTCGTGGGAGATGACGGATATAAACGTGGACTTGAGTTCTTCCGCCTCGCGGAAGCGGGTGATGTCATGTACACTGCAAATGATGTTGATCAACTGCCCATCCTGGTCGTAAAGGGGGCTGCAAGTGATACCCACCGTAGCCCGCTGGCCGCTCCTCCGCACCATATCGCCCTCTTGATAAGAAGGTTGTCCGAAGGAGTTAGAAGAATGCAGGCAGCTCGTATGAGCGAGAGGCCGGCCTTGACGATCGCGTAAAGCGAGTATCTCATAGCAGAAGCGCCCTTTGGCCTCCTCCATTGACCATCCTGTCAGCCGCGCCAGAGATTTGTTCATGACCTCGACGCGGTAATGCGGATCGAGAATCAAGATGCCATCAGCGCTATTAGCGATGGTCGCATCCAAACGGCGTTTTTCATCCCCCAGTTGCTGATAAAGCCGCGCGTTGCGCACGGCGATAGCCGCCTGGTCGGCAAAGCTGGCGAGGATTTGGCGGTCGTTGGCCGAGAAAGCATGGTCGCGGGTGCGGAAAACATAAATGACGCCTTCCATGCTATCTTCCAGCATGAGAGGCAAGGCGACGACCTGGCGCAGAGAGATGCCCACCGCTGCGGCCACCAATCCCAGCCTCCCGCTCAAGTCGGGGATGCGCCAGTGGGCCAGGTCAACATGTCCCTGTACGAGAGGCAAGTCCGCCCATAGCGGCTGGAAGAGGGGGAGGACAGCCATGGGGATGCCACTGCTCGCCCGCACGGTTAACTGGCCATCGGCTCCCCGCAGGGCGATCAACCCGCCTTCCCCTCCTAGCATATCTACCGCGCTGTTGAGGATCAGGCGCAGCAGCGATGGCAAATCCAGCCGCGCCGTCATCGCCCGGCTGATCTGCAGCAGATATTCGCGTTGCCTCAATTGGTAATCTTCGATCAACGTCTGCTTCTCCACGGATGTTCAACTCATTGTATCATAACTCCAAAGAAAGAGCAAAGCCGAGGATAGCCGGGAATGCATTTTCAACTTTTTGACAAAGCTGACGAGGCGGTGTATAATTGTGTTGCACCAAAGTGTCATTCTAGGCGCCGCTCGGCGCTTTTTTACTAAATAGTGCCCATCCAGTCACCGCGTAGACGCCACAAGGGGCTATTCCACCGTATTATGGTATCGCTGTAGTATTTATCGAAAAGGGGCAATTTCGACATGACGGAGAAACCGACTTATCTGACCCCAGAGGGCCTGGAGAAACTGAAAGCAGAGCTGGAGTATTTGCGTACCGTCCGACGACCCGCAATAGCGGCGCAAATCCATCAAGCCAAAGAAGGCGGCGATATCATGGAGAACTCCGGCTATGACGAAGCGAAGAACATACAAGCCTTTATCGAAGGCCGCATCATGACCTTGGAAGCCATGTTACGAGATGTAGTGGTGATAGATAGCTCCCAAGAATATGACCGGATTTGTTTAGGCTCGCGAGTCAAGGTACAAGAAGAGGACGGACAACCGGAAGAGTTTCTGATCGTAGGAGCTGCCGAGGCTGACCCCACCATCGGGCGTATCTCGGATGAGTCGCCCCTGGGCAAGGCATTGCTCGGATCCCGGGTGGGCGACCGGGTCACCGTGCAAACCCCCGGCGGCACGTTAAGCTTTTGCATCTTGAGCATCCGCTAGGCCCTGTGCCAGGATAGGTGACCCCTCTGTGATAAAACCATTGTATGTTGCCCTCGTCTGGCACATGCACCAACCTCAATACAAAGACACCATCTCCGGGGAATATTCTTTGCCCTGGGCGCGCCTCCACGCCCTCAAAGATTATCTGCACATGGCCGAGATGGTGGCCGAACAGCCCCCAATGCACGTCACGTTCAACCTGGTGCCTTGCCTGTTGGAACAGCTTGAGGATTATGCCCAAGGCGAGGCGACGGATCGCTGCCTGGCCTTGAGTTTGCAGGACACATGGAGTCCTGAAGAGAAGGAGTTTATGCTCTCCTTCTTCTTTAACATCAACTGGGATCGCTTCATCCGGCGTTATCCTCGTTACTGGCAACTGCTGGAGCTTCGCCAGCGAAGTGAGGGCCGGGCTGATCTGTTCGGCGATGCCTACTATCGAGACTTGGCCGCCTGGTTTAACCTTGCCTGGATTGACCGGAATACCCTGGAGAGGGATGAAACACTGAAAAGTCTGGTCGAGAAGGGCCGCGACTTATCCTCGGAAGATCTGCGCACGATTGCGGATAAGCAAAGGGAGATCATCGGGCAAATCATCCCCCTCTACCGCGCGTTGGAAAAGCGGAGGCAGATAGAAATCACCACCTCACCCTATTATCACCCGGTTTTGCCTTTGCTCGCGGATATTCGCTCTGCCAGGGAGGCTAATCCGCGCCTGCCTCTGCCAGCAACGGCCATCTCTTATCCGGAAGATGCTGTTGAGCAATTGCGCCGGGCGATCACCACGCACGAAAAGCACTTTGGGCGGCGTCCCCGAGGGCTTTGGCCCTCGGAAGGTTCGGTAAGCCAAGCTCTCATCTCCTTGCTGGCCAGAGTGAACGGATTCCATTGGATCGCTACCGACGAGGGCATCCTGGCCCAGTCTCTGCGTGTGCCTATTCAGCGCGATGGATCCGGCCACGTGACTAATCCCCAGGTTTTGTACCGCCCCTACCGGGTAGGTAGCGAGGGAGGGCAAAGTGGCACCTCGCGCAAGCTGCAGGTTATCTTCCGCGATGTCCTTCTCTCCGACCGCATCGGCTTCGTTTACAAGCACACGCCTAGTGAGGAGGCAGTAAATGACCTGATCGGTCGCCTGCATCGCATCCGGCAAAACCTGAACGATAAGGATTCCCCCTATCTTGTCTCGATCATCCTGGATGGGGAAAACTGCTGGGAAGAATATGAAGATAATGGCACTCCTTTCCTGCGCAACCTTTACTATCGGCTGAGCCACGACCCTGAACTACAGCCGGTCACTGTATCGGAGTACCTGGACCGTTACCCGGCCCAGGAAACGATCCCCCATCTTTACGCAGGTTCATGGAACAACCACAGTTTCGAAACCTGGATCGGTGAACGCGCGCAGAATCGAGCTTGGGAATATCTGGCTCGCACGCGGCAATGGCTGGCCACCTGGCAACGGGAAAATCCGCTGGAGGATTTGCGCACGCTAGAGCAGGCCTGGGAGGAAATCTATATTGCCGAAGCCAGTGACTGGTTCTGGTGGTACTATAGCCGCAACAATCCAACTGGCGAAAACCTCTTTGATCGCGAGTTCCGCCGTCACCTGCGCAATGTCTATCGGCTGACGGGCGTTTCTAGCCCCTCCTGGTTGAATTCGCCCATCGTGGTGGCGACTAGCGACGAGCGCCAGCGGCCGGTGACTGGCTACATTACCCCGCCACTGGATGCCCGGGAAGTGATTTCTGACCAGTGGAAAGGGGCTGGCTACATCGAGCCAGAGACTTCCACAGGGGCTATGCAACGCTCCCAAGAAGGAGTGCGACGACTCTATTACGGCTACGACGAAGCCAACCTCTATTTCCGCCTGGAGTCTGTCGAAGATCTTTCATCACTATTTGTAGGCATCTACCTTGCCGTTCCCCACGCTTCGAAAACCAACCAATATCCTCGCCATGCCGAGACAAAGGGTAGCATCCGCCTTCCCAGCATGGGCTTTCAGAAAGAGATCGCTTTCAGGGGATGGACAGACCCGGTGATCCTCAGCCGCGCCACAGGCCAGGAGGTCTGGGAACAGCAGATGATCCTGCCAGCCAGGGTGAGCGCCAATGTCGCCGAGGTCAAAATCCCCTTCTCCGCCCTCGATGCACAACTGGGCGATATTCTCAGCCTGGTGCTAGTCGTCGCCAGGGATCATGTTATTACGGAAGTTCTGCCCTCTTCAGACCAGTTGAGCTTTGCTTTGGAGGAACTGGCCTGAACGTGAAGGGCCTGGGGGGTGAGTAAGTGGAGCGAAAGACAATTCTTGTCGTGGACGACGAGCCAGGCTTGATCGAGATCCTGCAGATCAAACTGGAATCTGAGGGGTATCGAGTCATCGGCGCGTCGCAGGGGCTTGACGCCCTGGAAGAGATGCGCGCCGAAAATCCTGAATTGGTGATCCTGGACGTCATGATGCCGGGAATGAACGGGTGGCAAGTATTGGAACGGAAGGGCGCCGATCCCCAAATAGCGCAAATCCCTGTGATTCTGTTAACGGTGCTGGCAGAAGACATGGATGTTATGAAGGGGTTGGAGAAAGGCGCCATCGAATATATCACCAAACCCTTCGACCTCGCTCACCTGGTCAGCACCGTCAAGCTGCTCCTGGAGAGCCCGGATCGGCGCAGCCAGGAGGCGCACCGCCAGAGGTTGATGGCAGAACGCAAGCGCCTCATGAAGCCTTTGCACGACCTGTTCCCGGAGAAACCTGAAGAAGAATAGATATTACGAATCCTCTCCCCGCCAGTATGCGGCGATCTCCTCCGCCGTCGGCTCGACCGGATCCGGTGTCAGGCCAGGGATATACTTGCAAGCTTCATACAGGATCGGGGCAAAGCGACCATGCACGCCCACCACGTGATGGATATAAGGGCCGTAGATGATCTTTTCCTCCCACTTGGGCCAATTCTTGAACTCCGCCCAAAGATACGTGCCCCAGGTTGATGGCCCCGTCGTGCCCTTCCCCTCGCCCATAAGGAGCGAATATTCTCCATGGTCGCCATCGAAGCGCGCCAGGGTGATGTCGCCACCCTTGATACGGAAGTGGCCAGCGCAGGGAGGCTCGCCGCCCATCGTTTGGTGAATGCCGACCTCCGGTTTGGGAGAGTCAGCCAGTTCGACGGGGAACGGCCCGCAATGCCAGAGCAACTCGGCGTTGTCGTCTTCCGGGTGCCGGATCGTCCAATCGGCGAAGAAGGTGGGCGAAGACCATAGCCCTGCCGCCTGTAGCATGACGGAGGTGAGTGCGCCATGGATGTCTGTCTCGCAGGCTGCCGGAATGCCATGCGCCGAAAGCTCGCCATCCACGAAGCAGGAGGCCACGCCCAGAGCTTTTTGCAAGGCCGTCCAACACTGAATCGCTATGGCATCCAGTTTCGCTGCCCTGGCCCAATCCAGCAGCGTCAGCTTGAGAGCCGCGGTCTTGCGGATTTCCTCCTCATCTATGCCGACAAAAGTCACCCGCGAATTAAGGTCTTCCACGGTCTCGCTCAGGATGGGCGGATTCTCCTCCAGGTACTTTTCCACGCCGATTTGGATATCTACCAGGGTCGTGGGGACGACGCGAATGCCCCAACGTTCCAGTAATTCCCCCTCGTTGGCCATCACCGTCCAAAAGTCGGCTGGCCGTGTGCTAACCTGGCCGATCCGCGCCCCCAAGAAGGCCCTGACCGCCGCTACCACCCCCAGAAAGGCTTTGAAGCCCCGCTCGAATAGCGGGTCGTCCAGCCGCGAATTGACGATATAGGTGAACGGCAGGCCCAAGCGGCGCAGCACCTTACTCGTGGCAAAGAGGCCACATTGCGTATCCCGCAGGCGCATACCGTTCGGCAAAGGAGCCTCGTCCCGCGGCCCCCAAAGCAAGAGCGGCTTATGTATCTCGCGGGCCAGGGCACCCACCGCCGCCTCCGTGCCAAAGTTGCAGTGCGGCACGAACAAGGCATCCACACCCTCATCCCGGAACTTGCGCACGACCTGCAGAGCGTCCAATTCCTCATACAGCAATCCTTCCAGGTTCAGCCACTCGATATCCACGTATTCAACGCCCCAGGCTCTCAGCTTGTCCTTGATCAACTCTTTTTGCAGGACGCTATCCCCTGCCGGAAACTCCCGCCGCCGAGTGGGCGCGAAGCCGAGTTTGATCTTTTTTTTCTCCACTGCACCAGTACCTCCTTCAGTGATGGCCTATATTGCCCGCACACACCCAAAAATCACCGCCGAGACGTGGAGCACGCAGAGTGTTTCCAT
>CAYPON010000142.1:0-9300 GCA_964412315.1 uncultured Anaerolineae bacterium | reverse complement strand
AGCCGCCATCCTGGAAGATAGCCAAGAGCAAGACATTAGCCAGGCTGAAATCCGCCATCGCGTCAGGATCATCGAGGAGACTTTACTGAGCTTTGGGGTGCCGGGCAAAGTCACTGAAGTGAACCAGGGGCCAACCATCACCCAGTTCGGCGTCGAGCCTGGTTACCTGGAGCGTCGCGACGGCAATGGCAAAGCGAAGGTTAAGGTCAATCAGATCAGCGCTCTCGTCAAAGACCTGGAACTGGCCCTGGCGGCATCTCCGATTCGCATTGAGGCGCCGGTTCCTGGCCGCTCCGTCGTCGGCATCGAGGTGCCCAATGTCCAGATCTCCCTGGTGTCCTTGCGGGGCGTCATGGAGTCCGAAGAGTTCAAGACACACAAAGGAAACCTGGTAATGGCCCTCGGTCGGGATGTGTCAGGCCAACCCATCGTCGCCGATCTGACCGCTATGCCTCACCTGCTGATCGCTGGAGCGACCGGTTCTGGCAAGTCAGTGTGCATCAACGCTATTATCGCCTGCCTGTTGTGCACGCACACGCCGGATACCTTGCGGGTGATCCTGGTGGATCCCAAGATGGTGGAATTGGTCAATTACAATGGCATCCCCCATTTGCTTTCACCGGTGGTGATCGAAATCCCGCGCGTCGTGGAGACGCTCAAATGGGCCACGCGGGAGATGGAGCGACGTTACCGGCTGTTCTCCAAAGCAGCGGCCAGAAACATCGAAGTTTATAACCGGCAACTGGCAGCGCAAGGGGAGAAACCGCTGCCACTCATCGTTATTTTCATTGACGAACTGGCGGACATCATGATGGCCGCGGCGGATGAGGTGGAACGTTCCGTCTGCCGCATTGCCCAGATGGCGCGGGCCACGGGAATCCACCTTGTGCTTGCCACGCAGCGACCTTCTGTGGATGTGGTGACTGGCTTGATCAAGGCCAACTTTCCAGCGCGGATCAGCTTTGCCGTCACTTCGTTGGTGGACTCGCGAGTGGTTCTAGATACGCCGGGCGCAGAGCAACTCCTGGGAAGTGGGGACATGCTCTTCATGGCTCCCGATAGCAGCAAGCTCGTGCGAGCGCAAGGGTGTTACGTCTCTGATACCGAATTGGAGCGGTTGGTGCGCTACTGGAGGGGCATCCAGATCGAGCAGCCCATCCCCACCGATGCCCGCTTGGTGCAGCGCCCCCTCTGGGAGGACATGGCGGAGAAAGAAACCCGTTTTCTCACAGAAAACGGGTTTCTGAAGATAGATACGGGAACAAAACCTGACGAAGAGGATGACTTGATGGAAGAAGCGGTCAAGATCGTGCGGGAGCAAAAACGCGCGTCGGTCTCGCTTTTGCAGCGCCGCCTGCGGATCGGCTACTCGCGGGCATCGCGCTTGATTGATCTGATGGAAGAAAAGGGCATCGTCGGGCCATCGCCCGGAGGAAGCCGCCCTCGCGAGGTTCTGGTGGACTCTGGTGAGGACGAGTCTTGACGGCAGGGGCCGCCCGAAGGCCCATTGGAGAGGAGCTTGTGTTCAGATCACGTCATATCCTGCTTATTCTAGCCCTGCTAGCGGCTGTGTCAGGAACGGCAGGTTGTGCCAGGCTGTGGAGCCAGCCCACGCCGACACCTTTGCCCGTCACGCTACGTTTTGTTTTCTCTGACCGGGCTAAGGAGAGCAAGTATCAGGATGCGGCCAAGGCTTTCAAGCTGAAATATCCCAGGATCACCGTGGAAGTACGACGGGTCAATAACGTGCCGCTCCAGTTGAGCATGGGCAGCGTTGATGTGTCCGAAGCGGAGCAGTTCGATTTCTCGACTCTTGTGCAGAGGAATGCGGTGCGAGATTTGACGCCTATCTTGGAAAGCGCAGTTGACTTCCCGGCCAATGACTTCTATCCGCGCTTACTGGATCTCTTCCGCCAGGGTGGGAAACTATGGGGCATTCCGGCCAATGTGGATCCATGGGTGGTATTCTACAATAAAGATCTCTTTACCAAGATGAATGTCCCCTATCCTCAGCCTGGCTGGACGTGGGAGGACTTTCTCTTGGCGGCGAGGGGCGTGAGCATTCCGATGGAGAATCCGCCGCAATACGGGTTCGTGCCGGATCCCTACGGGCTGGGCGTCTGGTCCTTCGTATACCAGCATGGTGGGCGGGTGGTGGACAATCTGGTGCAGCCTACCAAGGCGACGCTGGATGACCCCCGCGTGATCGAGGCCGTGCAATGGTATGCGGATTTGGCTACGAAACACAACGTCATGCCAGTGGTGACTTCGGCGACTGATCCCCAATACCAGGCAATGATGAATGCCTTCTTACGGGGCAAAGTGGGGATGTGGATGCTTTCCCTATCGGAACGAGGGGGGATAGCAGGATCCCGACCCTGGGCCTTCTCCTGGGGAGTTGTGCCGCTGCCCCAGGATAAGGAACGTATCACCTTTTTGATGGCTTCGGGCTATTTCATCTCGGCGGGAACAACGTATCCCCGCGAGAGCTGGTTGTGGATCGAGTATCTAACGAAAGAAGCGGTTCTGGATTGGGATGTGCCGCCGCGCCGCTCAGTGGCCAAGTCCGAAGCGTATCGCAAGCGCGTCGGCGAGGAGATATTCGCGGTGGCCCAGGAGGCGGCTGAATATGGTATGACATTGCCGGCTGCAGCGTGGCTGACGCAAATTCCGGGGGAGTCTATCAACTTTGTGGCGGATGTCATGGCCGGAAAAAAGACGGCTGCGGAGGCTTTGCAGGATGTGCAGCGTCAATGGGATGCTGCTATACAACGTTTCAGTAAATAAAACTAGATGGAGCATATTGGATGAGCAAGATCAATCGTACATGGGTGGTATTTGTGTTCTCGGTTATGCTGGCGATGCTGATCATGGGTTGCCAGACAGCCAAAGAGCAGGCGACGCCGACGCCGATCCCTACGCCGATTGTGGCAGAAAAGCCGACTTATACGGTGCAGCGCGGGAGGGTGCAGAAAATCATGCAGTTCTCGGCGCGCGTTTCTCCCGCGAAAGAGGAAGAGCTTTTCTTCAAGAGCAGCGGCTATGTCAAAGATGTATACAAGGCGCGCGATGAGGTGGTGAAGGCAGGAGACATCATCGCCGAACAGGAAATAGATGCGCTGCTCAATCAATTGGCGCAGGCCCAGGTAAACTTGGAGAGAGCCAACCTGACCTTGCAGTCAGCGCAGGAAGCGCTCTCCCGGCAATTGGAGGAATCCAAAGCTAACCTGGAGATCAGGGAACTCCGGCTGAAAAAGGCGAAAGAGCAGGATCCCTCCTGGAGTGTGCGTATTGCCAAGCTCAGGGTGGATGAGGCGCAGGTAGCCGTGGAACAGGCTCAGGCAGCCTACGACCGCATAGCCTGGCAGGCCGGCGCATCGGCTTTGCCCCCCGCGCGGGCCCTGCAAGCAGCTACGACATCTTTGGAGATCGCCAAAGCGAACTATGAAATGGCTGTGCAAAATGCGAAAGCCTACCAGTATGACCTTGACGTCATGCAAAAAGAGCTGGATCTGGCCAAATTAAAGCATCGTTGGTTGGAACAGGGCATAGATCCCAACCTGGTCAAAGCGGTGGAGCAGGCACAACTGAGCGTCCAGCGCCTGGAGGAGCAGATCGCCGCCGCGCGCATCGTCTCCCCCATTGATGGCGTGGTGGCCAATATTTCCGTCATCAAAGGGCGCCTGGCGGAGGCTTTCAAGACTATGGCCGTCGTAGCGAACCAGGATGAGGTCGAGATCACCGCTCAGTTGTCTGATGCTGACCTGAGCTACCTCGAAGTAGATGTGCCGGTGACGGTTACCTTGTCGAGCCTGCCGGGGCAGGACCTCACAGGCAAGATCACCGAATTGCCTTATCCTTTCAGCGGCGGTGGGACTGTACAGAAACTGGATAAACAGGATACCTATGTACATATCGTCCTGAACGACTCCAATGTCCCGATGAAAGCGGGGGACACGGTGAAGGTGAGTGTTCTGCTGGAGCAGGCTGAGAATACCCTTTATCTGCCTCCCGCCGCTGTTCGCACCTTCGAAGGACGCAACTTTGTCGTCGTACAGGCAGAAAACCGCCAGCGGCGTATAGATATCAAGGTGGGCATCAAAGGCACGGAGCGCATCGAGATCCTGGAAGGCCTCCAAGAAGGCCAGGTGGTTATCAGCCAGTAAGGCTTGAAGATGAGCCGGACACTGTCCGCGTTACTGTCATACTCTCTATCTATCTTGGTCGTAGCGGTCAAGCGGCTATGGAGCCAGCGGGGGCTTATGCTCTGCATAGCTCTCGGGCTCCTGGCCGCTGTGACTTTAGTGACGAGCGTGCCCCTGTATTCCGACGCGGTGAATTACAGGCTGCTGCGGGCAGAACTCTATAGGGAACGGGCACGCCCACCTTTTGCTTTCCTGTATCAGTATGTAGGCACGTGGAGTGAGCCGATAGACTGGTCAGTCTACCGCCCGGCGGACGAATATATGGTGAGGCAGGCACCCAAGGTCATCGGCTTGCCATTGGAACAGGCCGTGCGCCATGCTCGAACCGAGAATCTGCGCCTCTTTCCCGCCTCTCAGGATGTCTACGCAGACGCCCGCAATCCTTTGGAATGGACTAAGGTCGGCTTTGTCAGCGGAATCCAGGATCACATCGAAATCCTGGAGGGGCGATTCCCTGCTCCTGCGACCGCCGCCGATGAGTCCTTTGAGGTTCTCATCCACGAGGCATTGGCTAACAGTTTGGGCCTGCAGGCGGGAGAGGAGTATATTCTCTTTGGCGGCCAGAGAGCAAGCGGTGAAAGTAAACCTGTGCAGTTCAAGATCACAATCAGTGGCGTCTGGGGGCCTCGCAACTCTCGTGAGTCCTTTTGGTTATACCAGCCGGAGGTCTTCGAGAAGACACTTCTGGTTCCGGAAGAGACGTTTGCCGACCATATCGCTCCCAAACTCAAAAACGCAGTGTTCCTGGCCGCCTGGTATCTGATTTTCGACGGCCAGGGAATTCATACGGAGGATGCCGGGCCTCTCTTGGCGCGCATCGCCATCGTTAATAGAGAGACAGAGAACATCCTGCCCAACGTGAACCTGGAAGTGTCGCCTGTGGAGGCTTTGCAGCAAAATCAGCGTCAGGTGTATCTGCTCACGATCTTGCTCTATGTCTTTGCGCTCCCGATCATCGGCCTGGTGTTGTATTTTATCGTTCTTATCTCCAGCATGGCGGTGCAGCGCCAACGTTACGAAATCGCTGTATGGCGTAGCCGGGGAACTTCGGCCAGCCAGGTGGTAGGTATCTACTTACTGGAGGGTTTGCTGCTTGCAGTACTGGTCCTGGCTGCCAGCCCTTTTGTCGCGCGAACAGTGGCGCAGATTATGGGAAACACGCGCTCTTTCCTCTCTTTCGTGCCACGCGCGCCCTTGCCCCTGCGCTTTTCGCCACCCAGCCTGAGCCTGGCCGGGTTAGCCGCAGGGATAGCCCTGGCGGCCAGTGTGATACCGGCCCTATCGGCATCCAGCCATACTATCATCACTTACAAGGGGGAAATCGCTCGTTCGCTGCGACGGCCTTTCTGGCAACGCTATTTCATTGACTTTTTTCTCCTGGTGCCTTCCCTGTATGGATACTACCTGCTGCGACAGCGAGGGACGATTTCGATTCTGGGGCAGGACCTGACGCATGGCAGCGATCCTTTTCAGAACCCGCTGCTGTTCCTAGTTCCTACACTTTTCCTTTTCGCGTCGGCGCTTTTGTCTATGCGCTTTTTCCCATATCTGATCGGACTTTTGGCTTGGTTGGGCGCCAGATTGCCTGGCACAGCTTTTGTTTTGGCCCTGCGACATCTGGCCAGGTCCAGGCATTATGTAGGCCCTTTGCTCATGGTCATTCTGACGCTCGGCCTGGCTGGGTTCATCGCCTCCATGGCCAAGACCATGGAGCGCCACCTTGTGGATCGGGTTTACTACGAGGTGGGAGCCGATATGCGTCTGGTGGAGGCGGGGGAGAGGATAGAGCCAGAGGAGGAAGGAAAGCCCAAAGCGAAACCTGCCGCGGGCGAAACGCAGGAGGAGGTAGAAATCCGCTGGTTCTTTCTACCGGTAGGGGAACACCTTAACGTTCCAGGGGTGAAAGCGGCTGCCCGACTGGGTATCTATTCGGCGACGGCTTTGGTAGCCGAGAACAGGGTGGAGGGGCGCTTTCTCGGTATTGATCGGGAGGACTTCCCGCAGGTAGCCCTTTTCCGCCGCGATTTTGCTTCCGCATCGCTGGGCGCGCTGATGAATGCCCTCGCCATGCAGAATCAGGCGTTGCTGGTGAGCCGCTCTTTCGCAGCCAAATACGGACTTGACATAAATGATCGGCTCAAGTTACGCACCGTGGCCTATGGTCAGCCCAAGGACATCATCTTTACGATTGCGGGCCTGTTGGACTATTTCCCAACGGTCTACCCGGAAGATGGGCCTTTCTTTGTGGGAAACCTGGAGTATTTCTTCCAGGAAAGAGGGGCACAGTATCCATTCGATGTGCTATTAAAGACGGATGGCCGCGATGAGCAGCAGATTGTCCAGGGCGTAATGGATTTGGGGCTGCGCGTTCTCTCCAGCCTCGAATCTCGTTACATGATTGACCAGGAGCAGGCGCAACCGGAGCTGGGTGGCACTTTCGGCTTGCTCTCCATCGGCTTTATCGCGGCGGTCTTGATGACCCTCCTGGGATTCTTGATATCTTCGATACTATCTTTTCGAGAGCGGCTTATCCAATTGGGAGTCTTGCGAACCGTCGGTCTCTCCGTGGGGCAGATGGCCGCTTTCCTGGCTGGCGAGCAGTTAATCCTGATCGCCACAGGGATTGGCGTAGGAACTGGGCTGGGCATTGGGGCCAGTTTGTTGTTTGTGCCCTATCTCCAGGTGCGCAGCGGCCCTCATCCCCAGACTCCACCTTTCGTGGTGCAAATGGCCTGGGATGACATGTACAAGATTTATGCCCTCTTTGGCGTCATGTTATTACTGGCTATCGGGGCCACGATCGGCTTGTTGATCCGCATGAAAGTTTTCGAGGCCATCAAGCTTGGAGAAACAGTGTGATTATGAAAATAGACAAGAGTGAGTAAAATATTAGAGGGAAACATCAAGCCACGTTTCACTGTCCTTGACCGCTCGTGGATATAGGGCCTCGTGCCCGATGGGAGCGCACCAGGGGCTATTCCACCTGCCACCGGATAAGGACTGGCGTGGCTCAGTCCATCAGTAAAGGAGCAGAGTTTGGCAACAGCAAATGGGCCGTTCGTCGTATGTGATAATCTGGTCAAGATCTACAAGGTGGCAGATCTCGAGGTTGTAGCCTTACAGGGCCTCGATCTGACAGTAGAGCGAGGCGAGATGATGGGTATCGTAGGCTCCTCAGGTTCGGGCAAAAGCACCTTGCTCAATATCCTGGGCGGCCTGGATCGCCCTTCCGCGGGCAAGGTCTGGGTTGAGGGCCAGGACTTGCTCAAGCTGTCAGATGCCGCTTTGAATCGCTACCGCCGGGAAAAGGTGGGGTTCGTCTGGCAGCAAACGGGCCGCAACCTGATTCCCTATCTGACGGCGCAGGAGAATGTCGAACTGCCGATGATTATCGCCGGAAGGCCCTGGCGGGAACGACGTAGATGGGCCAACGAACTGCTGGAGGCAGTTGAACTGGCCGACCGGCGTCATCACAGGCTAGCCCAACTCTCCGGCGGCGAGCAACAGCGCGTGGCCATCGCCGTCGCGTTGGCCAACCGTCCTATCCTTCTCCTCGCAGATGAGCCTACAGGCGAGGTGGACTCAACAACAGCCGCGACAATCTTTGAAGCGTTTCGCCGGCTCAACAAGGCTTTCGGGCTAACGACCATCATCGTTACGCATGACACTCGCATCGCCAGCCAGGTTGACCGCGTTGTCGCCATCCGCGATGGCAAGACAAGCACAGAAACAGTGCGAGAGGTGCAGCAATTGGAGACAGCGATGGCGGGTGCAATCCAGCCAGAAGCTGGGAGCCAGCCGGAGAGCGGTGAGAATGTCTCTTACCGAGAGTATGTCGTCTTGGACTCGGCAGGGCGATTGCAATTGCCCCAGGAGTACCGCGAGCTGTTGAACATCGGCAACCGCGTGGAGGTGGAGTGCCTGGAGAATGGGATCTTGATTCGGCCTGTCGAGGGGCGAGGCATGGGGCAGAGGGACAATGGCATGGCTCAGGATCGCGCTGCTCTCTATGCAGGTGTAGACACTGAAGCTCCACCAAAGAGGGGTTTCGTCCGACGCCTTCTCTACGCGCTGGGCCGGCGGCATTCGGGCAGCTAGCCATTTCTCGGACTTGTCCGATTTTAACATTTGGAAGGATACGATTGCACAGATGAACAACAAGACAGCACCAAGCCAGGAAAAAGACCCCATGATCGTCAAGGTGGATGGGGTCACTCGCATCTTTCAGGTAGGTAGCAACGAGGTCCACGCTTTGCGCGGCGTGAACATGGAAGTCCCACGTGGTATTTTTGCCGCCGTAAAGGGGCGTTCGGGATCGGGCAAGACGACCCTGCTGAACATCATCGGCGGCCTGGACCGCCCGACGTCCGGCAAAGTGGTGGTGGATGGACACTCCCTGGATGGCCTGTCAGAGCACCAGATGACGATTATGCGCCGCCATCTCATCGGCTTTGTTTTCCAATCTTTTGCCCTGTTGCCCACCTTTTCCGCTTTTGAGAATATAGAACTTCCAGCACGCATTGCTGGTGTATCCAGGCGAGAACGCCTGGAACGGGCGCGCCGCTGTCTGAGCGTGGTCGGCCTGACCCGCTGGGCGAATCACCGCTCTCACGAGTTATCGGGTGGCCAACAGCAGCGTGTCGCCATCGCGCGCGCCCTGGTGAATCGGCCATCGCTCATCCTGGCCGATGAGCCGACCGGGGAGTTGGATAGCGTCACAGGGCGGGAGATCATGAAGCTCTTCCGCGACATTGCGGCGGCGGAAGGTGTCACTGTCCTCATGGTGACCCACGATCCCAAAGTGGAGGAATACGCCCAGCGAATCTATGAGATGCGTGACGGTCAGATAGTCCAGGTGCATGATACGATAGTAGCTGCCGAGGCCGCTGGGGAGTTGGTGCCAGGTTAATGCTTTACTTCGAGCAAGAGATTCACGAACAACCGGCGGTCTTGGCACGCTTCCTGGAGAAACAGGCGAAGAATGTCGCCCAGATCGCGGACATTATCCGTAACCGGGACATCGCGCACGTCGTCATCGCCGCTCGCGGCACCTCCGACAATGCCGCCACCTATGGCCGCTATATCCTGGAAAGCC
>CAYPON010000141.1:4817-9302 GCA_964412315.1 uncultured Anaerolineae bacterium | reverse complement strand
ATGGCTGACGGCTGAAAGCTGATAGCTTGTTGTTATTGCCAGACGAACCGCCAGATCATGTTGTGGATGACCTGCTCGATGGGCGCATGGTCGTCGCGCAAAGGTGGCGTGATCGGCGCGGGGAACTCGCGCAAGTGCTCGCTGACCCGTTGCGCGACATCGCGCAGCGCAGGGGTCGAAAGACGCGCTGCCTGCACCTCAAAGTCATCTCGCGTCACCGGCCCCTGCGCCGCAACCACCATGCTATTATAGCTCTCTGCCGCATCTACGATAAGAACCGCAGGGAAAACCTCTTTTAACGTGCTCGCCACAATGTCCACCAGGGAGTAATCCGTCGCGGTGCGCGCTACATTGACCGCCAGCACTCCTTCCGGCGTCAAGCGGCGGCGCGCCTCAAGGAAAAACTCGGTTGTCGCCAGGTGGAAGGGAATATAGGGTGGCCGATAGGCATCCACGATGATGACATCGTAATCGTTCCTCGTCTGGTTGATAAAGTAGCGTCCGTCCTGGATGAAGACGTGGAGATTGGACAGGTTCATGTCGAGATACTGGCGCGCCACGGCGAGGATTTGCGGGTCAATCTCCACGCCATCAATCGGCAGCGGGCCATAGACCTCGCTGTATTGCCGGGCGATGGTTCCTCCCGCCAGGCCGATGAGGCAGACGCGACGCAACTGCGGACGGCTATCGGCGGGCTGGAACAGCGGCGCGGCCAGGAAATAGTCAAAGATGCGGTACAGAAGCACCTTGCCCGGCGCATAGACGGACTGATTCCCCTCTCCCTCGTTGAGCCTGAGCAGGTACTCCTCTCCCTGGCGAAGCACCTGGATATAGTTATAGGCCGACTCGCCTTCATAGACGAGGCCTGCTGCCGGCTTAATGGGACGGCCCGGATTCCAGGCCCAGAGGGCCAGGATAGCCAGCGGGATCAGGGCGTAAGGCCACGCTCCGCGCCTCAGGGCTTGCGCCAACCCCAGGAGGGAGATCAGGGCCAGCAGCAAGGCAAAGAGCAGGAAGGTGCGCCGCGTGCCGAGCGCAGGGATCAGCCAGAACACCGGCAGGAACGTGCCGAGGATGCTGCCCAGGGTCGAGATGCCATAGATGCCGCCAGCCACCCGGCCCGTGCTATGCAGGCCGCGCAGATCGAGGCGGATGGCGAAAGGGGAGACGCAGCCGAGCAGGATCACCGGAACAGCAAACAGAGCCATGACCCCGATAAAAGAGCTGACCAACAGGCCCCAACGAAAGGCGGCGAAACCTATCGCGGCAAATTGCAGGATAGGGCGCGCCGCCGAGGGGATCAAAGCGATGGTCAATGCTGCCCATGAGGTCAGGCGGAAAAGGAGATTGGCACGGGGATTCCGGTCGGCCAGCCACCCCCCCAAATAGTAGCCGGCAGTCAGGTAAAGCAGGATCAGGCCGATCAAGTTGGCCCAGACGATAAGCGAGCTGCCGAAATAGGGAGCCAGCAGCCGCGATCCGGCCATCTCTACGGCCATCCCGGCCATGCCGGAGATGAAAACGAGGGCGAGGAGCAAAGCTCGTTTCCAGTTCATGCGTTGGTCGCCCTGGGCAGCCAGTAACGTTCAGCATAGCCGCCGCCTTGGGCCAACGAAGCGCAGTAGCCCCGAATGAGGCTTTCCATCGTCGCCAGGTCAGTGAACAGCGTGCGGATTTGGGAGGCATAGCAGGCGATGGCAGCGATGCGGGCGGCCATGGCTGCCTCGCTGATGGGCAAGATATGAGGCTGCAAGGGCTTAGGCCCGCGCCAGGCGGCGAGAGCAGCCCTAATCATGCCCGGTTTGGCAGCGTAGGGGTGATCCTCATAGAACATGACCCGATAGCCTTGTCCCAGCAGAGCGATGCCCGCGCGTTGCAGCAACTGATGATCCACATGGTGCCCCGCCGTCAGGGGAACGTAGAGGGTGAGGCCCAGCCTGGGCGAGCCGGCGATCTCGACGATGTGCTGCGCCAGGGCAAGGTGGAACTCGGCCTCGGCGGGATCAATCTCCCCAAAGATCCCCTCTTCCGAGGCATACATCGTCTCCCCGGTTTGGGGATGGAGCCGGTAGATACAGTCCAGATAATCGAGATAGAGCGGCTCGGCCCCCAGCACCTTGAGCGCGGCCATGTCTTCGGCGCGGCGGTGGGCCATAGCATCTGTTTCCACTTCCCATTTATCATGTTGCCCCTGGGCGAAGGAGGAGAAAGCCATCGGCGGCGGGCTAGCGCCAAAAAAGGTCACAACCAGAACAGGCTCACCTTGACGGCTTTGGTCGTAGATACATCCACCACAGGAAAGGGCGACATCATCCGGATGCGGGGAAAGATAGATATGCGGTTTGTTCATACTCTCTCTATGGCGTATCCCCTAGCCGCCCAAAATTCTGTCTGAACAGGGAAAAGTCCATGGTGTCTACGATGCCATCCTGGTTAAAGTCCACTCTCGGATCAGAGCTTCCATAGAGCATCCGCAAAAGGGAGAAATCCAGGATGTCAATGGCATTGTCATTGTTGGCATCGCCTTCCAGCAGCGGCCCCAAGGAGAGCACGTTAACCCCTGGTACCAGGTTTACTCCCTCAGCGAGGAAGGCCAGCGTATGCGGATTTTTCACCAGGATACGATAGATGCCCGGCATAATGTCCGACAGTGCGAACTTTCCATAAACGTCGGTAAAGAGTTGGAAGCGATAGGCTAGGTTACGACCAGCATACAGGCTGATAGTCAATGACGTTGCCCAGGAGGGATGAGGAGGAGCAGGCCGCCCCTGGAGTTGTACATCGCCGAGGATGGTTGCTGACGCGGGCGGCGTTCCTGTCACCGTTGGGCGCGGCGTCCATGTCAGGATGGGAGTCGTGGTATGCGTGCGGGTCACCGTAGCCTCGACGGTGGACGTTGCCGTAGGCGTGGCGGAAGGAGGGCGCGTCACGCCAGGTGTGGGCGTCGTTGTGGCAGTAGGCAGCAGGGTTGTGCTGGGCGTAGGCGTGATGATTGGTATCCGCCGCAGCCCCACGTCTATGGGCACCACCTGGATCGCGCCGGGCGTATAAACACCCAGGTGGCCAACGTTGGCATCGGGCACGTAGCCAGGAGCCATAGCAATAGTATGGACAGAGGCCCCCGTCGGGTGGCCGAGCACGCGGTATTCCGCCCGGTAGTAGCCATCCCCGTCGCTGACCAGATTGCTATGCAGGCCCAACGAGGGGATCCAGACCTCAACGTGCGCACCCGCAATCCCGGCATATGGGCCTATGTCTGCGTCGTAGATCATGCCATGCACGATGATCGCCTCGCAAGGCGTCGGGGTGACGGAAGGGGATGGTGTGATGGTTGGGATTGACGTCACCGTGCGCGTGACGGTCGGCGTAGTCGAGGCGGTAGGGCTGGGCGGAGGAGCCAGCACACGGAACGTGGCGTGCCCGATCTCCACTGCCCTGCGCACATCCCTGGCTACAATGACATGTGGTCCGACGGCTGCGTCGCCCAGGACAATCAGTTGGCCAGAATAGTTGCCCATCGTGTCGCCAACGGTGCGGAACATGAGGAGCGTGTCAAAATACACGTCCACCTCGCCGCCGGAATGGACTTGACGGCAAAAGCCGTTTACCTGCACTGTCGTACCCACCGGCCCTTCATCCGGATTGATGTACATGGCACAGGTGGGAGTGGCAGTCGGCGTCTGGGTAGAAGTCGTGGTGGCGGTGGAAGTGGCGGTCGCGGTTGATAATGGCGTAGCCGTCGTCGTGCTCGTGGGAAGCAGCGATGTAGGAGTAGGCGACACGGGTGTATTCGTAGGTGACACTGGCGGCAGAGTCCCTGTTGCCGATGGCGTGGCCGTGTGAGTAGGGGTGGATGTTGGCGAAGGGGTGGGGCTGCGTGTTACCGTGCTTGTGGATGTGTGCGTTGGTGACGGCGTGTCCGAAGGTGTGCGCGTGGCCGTGACCGTGGGTGTCTGCGTGACGGTCGGCGTGAGTGTTGGCGGCCTGATCTCCGGGCAATCCACATCGAGGTAGTATTGTCCGGCATCGCCGAGGTATCCATCTACAACGATGTAATAGGTGCCGGGGGGAGCATTGTATAGATGAGCCTCGGTAGTGCCGTATGCCCGGCAATCATATTCGGAGGGGCTGCCCAGGACAAAGATATCGAGGTCAACAGGCGGAAACGGGTCAATGGGAGTTACTGTGACCGTAATATCCATGGTGATGGAGGTGATGAGAACATACACGTCCTCCGGGCCGCTTTCCTCCCAATCCGTGCAACTGTAATATGTGACATTATTTGCCTTGCCGCTGTTGTTGCCAAGATACAGTTGTTTACAAGTTACTTCAGGCGCGCCACTGACGTCGAGGCGAGGCGATGGAGTTGATGTGGGCGAAGGCTGTCTCGTCCCTGTCGGCGATGGTGTGACGATTGCTGTATCCGTTGCCGTGGGGGTTTGAGAGGGCGAGGGCGTCGCTGTTGGTGTGCTGGTGGCCGTATGC
>CAYPON010000141.1:0-4807 GCA_964412315.1 uncultured Anaerolineae bacterium | reverse complement strand
GTGGTGGGCATCATAGTGGGCGACGGCGTGGCGGTTGGCGGCGGCAGGCAGCGGATGGATAGCGCATAGGGCACTATAGGGGGAGAGTCAAAATACCATTCCACGGAGACATAATACTGAAGCGTCTCGGTCACGGTGCAGATGATGACCTCCGGCATATTACCCGATCTCACGGAGGACGCTAACATCCTTCGCCGAGAATTGTATAGGTAAAGATCCAAATCCGAGCCGGTGGGAATGTCCCAAAGCTCAATCGTGATGACGGTGGAGGCCGTGAGGTCAATGTAGAAAAAGTCTATGTCATTGCGGTCTTCCGTTTGACAACGATGCGTCTCCCCGCAGGCAAACGGGCCGCGAGCGTCCTCGAAAGCATCGTTGGGTTCCGCGCACAAGGGATCAGGGGTGAGCGTCGTATCTCGTGGAGGCGTCTGTCCAGGTGCTGCCTGGGACATGGATGTCCAAAGCAAGACAACTGCGGCTAGCAGGAAGAGCGCCATTAGAGGCAAGACAATGGATAGCTTGGGCTTGTAGTTGGGACATATATCCCTTTCTGCGCGTGGCATCGGGTGTCCTCCTGGAAAAGGTCTGAGCCATCCCCCAGTATTAGTTAAAGCAGCCGCACAATCTGGCCTTCCGCTCAAGCTAATTATAGCCTTTTCGCTTGGCTGTGCAAAAAGAAACCCTCACCCCTTCCCTTCCCCCTGCTAGGAGGGACGAGGGGAGAGGGCGCTCATCCCCTGCGACGTAGTTGCGCTGATTACCAGCGGCCGCCATCACCACGACAACATCACCGCCCAACGCGGTATCCCTCGACTATGCGATGGCACAACTCCACCGATTGCAGCACCTGGGCTGGGGAGGGATGAGGAACGCGGTTCTCTCGCAGCGCGGCGATGAACTCCACCGTCTCGTCATAGGTGCCGTTCCTGACGAAATCAGGCATTCCCTGCGCCACTTCCTCTTCCACTACTAATCGCCCCTCTTCCCAACAGCGCACATCTCCCGCGTCGTAGGCTCCCGTCCGCACGAACACGCGGTAGCCGGGGCCATATATCTCATAGGACTCGACCATGCTCCCCGCCGTCGGCAGCACCTCCAGGCAGCCGAGCGCGCCGTTTTCAAAGACGGGGCGCACGACGAACCAGTGCACGCCCTCAACCTCGCGCGCCTGCACCTCGCAGTCCTCTACATCCCCAGCGATGGCGCGCATCGTGTCCAGGGGATGGATTGCCGTGTCGGTCATGAAACCCGGCTCGCCACGGTTGACGCGGACGATGCTCGCCCGCAGATAAGTCAGCGGGCGGTCGCCCCGCCAGGCTAGTCCCTTGCGCAAGGCGGGGTCGAAGCGCCGGTTCATGCTCACCATGACGCGCGTCCCGCTCCTTGCCGCCAACTTGACGATCTCGCGCGCCTCGGCGACGGTCGCCCCCGGTGGCTTTTCCATACAGAGCGGCACGCCTGCCTGTATCACTTGTGCGGCGATCTGCGCCGTGATCGGTATCGGCGTCACGGCAATGCAGCCATGCGGACGCTCCCGATGCAGCATCTCCTCCAGATCGGTATAGACCCGCGCGAATCCGTAGCGCGCTGCCATCAGTTCAGCATGTTCCCGCCGCAGGTCGCACAGCGCGGCCAGTTCCACCTCCCCAGGATGCTGCGCCACATAATGCGCCAGCGTCGGCAGGTGATTCCCCTGGCTATGGTTCCCTGCACCTAATACGACAAGTTTCAACATACGTTCCCTGCTCTCTCCTCCCGGATTTGCTCTGGGGTTTTCCTGCCCCGCTCGATCTTCCATCTCCCGCATACAGCGCCTCTCCCGCTAATCTTACCGCAGAAGCAGACTGTTTCCACCTATTATACGATATAAACCAACGATATGCCAAAAAAGTCAGATGGCATTTGGAAAATCTCCAGGAAAAAATGAAAAGCACGATTCTCTCGTGCTTTTCTCTGCCTTTCGCGATCCGGATCCTTCCTCTTCTCATCCTTCCGTCTTGGCGTTGATCTGATCAGCACGGAACCAGTCTATGGTCTTGCGCATCCCTTCCTCCAGGCCAATGCGCGGCACGTACCCTAAGCTGCGCAGCCGCGCAATGCCCGCGATCCACTTCTGCGGGTCGCCGGGGCGCACGCTTCCCGTATACTTGAAGGCTGGCGAGATGCCCATCAGCCGCGCGATCAATTGCGCCAGGCCGAGGATGGAGAGGCTTTGATCGGCGGCCACATTGTATACTTCCCCCCGCAGCGGGGCCTTCTCCGCAATCGTCAGCAGGGCGTCCACACCGTTCTCCACGTAATTGAGGTCGCGCACCTGGGAGCCGTCGCCGTACATCGTCATCTCGTGCGGATTCTCGTGCAGCTTGCGGATAAAGTCATAGACGACTTGTTTCATCTGGCGAGGGCCATACAGAGAAAAGAAGCGAGCGGATGCGCCGCGCAGGCCGTACAATTGGGCATAGACCGCCAGATAGCGCTCTCCTGCCAGCTTGCTGACGCCGTAGGGCGAGACGGGGAAGCAAGGGGCGTCCTCCTCCAGCGGGACTTTGGCCAGATCGCCATACACCGCCGCCGAGGAGATGTTGATGACAACTGACGGCAACGCCTGCCGCCGCATCGTCTCCAAAAGCTGGAAGGTTCCCAGTAGATTAGTGTCATAGTCGAAGGATGGCTCTTTGACTGAAGTGGGCACGTAGGAGTTGGCCGCCAGGTGAAAGATGACCTCGTATTTTTCCTCCACCAAGAGTTGCGCAAAGCGGCTATCCAGAATGTTGATCTCCTCAAAGCGAATCGCGTCCCAGCACCTGTCCAGGTTGCGCCGCTTTCCCGTGACCAGGTTATCCACGACTGTCACCTGCGCCTGTTGTCCCATCAACCCTTCCGCCAGGTGCGAGCCGACAAAGCCCGCACCTCCCGTGATCAAGACTCGCTTTCCTTTCCAGGTCATCGTTTGCTCCTTCAGCAGCCGCACCTCTCACGGGTGCACCCCTCGCAGGCATGAAGCCTGCGGCTACAAGGTTGTCGGATAGGTTTTCAGCAATTCCTTGTACTTATCTAGGGCCATGCCCGCAATGACTTGCCAATCATAGCTCTGTACAAGCTCTTTCGCTTTCGCCCCCATTCGTTCGCGGAGTTGCCCATCCTGCAGGCGACAAATGGCCGCAGCAATGGCTAGCGCGTCCTGCGGCGGGATAAGCAACCCGTTCTCCCCATCGCGGATCACCTGGATATTCTCGTTGTTGTTCGTGCCGATGACGGGCAAACCACAGGCCATCGCCTCCAAAGTGACGAGGGGGAATCCTTCGTTGCTGGAGGGCATGATGAACAGGTTGGCCAAAGCGTAGCACTGGAAAAGCATTTGGTCGGAGATGTTCTTGCGGTGGATCACCGCCCGGCTCAAATCAAGCCTCATGATGAGCCGGCGAAGGCGAGGTTCATCCGGGCCGGTTCCCACCAGCAGCAGCCTGAGGTAAGGTATCTCCGAGCGTAGAGAAGCCATCGCCTCCAGCAAATAGTCCACACCTTTATAATACACCAATCGCCCTACATTCATCAAGAGCAGATCGCCTGGTTCGACGCCCAGCTCGCTGCGTGTGAGGCGCGGTTCGGCGGCAAGGCACTTGGCAATATGCGATAGGTCCACGCCGCTCGGCAGGCGGAAGATCTTGGCGCGGGAGATACCATAGAGGCGCACGATCTCCTCGTCCTGGAGAAGCCCCTGCGAAGCCACGCCGTCGGCAATCTGGAACTGGCGGCGAACGTAAGGGTAATAGAGCAGGCGGCGAACCAACCACCTGAGTCCATAGGACTTGAACAGTTCATTGCCAAAATTCTGGATGATGACGGGAATGCGCCCACGCAGGTTACCGTAAAAGGACACCCCGCTGGCAAAGGTGTGGACGAGGTCAAAGCCTTCCTCGCAGATGTAGTGCGCCACATGGCACATCCAAGGCTGGTAGGAGGTGTAAAAGCGGCCATAATTCATCTGCGCGCCAGGGGGGATGAAGACGTAGGCCAACCCATGATACATTTCGCTGGAAAAGCCACGCGTGCTGGGCAAAATGATGGTGACATTGACTCCCTGTGAGGCCAGTGCCAGAGCGAGGTGATAGCTATATCGCTGCGCTCCCCCATACCCCTGAAAGGGGTAAGCATTTCGGGTTGGCAGAGCGACTTTCATAGCAGGACTTTAGCTTTGCGCTACGAGGATGACGCCGGCGATAATCACCAGCACACCGAGGACGCGCACCCAGGTGACAACTTCGCCGAAGAAGAAACGCCCGACAAATAGAGTGATGACATAGGTGAGGCTCACCAGGGGAAAAGCATAGCTGATCTCCAGCTTAGAGAGGACATCCAGCCAGAGCAGAGCACTGACCCCATAGGAGGCGAAACCGAGGATCAGATGGGGGCTGGTCAGGATGGCGCGCATCCCCTGCAGGATCTGCCCTCCTGCGAAATTCACGCCCCCCATGCGCGTCAACCCGTATTTCAGGAGGCTCTGCCCCAGGACGAGCAGCAGTATGCTGACCAACGCTAATGCCAGAGTTCTAGCCATCGCTCGCCTTTCCATACGGACTATTCAGCCCTGGCAAGCTCCAGGGCCACAACACCGAGGGCCTCCTTGATCCAGAGGGCTTTACTCCTCATTTTTTACATCCAAAATGAGATCTTCTTCCTCGCCCTCCAGTCTTTCTTCTCCTTCTTCAGCCCCTTTTTCCTCCCCGATCTCCTCTTCCTCCCCCATCTCTTCGAGTTCGGTTTCCTCTTCCTCGCCATTATTGCGGGGGCGGCGTCGCTGCCGCTT
>CAYPON010000140.1:0-9303 GCA_964412315.1 uncultured Anaerolineae bacterium | reverse complement strand
ATCTACACCTCTCTATTCGTCGGCAGCGTCAGATGTGTATAAGAGACAGGAGCGAAGTTGCGCCCTGGGTAGTGGATAAGCATTCCAGCGGGGGCGTCGGGGACAAAACGACGCTGGCTGTTCTGCCCATGGTGGCTGCTTTGGGGATGCTGGTAGCCAAGATGTCAGGGCGGGGGCTGAGTTTCTCCGGCGGCACGCTGGACAAGATGGAATCCATTCGCGGCTATGATGTCAACCTGACGGGTGAGCGTTTCCTGGATAACCTGCGGCGTTATGGCATCGTTCTCTGCGGGCAGACGGCGGAATTGGCCCCAGCCGATGGCAAGCTCTACGCCCTGCGCGACGTGACGGGCACGGTGGAAAGCATCCCGTTGATCGCCAGCTCGATCATGAGCAAAAAGATCGCGGCGGGTGCAAATGCCATTGTGCTGGATGTCAAGGTGGGGCGAGGGGCTTTTGTGAAAAGCCGCGAAGAAGCCGCCGCCCTGGCACGCACGATGATAAACATCGGCAGAGGCGCCGGACGTCAGGTAACGGCGGTGCTCTCCAATATGGATCAGCCCCTCGGCTACGCCGTGGGCAATGCCTTGGAGGTCGCGGAGGCGCTCGCCACCCTTCGCGGTGAAGGTGGGGCGGATTTCCGCGAACATTGCGAGGCGGTCGCCGCCGAGATGCTCATCTTGGGGCGCAAAGCACCGGACGTGGGAAGCGCCCGGCGGATGCTGCGCCAGGTGATCGCCAACGGCCAGGCTTTGGCGAAATTCCGTATGCTGGTCGAAGGGCAAGGGGGAGATGTGGCGATGGTAGATCGTCCGGAATTGCTGCCCAAGGCGCGCCTCATCGAGACGATACCTTCACCACTGCAAGGCTACATTGTTACTCTGGACGCCATGACCGTTGGGCTGACCGCTGTTGACCTGGGAGCGGGCCGCGCCAAGAAAGGCGATCCTATTGACCATAGCGTGGGCATCGTGCTGCATAAAAAAGTGGGCGAGTTTGTAAGAGCAGGTGAGGACCTGTTCACGCTCCACGCGAACGACAAAAAGAAGCTGGCTGCCGCCGAAGAGAGGATGCTCACCGCTTATGCTTGGAGCGATATTCCCATCAATCCCCCTCTGTTAATCTATCGGATCATGCGGAAAGATAGATGATGAAGACAAGGCGCGTGCTCTGCCAATTCGGGGTTCTCTGCCTTTTCTTCAGCACGATGGCCTGTTATCCTGGCTATGATCTGCGCACTACGTTGACCCCGCCGGCCACAGTCACGCCAGCGAGGCCCGGGCCTTTCGCATTCGAGACGACCAGCGTACCGCAGAAGATCGTTTCGTTTGCCAGGGCGCAACCGACCCAGCAACCCTCGTCCCAGGGGTTTGAGTATCTTCCTCGCCAGGCGCAAATCGCCAGCCACCGTGTTGGCGATGTGGTCAGACTGGTGGTGGCGGGGCATCCCCTCCAGGTTTCCCTTTCCGAACTCAAAGAACCCAAAAGCCTTCCTTCAGCCCTGCAACCTGAAACGCGCGCTTTCATAACCACCGTCGTTATCACTAATACAAACGATGTCGCGCTCGATCTGGTGGCAGGGGACTTTTTCCAGGGGATGAATAGCTCTGGCCGCCGCTTGAGCGCGGGAGGCAGGCTTTGGCTGGAAAGCCTAGAGACGATCCACCTTCCGGCGAAAAGCGGCAGAATTCTGGATCTATTGTGGAAGACCGAGGTTTACGACAAGGATACGCGCCTTTGGATCACGGTCAACATGCCGATCCAGGAGGGTGGCTACATCCAACCCGCCTCCGAGGGGGCGATTTTCTCCTTCCGGCTGGCTGAGGTCGGCCAGCCTCGCGCCCAGCCTACGCCATGCGTCATGTCCGCCAAGTTTGTCCGGGAGACGATAGATGACGACACCCCCTTCGCCCCAGGGGAGCGCTTCCAAAAGACGTGGGTGATCGCCAACAATGGAACCTGTCCCTGGATCGAGAATTCCGTCTGGACGCACTTTTCGGGGGAGTCCATGGGGGTCAAGCGGCCCATCCCACTGGATGTCGTAGCAGAACCTGGCGAGTTGTTGACTATTACGGTGCCGATGACAGCACCCCTCGTGCCAGGCACGTATCGGGGAGATTGGCGGTTGCGCTCGCCCTCCGGCGAGCTTTATTGCCGCTCCTTCTACTTGCAAATCGTGGTGAGGGAAAAACCGGCCTCTGCTAGCGCGACGCCAACCCGCTAATGCTTCAGCCAGCCCAGGTTGAGGCCGTGGGCCGATGTTGCTACCGGAATTGCCCTGTTATGGAGAGCAGTTGCTGCATCGCTTCGGCGAATTGGGTTAGCAGGCTTTTCAGAGGTGACCACAAAACAAAGAGGAATGCCACGACCAATAAAATCAGGCCCACCGACAGCAGAAAGCTGGCTATAGCGTTAGTGGGCTTGGCTCGGGCTTGGCGGCCTCCTCGCTCCTCTGCAGCGGCTTGGCCCTGCTCTGCGTCTTCTTCTCTTCTGGCCACGTTGATTTCCCTCCCCTGGGAAAAACCGGGGCGTTCATCTGCATCAACTCTCCGGCTTCTCCCCGCTTTAACCCTCAAAGAAGCGAAGGCGAACATGATCATAGGTATAGTATCGTACCTGCTCATGCCAGTTGCTTTCGTCCGGCAAATTATCCAGAGCCTGCAGGATATCTTGAGCGATCTCCTCCGGCCCCCTTGTATCCTCGTAAGGTGGTTTTAGCACGATGGCCCTTCCGCCTTCTTGCTCGTCAGGCGTATGCTGACGGGATAGCGGGCTGATGCGCCTCCAGGGTAGAGAGCTTTCCTCCGGCGTGGTCACTCCGACGACGTCCGGCAGGATTTCGCCCTGTTTCAGCCAACACACCGAGAGGCCAAAGGAGAGGGCAACCTCCGGCAGGCGCTCCATAGTGACTTGAAATAGCTCCGGGGTACGTCCGATGCCGAATACCAGGAGCGCGAAGTCATCCTCTCGCAGATCATCAATGTCACGTACAGGAATGTCCAGCATCTCGGAAAGCGCGAACGCCAGGGGTGAGGACTCTTGATCCACGCTTACCAGAGCGTCGAAAGACCACTCGAACGCCTCAGCTAGCCTCTGGAAACGGCGCAAGGTAATAGCGACATCCTGGTAAGCAAAGTTGTACAGAAAATACTCGGGGATTCTCAAGCCGTCGTCGTGGCCCGTTCCCAAGTAGATGACCCCATAGTCTCTGTAGAAGCGCGCTTTGGCATTTAGCTGGTCTGCGGAGCCAAACTCCTGGGATCTTTGTGCCATCACCAAGGCATCATGGACCGACCATCTGTCCTCTTCAGCGGTCACCAGGGAGAGGGCCTGGCGGAATTGCCCTTCGGCTTCCCCATACTTGCCGAGCCGAAGATAGCAGTTTCCCAGTACGTATGGCAACTCCCAATCATCCGGATAAAGCTTGGCGAGGCCATCCATCTCGTGCAATGCCTCGGCATATTCCCCCAGCCCATAATGAGCACAAGCCAACTCGTAACGAGCCGAAGGATCTCCAGGGATCAGGTCGAGACACCTTTGGAATGCATCACGAGCCTCTTTGTGGCGCTCCAGATCAAAGAGCGTCTTGCCCAGATTGTAGTAGCTCTCGTAATCCTGCGCCAGATTGACGGCCATGCGGAACTCTTCGATGGCTTTTGTTAGTAGACCCTTGCGACGATAGTGATGCCCTAAGGCATTATGAGCAGCGGCATAGCTCGGATCGGCCTCGACAGCCTCCTTAAATTCAGACATTGCTTCGTCATAACGCCCCGCTCGCTCAAGCTTCCGTCCACGCTCCAGATGCGCACCGGCCTGGTGGCGACGAAACTCGTTTAACATCCTAAACCTCCCCTACGCCCTTTTCAGGGCCCGACAAAGCTCAGCAAGCTGGCCTCTCTATATTGCTGGGCAAGATAACGATATTTATTGATGATTTCTGCCAGGCGCCGGATGCCTTCTTCGATCTCCTCAACCGGCAGGTGTGTGTAATACAGGCCAAGAGCATTGTACGTACCCTGATGGCTACCCTCGGCCGGCACAAAAGTGATGCCCTGCCACTCCGCCCACTCTAGCAATTCGCGAGTGTCTACCTCCGATGGCAGCGTCACCCACACGCAGTTGTCGGCTTCTGGATCTTGCCACGCTGCTTCGTGAGGAAAATATCTGCGCATAGCGGCTACAAGGGCATTATAGCTTATCGTAGAAAAGGCCATTTTCCCGTTGTCGTGAAAGGTCAGTCTCTTTTTCATTTTCGTCCGACGATAACTTCAAAAGCCTCCCGCTTGGGAGGCTTTTGAGATTCACCTTCAATGCCTATCTATTCGTCCTTGACCCTTACCGGTACCTGCGCTTCCTCCCAACTCCGACTCGCTTCTCGCCGAGATACGACGAGAAGCAATACTAGGATGAGGCTAATAATCAGGCTTAGAGTACGAAGTATAAGCATCATATTGTGGCCCTCCGGCTTTCTAGTAAAAAGTATACTATTCTCCCCCATTTTTGTCAAATAATGAATTCTTCCGATTTCTTCTATACTCTAAGTCTGGATAGCCCATTTGTCAATAGACCAGCAGTACCACCGATCAGGGGAATGAAGCTATTGGCCTTTCCTGATCTCCTCATAAATACGTTCGATACTGGCGCGGAGACGCGCAGCGGCTGCTTCTCGGTTCTCGGCGCGGACGGGAAAATGATCTATCATGGCCATGCGCACCTTCTCCACCGCCTCCCGGCGGCTTGCACCCGCACGATATAGCGTCTCAACACGTTGTCGCATCTCCGAAATGTAGGCTGAAAGTGACTCGGTGGCGGCGAGATCGCAAGGCTCGCCATGGCCGGGGACGATCACCTCTACATCCATTCCCCGGATGCGCTCCAACGCCTGCAGCCATTGTTCAGTCTGGGCCTCGGCCAGGCTTGGGTGACGTCCCGTGACCACCACATCGCCTGTGAACAAAGCCTTGCTGTCTGCGACATGGACGCCGATACTTGCCGGGGTGTGACCGCCCAGGTATATCACCTCTATCGCGCGCCCCCCCTTGTGTAGCATGAGGTTGTCAGTGATGGTGACTTCCGGCGCGACGATCTTGACCTCAGCCAGTTCAGTGGCTACTTGAGGCTCTTTTTCTTTATACTCGTCAATGTATTGTTGCAATAAAGCCTCACCATGGGTTTTAACCTCGCGCCATGTCAGTTCGTGGGCGATGATCACCGCCGGGAAAAAGCAGTTCCCCAGGATATGCGAGCCATGATAATCGGTGTTCACGAGATAGGCCAACCCGCCCGTCACAATGCGAGCCACACGGCGTAGCCAACGCCAGGCATCTGCGGGAAGCATCGGGGTATCAACGAGCACCGCACCTCCATCTGTGGCGATAAACCCGACGTTGGCGCCCTGATACCCTGTCTCCACATAGATGCCATCCTTGATCTCCTTCATTCCTTCGACCCTCCCAAAGGATTCTTGGCGAACGCAGCGCGGAATTTGTTCCAAGCGAAATCCAATGCACCCTCCAGGCGCCGCTCATCCAGGCCACCGCCTTGTGCCAGATGGGGTTGACCTCCCCCGCCGCCGCCAAAGGCCCGGCACACCTCCCGAAGCAGGAGAGCCATGTCGCCGGGGGCATCGGTGGAGCGAGCGAAAACCAGGCGTCCTTTGGCGCCGCCGATGCCGAAAAGGACAATTCGCTGGCCGCTTTCGATGATGCGCAGAGCCAACCGCCGAACCTCTTCCGCATCCCGTTCAGCGAAAACCTGCCGGATAACCCTGAGGCCGTCAAGCAGTGGTGCCTTGGCGCTCAATTCCTCAGCCTCGTAATCCAACAATCGTTTGCGCAAGGTTTCCAGTTCCTTGCTTTGTGCTCTCGCCTCTTCTGCCAGACGCGATACGGTAGCGGCAACCTCCTTATCTTTGACGCTGAAGGCGTTAGCGAGTTGCACGATCGTTTCGTGCTTCCAGAAATAGTCGTGCAGCGCTCGCCAGCCGCAAAGGAACTCGACCCTTGTCTCCTGGCCAGATCGTTCCCATTTGCGGACCTTGATCGGGCCTACTTCGCCGGTGGAACGGAAATGGGTGCCTCCACAAGGGGAGTAATCGAAATCGCGGACAGCCACGATGCGGATATTCTCGCTCTTGGTGGGCGGCTTGCGCAGCGGCAGAGCTGCCAACTCCTCTTGCTTATAGAACCTCGCGGCCACGGGCCGGTTTTCCAGCACGATCTGATTGGCCAATTGCTCAGCACGGGCCACGTCCTGAGCAGATAAGGTCTCGCGGTCCAGGTTAATAGTGCAGATTTCTTCCCCAAGGTGAAACGAGACGGTGGCTGCGCCGAACTGCTGAAAAGCAGCGGAAAGGATATGCTGTCCCGTATGCTGCTGTATATGGTCGGCCCGCCGCTGCCAATCAACACGGCCCCGCACCATGTCCCCAGGCACATCTTTTCTAACGACGTGCACGATGGCTTCTCCATCCTCGAACACATCCAGAACAGGCGCGTCATTGAGCCATCCTCGATCGAATGGCTGGCCGCCTGATGTGGGATAGAAGCACGTTTGATCGAGGACGAGGCCCACGCCGTTCTGAAGAGTGCGGCGCTCCAAAATCCGCGCCTCGAAATCGGTTTGACATGCGTCGTCATAATAGAGGCGTTTTGTCATAAGCGATTCATCCGCTCCTGTCTGCGCTGATTGTACAGTCGGAGATTATAGCACAAAGTTCATTTAGCAACCAGTGGCGCGCCCTGTCAAAGCTAGGGTGCATCCCTGTTTTGGGGCGGAATGTCATGCTGAGCGAAGCGAAGCATCTCCCCTCACCCTTCCCTCTCCCACAGGGAGAGGGATCAAGGTTAAAATGCGGTTGACAGGCCTGGCCACCTATGATATACTTGACTGCGGCGGACTCAAGCGATATTGGCTCCCCTTTGGGCAAACTGTTCCTGAAAGATGTGATGATGGGGAAGAAAGCATGACAAAGTTGCTCGGCATGTACATTCACATGCACTGGGGCTACAACCATCCCTACGCCGCGCGCACCTGGAGGCTGGATGACTGGCGCGCCTATCTGAGCGGTATCACGGGCCTTGGCTACAATTTGCTGCAAATCTGGCCGATGGTGGACAGCATGCCCTTGCCTTTGACAGCAAGCGACAAGGCTCATCTGGCAAAAATGCGGCAGGTCATTGATCTGGCGCACCGCGAATTCGGCATGACGGTATGGGTGGTACTCTGTGCCAATACATTGGGCAACAAGGAGGCGGCCAAGTATCCCTTCGAGTCGCGGCCCTATTTTGCCACCGAGCGGCGCATCAACCCCGGCGATGCGGACGAACGGCGGGAGCTTATGGAGGCGCGCCAAGTTTTCCTCGCGCCTCTCGTCCGGGCAGATGGCTTTTCCATCATTGACAGCGATCCGGGTGGCTACGAAGGCTCCCCACCGAGCGAATTCGTCCAACTGCTGGCCGATCACCGCCGCTTGTTCGACGCAATGCGTCCGGGCATCCTGCTGAACTATTGGATGTGGCAGGGCTGGCGAGATCCAGGCAGGCCGGCGGTGGGGGATCCGCTCACGCCCTGGCGCGAAGTTGTGTGCGGCATGATGGCCCAAGACCTGGAGCCATGGGGACTCCTGGCCTGCTATCGGGAGCATTTCCAGGTGGTGGCCGAGTTGAGCCTTCATGATCGTGTCCTCTATTACCCGTACAACACGATAGAAAACGAGCCGTCGTTTCCGCTCACGAATTGCGACCTGCCGCGAATCGAAAGAGCCTTCGCTGCCAGCGGCCCAACGGGTGGCGATGCGGCCTGTTACCCGCGCGGCGCGATGGGGAATGCGCAGTCTCACGGCCTGCAGTTGCCGCACACCTACTTTTTCGCGCAATTGGCCCGTGGCCGGCAGGCGATCAATCTCGCCATGTTCGCCGAGGAATTGATCCCTGGCCTTGGCGCGGACATCGCCGAGGGGTGGAATGCGTTAGCTGGCAACGATGGGGGGCGCATCGCCTCCGCCCGTGCTCGCCTTCTGGCCGCGCGCAGGGCCACCCTGGTGGCAGGTCGTTTGGGTGGCCTGCTCTTCGGCGATCCAGCGCGCTTCCTGGATGACCTGATCGCGCAGTTGGCCTGGAAGGGGGCGACGGTGGGTTTGGCGGAAGCTTTAGCGTCTGGGGAGAACCTGTTGCCTGCGGCTCGCGGGCTTGTGGTCACGTTGGAAGGCTGGGCTGTGCGCCACGGATTCCAGGATTTCTACGGCGGCCCTTTCCGCGACATTTTGCATCCACTTCTGGCGCGGCTGGCAGAGCGCTTGCCGCACGGCCATTATCTGGCGTCGGCCCTGGCCGAGTACGATGCGCTAGGACGTCACCACGTACCGCAACGGCATGGAGCCTTTACGCGACTATTGCAGGGCCTCAAAGCGTCTCTGGCTTAGTATGACCTTCTCATTGTCAGGTTTGACAAGATGTGACGTCTGTGGTATAAATACATCGGGGTTTTCAAGCGGCTGGTTCAACCGGCGCAGTGAGACAGGTGGAAGGAGGTGGTAAACGAAACGGATTCCCTAGCAGAAACTGACCTTTCCGATGATGGGTGAGCAAAGGGGAATCGAGCAAAGCGGCACTTTTCGATGTCGAGAGTCATCCAAAAACTCTAGACCTTAAAAAGGAGGCCGTGCGAACATGTTGCAGAATGGAAGAAGAATATGGAATTTGGTCATTGTGGCTTTATTATTGGCAGCACTGGTGGCATCCTGCGCTCCCAAACCTGCCGCTAAGCCGGAGAAGCTGAAGATAGCTTTCGTTTATGTAGCTCCCATCGGCGATCTGGGTTGGACCTGGGCTCACGAGCAGGGGCGGCAGATGGTGGAGAAAGAACTCGGCGCAAAAGTCGAGTCCGCCTATATTGAGAATGTTCCCGAAGGCCCTGACGCCGAGCGCGTCATCCGTGATTTCGCCAACAAAGGGTACGACCTGATCTTCACCACCAGCTTCGGCTTTATGGACCCCACTATCACCGTCGCCAAGGAGTTCCCCAACAAGTGGTTCGTCCACATCTCTGGCTACAAGACCGCAGCCAATGTTTCCACTGTCTTCGGAGCCATGGAGGAGCCAAGGTACCTCTCAGGTATCGTGGCTGGCAAAGCTACTAAAATCAACAAGATCGGCTATGTGGCAGCGTTCCCGATCCCCGAGGTCGTCCGTGGCATCAATGCTTTCGCACTCGGCGTAAGGAGTGCGAACCCGGCGGCGACAGTCCACGTCGTCTGGACCAACACGTGGTTTGACCCGGTGAAGGAGAAGGAGGCGGCTGTCG
>CAYPON010000139.1:0-9431 GCA_964412315.1 uncultured Anaerolineae bacterium | reverse complement strand
GAAGGATCGAGTGCAGGAACTGCTCGAAGTTGTGGGCTTGAATGCCTATTTTGTCAACCGCTACCCTCACGAGTTCTCCGGCGGGCAGCGGCAGAGGATCGGTGTGGCGCGCGCCCTCGCCGTGAACCCCGATTTTATCGTCTGCGACGAGCCTATCTCCGCGTTGGACGTCTCGATCCAGGCGCAGATCATCAACCTGCTCGAGGAGTTGCAAGAGAAGTTCCACCTGACTTATCTCTTTATCGCCCATGACCTGTCTGTGGTCAGGCACATCAGCGACCGCGTCGCGGTCATGTATCTGGGCAAAATCGTCGAGTTGACCGACCGGAAGAGGTTGTACGAGAATCCCTTGCACCCCTACACTCAGGCTCTTCTCTCCGCCGTTCCTATTCCTGACCCCGGGGTGGAGGAAAAGCGCAAGCGGATCATCCTGGTGGGCGACGTGCCCGATCCGGCGAACCCGCCGCCCGGCTGCAATTTCCAGACGCGATGCCCGGTGATGATGCCTGGTAAGTGCGATGTGCAAGAGCCTTCGTTCAATGATGTAGGGGATCAGCACTGGGTGTCGTGCTTCCGCGTCGCCTAGGTGCACTTAAGCGAATTTCCAGAACAAAAGGGGAGGATGGTCTCCCTTTTGAGTGTTGCTGCCCCCGGTTTTACTGCAGAGCACGCAGAGGCCCTGTCAACGAATTCGGAAACGAATTAACGAATCGCCTGCTGTAGTTTGATTCGTTAATTCGTTGTCTAATTCGCTGACAGGGGGTTCCGGCGGTGAAAACTGGCCGGGACGCTTGGGCAACACTTGATGGGGAGACCACCAGGGGGAGGAACACAGTCAAAAAGTTGGCTTTGTTGGTCACTCTGCTGACGGTCGTCGCCACGGCCTTGGCCGCCTGCACTGCGCCGACGCCGGTGCAGGTCAAAGAGACAGTGATCGTCAAAGAGACTGTAGTCGTCGAAGAGACCGTGGTCAGGGAAACCGTCAAGGAAGTGACCAAAGAAGTAGTCAAGGTAGTTACCCCGACGCCAGAGCCTGCTAAGCCCAAAGTCTTGGTTATCGGTCAGGCGCAGGAGCCGGATACTTTGTATGGATACGGTGGTTCCGCGCTGGCCATGGTCCATGTCCTGCACGCCCTTACGGACGGCCCCATTGATAGCCGCACCTACGACTATCAGCCGGTCATCCTGGAGAGCCTGCCCAGCCTGGAAACGGGCGACGCAGTGCTCAAAAAGGCGAAAGTGAAGCCTGGCGAGAAGTATGTCGAGGCCGGCGAAGTGATGACCGCAACCAAAGGGATGGAGCTGGATCAGTTGGTCGTCACCTTCAAGCTCAAAGCGGGCCTCAAGTGGGAAGATGGCAAGCCATTGACCGCTCACGATTCTGCCTTTGCCTTTTTCCTGGCCTGTCACCCCGATACACCCACGAGCAAATATCGCTGCAAGCGCACAGCCAGCTATGTCGCCAAGGATGACTTGACTGTCGAGTGGAGCGGCCTCCCTGGCTGGATGGATGCCACGTATTTCACCAACTTCTGGGGGCCTTACCCGCAGCATGTGCTGGAGGAGATGAAGCCCAAGGATATCCTGAAGAGCGATTACTCCCGCAAGCCGCTCAGCTATGGGCCTTTCAAGATGGTGGAGTGGGTAGCTGGCGATCACATCACCGTGGAAAAGAATCCGAATTACTGGCGTGCTCAAGAAGGCTTGCCTAAGCTGGACAAGGTCATCTACAAATTCATCGCCGACGCGAACCAGTTGTTGGTGCAGTTGTTAGCGGGCAAGGTGGACATCGGCACGCAGGACGGCATGTCCCTGGATCAGGTCCCCTTCCTCTTGCAGGCCGAGAAGCAAGGTATCCTCAAGCCTGTGTTCCAGACCGGCATCGTTTGGGAGCATATTGACTTTAACATCAAGCCGGTAGACAAACGGTACGTCTTCTTCAACGACATTAAGGTTCGCCAGGCTATCGCTTATGGCACGGATCGCAAAGCCATGGTGGACAAGATCCTCGACGGGAAGAGCAAGGTGCAACATAGCTATCTTCCCGAAGAGCATCCGATGTTCCCGCCTGCGGACAAGCTCGTCAAATACGAGTATAATCCGGAGAAGGCGAAGGCACTGCTGAAAGAAGCCGGCTGGACTCTTAACAAAGAGGGCTACCTGGAAAAGGGAGGCCAACTCTTTGAAGTCAGTTTGATGACCACAGCCGGCAACAAGGTGCGCGAGCAGGCGACACAACTCTTCCAGCAGCAGATGAGGCAGATCGGCATCAAGGTCAAATTGGAGTATCCGCCCGCCTCGGTGCTCTTCGCCGGTGGGCCTGACGGCCCGCTCTTTGGGCGCCGCTTCGATCTCGGCCAGTTTCCTTGGTTGACCGGTGTGGAGCCACCGGGAGAGCTGTACATGTGCTCGGAAATCCCTGGCCCTGAGAACAGGTGGGTTGGCCAGAACGAGACCGGCTACTGCAACCCCAAGTACGACGAGTGGGTGAACAAGGCCAAGAGCACGCTCAAGAAGGATGAGCAGAAGAAGTTCTGGGCGGAGGCACAGTATATCTTTACCCAGGAACTGTCCGTGCTGCCACTGTTCGCCTGCATCAAAGTCGGTGCTACTCGGCCGAACGTGACAGGTGTCATCATGGATCCGACCGAGAACAGCGAGATGTGGAACATCGAGAATTTCGACATCGTGCAGTAGCCTGAGAGTACGGCTACAGGATGCGCTTGTTCCCCTCCAGGGCGTGATCTTTCACGCGCTGGCATTCCTCTTCGGTAAAGTATCCCCTCAGCATAGGGTAGATTGAGTTGTTGTGCAACAGTGGATCAGCATCAGGGGCGATCTGGCCTCCCTGCACCGCCCGCTCCCATTCCGCCGTGCCGGGGATCGGCGAGTATAGCGTCAGGTAGGCCCGCACGCCGCACTCGTGGACATAGTTAATGCTGTCTATGACCTCTTGTAGGGGTTGGTTCGGGAGGCCCATCAGGACGTAGACGCCGATGTCATGCCCGGCAAAGCCTGCATTCTTGAGGTTAGCGGCAGCCTGGCGCACATCCTCCTGCGTTACCTTCGGCCCGGTTTCCTGTTGCCGCGCCCTATTGACTGTCTCCAGGCTCATGCGCACCGTTTTGAATCCAGCCGCATACATGTTCTCCGCCAATTGAGGATCAATCAGCCGCGCATGGAGGCCGTTCGGGGTGTGGAAACGGCAAGATAATCTCTGGCGCAATATCTCGTCCAGGATGACGTGAAAGTGCTTCTGGGAGTGAACTAGCAAAGCGTCGTCGTAAAACACGATGTCCCGGACGCCGTATTCTACGTGCCAATAGCGGATTTCTTCGACCACGGCATAGGGATTGCGTTGCCGGAATCCCTTAGGATGAAGCAAGTGGGAGGCGCAATAGGTGCAGCGCATGGGGCATCCCCTGGAGGTATTGACGACGACAAAGTCCAGCCGTCGCCGCAGATCGTGAGCGGGATAAGGTAGCTCGTCCAATGTGTCATAGAGCGGCAAGGGGGCGTCTCCATGGCCCGTGAGTTGGTTCACTAATTGCAGAGCCTGGCGTTCCCCTTCGCCAGCCACCACATAATCCGCCCCCGAATTAGCGACGGCGTGGGAATAACAGAGCGTGGCATAGATGCCCCCCAGGATGACAGGAACCCCAGGAAAATAGGCCCTGACGCGGCGGATGACCTCGAAGGGGCCTGGGTACCAGTAGGTCATAATGGAGGTAACCAACATCACATCCGGCCGCTCCAGCTTCGCTAGCTCGCGGTCAAAAATATCCAGCGGCAGTCCATATCGCCCGTAACGGCGTGGCACATTTCGCAAGACTGGCGGCTTGTCCAGAATTGTCTTATAATACTTGCCAGAGCCATAGGGTGTGCTTTTGGGCATTTCGCGCCCCAGCCGCCGTAAAAGCTCGGGATGATGGCGGTCGAGACAGTCCAGATAGTTCACTTCATAGCCCGCTTGCCGCAGCACAGCGGCGATATAAAGCAACCCTAACGGCTCCGCCCAGAGATCATAGGCGGCAAAGTCGTAAATCCAGGGATTGATTAACAGCACCCGGCCTTTCATTAACCCGCTCCTCCCCTAATCATTGTATGACAACTCGCCAGAAGCACCAAGCCTGGTCTCCCAGGAGTACCGATTTTGTGGTTTGTAGTGAGCGATTCATCGCTTTTGCCCTTCTCTCGCCCGCGATTTGTGGCCTGGCGAGCACTGCGAGCCTTTGTGAAGGGAACTTTTATCCTGGCAGAGCGTCTGAACGGTAGAAGTGAGCGCTAGGAGGTTGACGATGCTCAGACGAGCCTTGATCGCTTTGGCTGCTGTAGTCATACTTTTCTCTGGGGTCGTGGCAGGGCTTTGGATTTCACGTTGGGGGCAGAAACCCTCGCCTACTCCGACAGTTTCGCCAACCCAGACACCGTTTGTGGACCCTTCTCTCCGTCTGGAGCCGAATAGGGGTAAACCAGGAGCCGTGACCACTGTCATCGGTGAGGCTTGGCCGCCCCGCGCTGCCGTCTCCCTTTATCTAGGCTATTCGCGTGCGGATGCGCTAAGCTCCCAGCCTTTCGCCCAGGTTGTTGCTGATGGCCAGGGCCATTTTGAGGCCAGGCTGAACGTGCCGCCCATGGAGATATGGGATCGCGCCCTGGATTGGTTCGTCCTGGCTCGCGCCGGTGGATTTGAGATTTCCGCTTTGTTCTCCATTCCTAACCCTCCTGCTACTCCCACAACAACGCCCAAGGCAACTTCCACTGTGCAAGCCATCCGTCTGGAAGGTACTGTCGAGACCATCGCTGTGGAAGTGCGCCTGATCACAGTCAGGAGCAAAGAGGAGAGGACCTACGCGGTCAATCTGCCGCGCGAGGCGGCGATAACAGCAGTGGATGGCAGGCCGCTTTCATTAGCAGACATGCGGCGCGGCGACAAAGTAGTGGTAGAAGGTTTTGTCACGGCCAGCGGCGTCGTAAGCGCGACCCGCGTTATCGTCGGCTTGCAGCCGCCCACGTCCACGCCGACACAAGCTGCGGTTGTGCCGACGCCCGTTGCCGGCTGGCGAGGTGAGTACTTTAACAACGATTCCCTCGCGGGACAGCCGGCCCTGGTGCGCATAGACGAGGCCATCGCCTTTGACTGGGGGCAGAATGCGCCGGCACCTGGCATCAACCGGGATCGCTTTTCCGCGCGCTGGACGCGCACCCTCGGCTTCAAGGTCGGTGGTTACCGCTTTTTCCTGCGGGCGGATGATGGCGTGCGCCTCTGGGTGGGCAACCGCTTGGTTCTGAACGAGTGGCGCGAGTCCGCTGCTAAGGTGTACACGGTAGACCTCTATTTGGCCGCTGGACAACATGCATTGCAGGTGGACTATTTTGAAGCGGAGGGAGACGCTGTCATCGCCGTATGGTGGGAGCCGATAACTTCCTACCCGGACTGGAAGGGGGAGTATTATAACAACGTGACCCTCAGCGGCGATCCAGCTTTGCTCCGCAATGACCTTGAGATCAATTTCGACTGGGGAAGCGGGTCGCCAGCAGAGGGGATCAACACGGATCTCTTCTCGGTGCGCTGGCGGAGAGTGGTCAGCTTACAGGCTGGGAATTACCGCTTTTACGCCCGCGCCGATGATGGCCTCCGCCTGTGGGTAGCGGGCTTCAAACTGCTGGACGAGTGGCATGATGCGGCAGGGGCTTCCTATGAGGCAGGCATTTCGCTGACCGGCGGATCCTACGAGATCGTGGTCGAGTATTACGAGAACGCCGGCCAGGCTCTAATTCGCCTCTGGTGGGAACGTCTTGAGGATCGGACGGCGACGCCCACCGCCACCCAGGCTCATACATCTACTCCCTCGGCGGTGCCGACGGCAACGCCATCTTCTACAGGGACGAGTGCGCCGACGAGTACACCTGTGGTGACCTCCACACCCACTAACACGCCGATAATAACCGTTGCCCCTACCGGCACACCGACGGCAACGTCCACAGTTACCCCTATGCCGACGAGCACACTCACGCCCACCCGCGTGCCGACAGCCACACCCACGCGCACGCGCACCTCAACGGCGCCACCGATACCTACCTGGACGCCAAGGCCGGCCTTCACACCGACCCGTACGGCGACAGCCGCCTTCACGCCTACTTCTACTCGCCATCCGACCATCACTTATGTATCGCCCGTGGATGCTTTCCAGACGCGCTATTTTCCCTTCGCGCGGACTTCTGGCATGATCTCGCAAGGGCAGGTCAGCCAGCTCGCCGGCCGGGTATACAACTGGCAAAGCTCCGATTTCCCGCAGGCCCCATTTTTTCGCTTCGATCTGCGACTGGACAGCGGCGAAATTCTGACGGTGGAAGGGGGGCCAGAGTTAGTAACGATGTCCTTCCGCCCTGCGATGCCCTCTCCTCCAGTGAGGGAAACACCGATCCTGCCCGGTAAGGATGCAGCGATATCGGTGGAGCAGATCAGCCCCGAGCAGCAGACGGCCACGCCATTAGCCGATGGAACGAGGGCCTCGGTCGTTGGCTTTTGGAATGGCAGGAGCTTGGTGGCGGAACGTGTAGATATCCCACAGGGAGCGGGCACGTCGGTCTGGTACTACCGCAGCTTTTTGCTTGCAGAGGAGCTAAGGCCAGAAACGGTGGGCTTTTTCAAAGACCTGGCGGTTTATGTGCGCGCAAAAGGCGCAGATGTGGCCGCCCTGGCTCCAGAAGTGGATGCTGAGGCGATGGCAATCTATCGCGAGCGGGCCGTCATTGTCCATGGCGTGTTGCGCGTAGGCCAGGGATGGCAGTTGCAGAACGTCCGCGTATACACCCTGGATCGGATGTTTTACCGGCGCATCTATCCGCCGGAGGAAACCAAAGGGCGGGTGCTCTCGGTTCCGGGTTTGCTTCTGGAGGGCGGCTATGCCAGCGAAAAAGGCGCCATCCCGTCTTTTGAGATAGGTTTTTACTACTAGCTGCTCCGCCAGGAGCGACGGCCCGAAAGAGCTGTCGCTGGAAAGGGCAAGCCAGCCTCAGCTCGTCTGGCTGATGGATGTAAGCAACAACCACTCATGTATCAGGCCTGCTTCGTTGTAGGCGTGAGGAGGGAAACGGCCTGCTCGGCAATATCGCGGAGTCTGCGAGCCATCCTGGGTTGCTGCGTTTCCAAATCCGAAGCGATGGCGCGCATGGCAGCGACCAAATCCTCGGTCACCTGGTCTGCCTGTTCCTGGAGCAACTTTTTAGTGCCCTCCGGATATTCTGCCGCCAGGAGTTGATTGATGAGCCGCAGCTCCGGCGGCATTTGCTGTTCCAGGAAAGCGACAACCCGTTGTCGCAAATCTTGGAGTTTGTCAGCGAGATCCTTCTGCCCCATTTTGTTGGCGCTTTCCATCATGCTGCCCAATATGATGAAGAAGAGAGCATCGTAGCCTTCCGGATGCTCGGTCACGGCTTTGTCCAGGTCCTGGCTGGCCAGTAATTCGCTGATCAGGGCAACCGTTTCTTGTTGGGCGGCCCGCACTTCTTTATCCAACCTGTCCGTCACATCGAGTACTTCGCCGCGCAAATCTCGCAAGCGAGCGGCTTGCGCCGTATCGCCGGCATTCTCCAGAGCTTCGATACGTTCCGTGAGAGCCTGAAAGAACAGATAGTCCACCATCTGGTGGTTGCTGATGACGAGGCCCTCCAGAGCCTCCTTGTTTTCGGCGTTCAAGAGTTTCTCGATGAGATCCTGACGTGTAGCTCCTGCTGGCAGGGGTTCGGGAATAGGCGGCGCGATAAGTTCGAGGAGCCTCTCCCTCAAGTCCAGCAATTGCCCAACGCGGCGCGCCTCGCCCTCCTGATTCGCTGCGTCAATAGAGGCGCTCAGAAGCAGAAAGAACTCATAGTCCAGCTTATCCCGGCCTTGTTCAACGAGAGCCTTCAAGCTGTCGGCATTATCCTTGGCGGCCAGCAACTCCTGTATCAGGTTGATCTTCTGGCGCTGCGCCTCGATCATCTCTTTGGTGATGCCATCGGCCTGTAGAATCTCTTCCATGAGCCGCTCCAAGGCGAAGAAGGTCTTGGGCTGCAGCAGGTAAGCCTTCCTTTGTTCGGCGGGCACGGTGCTGATGAGAGCATTCACCAGGCTGCCGATGATCTTTTCCCGCTCTTTGACCTGCATATTCAGTTGATCCGGCACAAAGACGAGCAACTGTTCCTTTTCGGGATCGTGATAGAGAAGGGGCGTGGCCAGCACCCCTCTTTGGCCGCATTTAGGGCAGGCGGCGATGTTAACCTGGCCTTGCAATAGCTCTCTTTTCAGCTCCGGCTGACGCCCCACATCCACGATGTTTTGTATGCGAGCGACAAAAGGCGTGCCGCAAACGGGGCAAGTGACGTTAATAGGTAATGCAGAAGCCATGATTCAACTCCTTGATTGACATAATATGCAGTTGTCAGACAGCCCTTACTCGGTTTCTGCCGAGGAGCGTCGGCGAGAGCTCCGCAAGCGGTATCGGGAAGTGAAAGCGAAGCCAAAGAGCACCTCATAAAACGATAGGAAGAGGATATACCAAAAGATGTAGCCGAAAATGGCGACCAATGGCACGTTCCAGACTTTTGGCTCTAACCAAAAGAGATTCTGATATACCCAAGAACCCATGAGGCCATTCAAGCCTTCCCAGGCGATGACGAAGATCAGCGCCGGGGGCAAAATCGCCAGGGCTGGCCACCAGCGGCCCTCCAGCCAGAAAGCAAGGATGCCGCTGCGGTTGCGGTGCGCCGCCAGACCTTCGGCTGCTAGCCAAAAGCCAGCGAAACTGAGGATGATCGGCCAACCCGAAACGCCGGGCTGATACATGCGCAAGAAGAGCGGGATGCAGATAAGTATGGCCCCCGCGCCAATGAGGATACTTCCAGTTTGGCGAATAGTTTCTTTCGCAAGCAAAGGGTGGCCCCAATGGTGCCAGAATGGCCGGATGAGATGTTTGGCGTCTTCGACGGAGACCTGTTTATTCCGCCGCGTGCCAAGATTCAAGAACACTTGATAGGATTCGTAGATAGCCGGAAGGCAAAGTCCCCAGCCCAGATACATTTCGAGCGCAGTGATGATGTTATCCACCGCCAAAAGGCGCAAGATTCCTGTCACAATGATCATGTGAAAATCCAATAAGAGGCCGGCCAGGCCGCCCACCAAGATAACGCCCAGCGTATGTGCCGGACTATGCTGCGATAACAATGATGTGCCACGATGCGCAGAGTCCAGAGCGTCGAAGAAAAGCCAGAAGCCCAGAGGGAAGAGAAGGTGCGCGTGAAAGGAAGCGGTGCGAACGCCAACGAAATAAGAGAGAGCCAACAGAGCCAGGCCGAGCGCAGCTTTGAGCATCATGTTCCTCCTGGAGCTTGGATGGCGAAATGCTGCCGATACTATACTCTGAACCAGGATTTTTGTCAACGAGGGA
>CAYPON010000138.1:8065-9526 GCA_964412315.1 uncultured Anaerolineae bacterium | reverse complement strand
CCATCGCCACGAGCATAGACCCGGATATCTTGCTCATAGATGAGGTGCTGGCCGTCGGCGATGAGGCGTTCCAGCACAAGTGCCTTGATCGCATAGACGAATTCCGCCGCAGGGGCAAGACCATCGCCTTCGTCTCGCATGATCTGGCTACGGTCAACCGCCTGTGCGACCGCGCCATCTGGCTAGAAGATGGGATGATCCGAGACCAGGGGCTAACGCGCCGAGTCGTTGACCAATATCTGACCAGCGTGGGCGAGAAGGAGAGCCGCCAGTTGGCCGCTTCCCAGCAGCGTGTAGACATTCCCAAGCCTCCCCCCGAACCCCCGGCTGAGCAAGCCGCGCCTGGTGAGGGTGCGCCGGAGGCATCAACTGAGGCGACGCCATCGGCTCAGTCTGCCGAAGACCCCAAACATTGGGGCACGGGGGAAATCCGCATCAGCAAGGTGCGGCTTTTGGGTGAGGAAGGCGAGCATAAGCACCTCTTCCGCTGCGGAGAGCCTTTGACCATCGAGATTCACTACGAAGCCTATCGCGAGGCCGAGGATGTGGTGTTTGGCATCGGCATCTATCGCAGCGACGGCCTCTTTAGTTATGGTACGAACACGGATATCGAGAAGATACCGCTCTCCCTGTCCCCTGGCTCCGGCGTCGTCAAGATACAGTTTGATCGCTTCGCTTTCATCGAAGGCACCTATTCGCTCGATGTCGCCATTCACACGAGCAAAGGGATGGCTTTCGATTACTATCGGGGCTATTATACCTTCGCCATTCGCTCCCGCTGGAGAGATGTGGGGATTTTCCGGCCTGAACATCGGTGGGTCATCGGGGATCAGGTCTGGACCATGAACGATGCACAATTGGAACAGGAGACTTAAAGCCGCTTGAAGCTCCCCAGCGGAGGATCCCCCCCTCATGCCAGAATCAGGCCCTGAATCCGTTGTGATACCTTCTGTCCCCCACGCCGATCATGCACCTCCTTTTCTGTTATGTAAAATGACCTCCCTTCGCTCAAACCAGATGGCGATATGGGCTTTCCTGCTCCCTTTATTGCTTTACGTCGCCTTAACACCGTGGGTGCTGGCCCATTGGCCGATGACGGGCGACGAGCCGCACTATCTGCTGATCGCACAAAGCCTGCTGGCCGATGGCGATATTGACCTGACCAACAACTACCTGCGACGGGACTATGACGCCTTCTACGACTCAACTCCCTGGTTGGATCCGCATGTCGTCGTCGGAGCGGATGGGAAATGGTATCCTTTTCACGAGGTCTCCTTTTCGCTTCTCCTTTTGCCCGCTTATCGCCTGGGAAGGTACGCCGCGGTCGTCTATTTCTTGAACCTCATCGCGGCCTTGGTCGCGGCCAATGTCTGGCTGCTGGCCTACGAAGTCTCGTACCACCGCGAGGCGGCCTGGCTGGCCTGGCTGGCCGCGACTTGCACCATGCCGCTTCTTCCCTAT
>CAYPON010000138.1:0-8055 GCA_964412315.1 uncultured Anaerolineae bacterium | reverse complement strand
TGGTCTACACCGATATAGTTGCTGCTTTGCTCATCATTTGGGTGGCGCGGCAGATCATACAACCCCAGAAGTTGCCCGTTTGGCGTTGGGCGGCCATTGGCCTCTGCCTGGTTGGGTTGTCCTGGTTGGTGATTCGTTTCCTGCCTGTAGTTCTGCTGCTCCTGGCCTTGCTGCTCTTCCGCGCTGTCCGCCGGCGGGAAATCGGTTGGGCACGGGGGGTAGCGTTGAGTACGACCACCGGCGGCGCGCTCGTCTGCATCGCCATCCTCAATCGCTCACTGTTTAGGGCCGCCTCCCCTCTGGGTGTTGCGACAGCAGGTAGGGTAACGACCCTGCTGAGCCAACTCTTTGGGCCGCTCAATCACTTCGACAGTTTCCTCGGCTGGTTGTTGGATCAGAGGATGGGCTTGTTCCTTAACGCGCCGATCTATATCATCGCCTTGCTCGGCTGGCTGATCCTCTGGCGGCGGCAACGTTGGCCAGCCATCGTCTTGGGGAGCGTCCTGGCTTTGCAGCACCTCAGCCTGGGTTTCACCAGATTTCAGGTGCGCTGGGGAATCCCGCCTCGCTACCTGGTGGCTGTCGTGCCTCTGGCGGGAGCGTTGTTGGCACCGGCCTGGGGAGCCATCCGCAGCAACATTTTCCGCGCGGTCAGCTTCGCGCTCCTGGCGATCTCCCTGGTCACTGCTGGCCTGGTCATGGCCTCACCGCTATGGGCTTACGCTAACGAGTATGACCACTCTAAGATTCTGCGCCTTTATGGGGACTATTGTAGAGTGAACTTGAACCGCCTTTTCCCCCTGTTTATGCCCGCCGTGCGTTACAAGGACAAGGGATGGGACGATGAAGGCGTCAAAGAGGGGCCGCCGCGCACCTATCTTTTGCCGCAGTTCAAGGCGCTCCTCTCCCCTGTGGGGACGATCGTCCCTGATGCGGACGCTGCAGGGGGCCTGGCTACATGGACGGCGGCAGGCGTTTCCGGCCTGGGCCTGGACGGCCCGCGAGTTTCCCTGCCAGAAGGCCGCTATGACATCATCTATCGCCTTAGAGCAGGCCAGCCGGCCTCTGCGAATGCGTCGCTCGCTATCATTCAAATCCAGGCGGGAGCAGCAGGGACGCAACATGTTGCGTCCCTGCTGCTGCGGCAAGAGTTGACGCGCCAGGAGTTGGCGCCATGGGGAGTCTATCGGGATGTCACGGTGACATTTACCCTTGCGAGCCGACAAGACATTTCCTGTTCTTTGCTCTCTACCGGCGCGGGCGATCTCTGGGCAGATGAGGTCATCATCCGGCCCCGAGAGATGTGGAAGGCGCGGCTTGCGGCGCTTTTCTGGGCGGCGGTTCTGCTTGCCTTCGCCGCCTGTGGATACCTGCGGTGGGTTCTCCCTAAAAGTCGTGAGCCTGAGTGTAGAGACGTAACATGTTACGTCTCTACATCGTTGGACCGAGCCGTTTACATGATTATCCTGGCTCTCTTGCTGCTTGCCATAGGAGGGCTGGTCTTTGGCTATTGGTACGCTTTTTTAGGTCCGCGCAGCTATGAAGGGGAGTCCCTGCTCAGCCAAACCGGCCGCATCGTGTCGGACACCGCAGCATCGGGAGGCCAGGCTATCCAGGGAGTCGTGGAAGCAGACCAGGCAGGCTGGCTGGCTTATGGCCCTTACGAGCTTTTTCCTGAGGGGGATTTCCGTATCCGTTTCACGCTAAAGCGCGGCGCCCGAACCACGAATCCGTCGGTGGCCTTTGTGGAGATCACCGATGTGCCGGCAGAGGTGATTATGGGGCGACGGGACATCCAGGTGACCGACCTCGCCGAGCCGGGCCAGTATAAGGAGTTTTCTCTGGAGTTCACAAACCCCAAGTGGCAGAAATTGGTATTTCGTATATACTTTCAGGGTACTGTTGACCTTTGGCTCGACCGCGTCGAGTTTTGTCGTTCCGGCGATTGGTGGTGAAAAGGGCTTTGGATCACGAAAGACACGAAAAAACAACCACCAAAAGCAAATGGGGCGCGGCACTGATCGTCCTGTTAGGCCTGGCCGCGCTGGTCTGCTCTCTCCTTTGGCGTCCCCTTCCCATCCCGACCGAGGTGGATACTGGCCGGGAGCACAATGCGGCCCTGGCGGATGCCAGGCTCTGGACAGCTTGCCGGAAGGTGCTTTCGCTGGCTACCCCATTGCTTGTGCTGGCTCTGGGGGTTTGGGTTAGCACAGTGGAAACGTGCCGAGGCCATGGCATCCCTGGCGAGAGAGGGCGTGAGAGTAAGTGCCCGTCCGCCTGGTTGACTTTGGGCGCGCTCTGGGGGTTCCATGCTCTCAACAACGTCCTCTGGCTCTGGATAGACAAGCTGCCCCCCTATTGGGACATGGCCAATCACCTCTGGCTTAGCTTGCGCTATCTGCGAGTGACGAGTTGGCAGGGTTTCCTGCACACCCTCCTGAAGGAAGCGGGCCCCTATGCCCCGTTTTTTCATCTGAGCACACTCCCTTTTTACTGGCTTTTTGGCGCATCAGAAGATACTGCCTCTTTAGCGAATCTGGCGGCCTTAGCCCTCTTGATCGCCGCTACGTATGGAATTGGGCAGCAACTGCATGACAGAACGACGGGGTTGCTGGGCGCGTTTCTGGCCTCCATGTACCCGATGATATTCGGCCTGTCACGCAAATGCCTTATTGACGTGACCCTCACGGCGATGGTGGTGGCGAGTGTATATGCATTGGTGCGCAGCCAGTACTTTCAGCACAGGCGTTACGCGCTCCTTTTTGGTATGACCTGCGCTTTGGGCCTACTCACCAAGCGCTCTTTTGCGCTTTTCCTGGCGGGGCCTTTGCTTTGGGCCTTTGGGCAACTTCTCTCTCGCAAGCCGTCGCTTCGCACCGTCTTGAATCTCGCGCTGCCGGGCGCCATTGTGGCAGCCATTGCTGCCCCCTGGTATGGTCTCAAGGCGGACCTCCTAGCTCGCTATCTGCGCAGCCATATCATCATGGGCAGCAACTCGGAGTCTGTGAGCGTGGCGGCGATAGGCAGGACCCTGGCCTTTTATGGGCATTCGCTGACGAACCATGAACTGCAACTTTTCTTCACGCTACTGTTCGTCGTCGCATTGATCTTTACACTATGGAAACGTCGCCGTGAGAACGGAGTGCTTGCGCTATGGATCGGCGCATCGTATGGCTTGTTGTCGCTGGTGAACACCACCGATGACCGTTTCCCAATGCCTTGTTTCCCGGCCATGGCCCTGATCTCGGCGGATTGGCTGCTGTGCATACAGAAGCGGTTTTGGCGGATGGCCCTGATCGCTCTCACAGCGGGCGTGGCCCTGTTTCACTTTGCGGTCGTTACCTATGGCGTGGCAAGCTTTCCCTCGCCACTCCCCCTGAGTAGGTCGCTTGCCTGGAACTCGCCGCTCGGTGAGCTGGCGCTCTATAGCGAGTGGATTCACATGGCCTACCCGCCGCGGCCATGGAATTGGCCAACAACGTATATCCTGCATGACATAGGCCGCGATCTGGTCAAGCGTGATGCCAGCTCCCCCGCACAGCTCGGCATTGTCCCGAATCGCTCATCTTTCGAGGCTGGCTCCTTCAGATATTATACCCTCCTATCAAAACTGCCGCTCGCGGTTATCAATGTAGGAAACGATCCGAACTATGTGGCGGCGATAACCGCATGTACCTATGTCGTCACCAAGGAGGGTGACCAGGGGCCGCCGGAGCTGAACAGATATGCTTTGCCTGCGACAGCCGCCTTGCAGGACCCGGCACATCCCCTCGGTCAACGGTTTCGGGCTATCGGGGAATACGTCCTGCCGGGCAAGGCGAAGGTGCACTTGTATAAACAAATGGACCGAGGCCAGACAGAATGAAAGTCCTCTTTATCCACAATCTCTTCCCACCCGAGTATGTGGGCGGCGCGGAAATCAGCGCCTTTTATTCGGCTTACGGTCTGCGCCAGCGCGGCTACGATTCCTCAGTGCTCGCTGTCTACGCGCGAGCCTCCCAGGAGGAGCGTCAGGAATATGTCTTCAAGGGTGTTCCCGTGCGCAAGCTGACCTTCGACCACCGCGCCAGCACTGAGTGGGAGCGGATTTACGACCCGCTGGTCTATCATGCCGTCTACCGCGAAGTAGAGGATATCCGCCCCGATCTGGTGCATATTCATAATGTGTCCGGGGCCTCATTGGCACCCTTCCTGGTCTGCCGCAGGCTGAGCATTCCGGTTGTCTTGACATTGCATGACTATTGGATGCTCTGTCCCAATAACATGCTGCTCAAAGGGGATAGGAGCCTGTGCGATCCAGCGGCTTCGTCATTTTGGTGTCGCGAGTGTTATCGGCGGTATGATTTCTGGGGGAACATCCCTTTTCGTCGGCAGATCATTCGCTGGTTTGTGCGCGATGTGCGGCGCTTCATTTCCCCCAGCCAATACCTCGTGGATCTGCACGCACGGGCGGGCTATGATGCGGCGCGCTTTCGTGTGCTCAAGTCAGGCGTAGATTTGAGCCTGTTTCAAGCGCCCACCTCACTCACCGTGCGGCAGGCCATCGGGGAGAACGCCATGTACAATACCGCCCTCTTCGCCGGGCACATTGTGCAGATCAAGGGCCTGGAGGTGCTAGCGGACGCGCTGCCGCTGATGAACCGCTATATCCCCAACTTTCGTCTGCTGGTGGCAGGCGGAGGCGAGCAGGGATTCGTGGAGCGCCTGGCGCAACTCGCTCCGAGCGCGGTGCGCTACCTGGGCAAGCTACCCTTCTACGAACTTCGCTCCGTCTACGCTGCCTCCAAGTTGACGTTGGTTCCCTCCATCTGGCCCGATAACTCACCCATCGTCATCTACGAGAGCTTGCTGATGGGCACGCCGGCCCTGGCATCGCGCATCGGCGGCATACCGGAACTGATCCAGGAAGGGGAGACAGGGTATCTCTTTACGCTGGGTGATGCTACAGAGTTTGCCGTCAAGGCCATTGACCACTTTGCTAAGCCTGCCATGCAACGGCGGGACATGCGTCGCCGCTGCGCGGAGTATGCCGAGGCCAATCTGACTTTGGAACACCATCTGGATCGGCTCATCAGGATTTATGAGGAGGCGCTAAATGATGTTATACTACCACAAGACTCGCCAAGACTTGAGGCGGGGGGAGAAGATATTCGCTGATGAATGCTGATGCTGACGTCCCAGGCAGTATGGGACGCCCTACTGCTGATGATGAACGACAGGCGCTTTCAAGAATCGCGCAAACGTCGGGCCATGCTGTCATCATATCGCCGGAACAGCGGCGGTACTATGAAGCCGCCGAATTAGCTATGGACTTTCAGTGGGAAAACTTGATATGGCCATTCCTAAAGGGCCTGGATTTCACTTGTGTGTTGGACTTGGCCGCCGGGTACGGCCGAAATAGCGCCAAGCTGCTCAAACATGCTAACCGGCTTATTGTTGTAGACATCAATCAGGAATGTATTGAATACTGCAAGCAGCGATTCAAGGGCATTGACAAGGTAGTCTGTCTGCAAAACGATGGATTCTCCCTGGGAGAAGTTGAAGACAATAGCATCACCCTGGTTTACACTTTTGACTCAATGGTGCATTTTGATAGTGATGTGGTCAAGGAGTACTTGAAGGAATTCTATAGAGTGCTAAAACCAGAGGGACACTGTTTTTGCCATCATTCTAACTACGTGGGCAATCCTGAGGGGGATCTTGACCGATCCCCACACCGGCGCAACTTTATGTCCAAGGAGCTATTTGCCCATTACAGCCTCAAGGCCGGACTGCAGATCGTTGAACAGAAGGTCATTGATTGGGGCGACTATCCAGGGCTTGATTGCTTCACCTTGTTGACAAAACCGGTGAGAAAGAGGTAGCACCCTGAAACCTTTGCGCATCCTGCACGTCACGCACCAATATCGCCCCGCGCTGGGTGGCTCTGAGCAACATGTGATCAATATCTCGGAGGAGTTGGCGCGGCGTGGACATCGGGTGGATGTCTTCACGACGCGCTCGCGCGACTACCGGACCTGGCGCAACGAGCTGCGCGGACGCGAGCGACTGGATGGGGTGGAGGTGCGACGTTTCAGGAGTATCGAGCGGCGGGCTTATACCTGGCGGCTGTTGGACTATGGGTACATCAACTATCGGCGGCGGCGCGAGCCGATCTATCAGCCCTTCATCCTGTTCGGCAGCGGCCCGATCTCGCCGGGGCTTTTTCTGAATGTGCTGCTGCGGGCGGGACGCTACGATGTCATCCATGTGAACACCTTGCCCTACGCCCATCTCTGGTACATCTATCTGGCGGCCAGTGCCAGGCGCGTGCCTTTGGTGGTGACCCCTTTCATTCATGTCAAGCAGCCGGAGATTTTCGATGTCGAATGCTTCAACGCCGCGCTGCGGGGTGCGGACGTGGTCATGGCCATGACGAGCGTGGAGCGGGACTATATGGTGGCGCGAGGTGTGGACCCGGCGCGGACCAGGATAGGAGGCGTGGGGATCAAGCCGGCTGAGTTAACGCCTGAGCCGCGAGGAGTCTGGCGTGCTCACTTCAGTATTCCGCAGGAAGCTTTCGCCGTGCTTTTCCTGGGGCGGCGGACGGAGTATAAGGGATTGGACACGCTTCTGGAAGCGTATGCCCGCCTTCGCGCTATGGACTCCAAAGCGACGCTGCTGCTGGCCGGCCCTGCTTCGTCCTACTGGGAGGGACTGAGGGCAAAGTATCAGGGGCTTTCCGGCATACTGGATTTCGGGCAGGTGTCTGATATGGACAAGGCGCGGCTGCTGGATGCCTGTGACCTGTTGGTCCTGCCATCCACCGGCGAGTCCTTCGGCATCGTCTTTGTGGAGGCATGGACGCTGGGCAAGCCGGTGGTCGGTGCGTGCAGCGGAGCCATCGCTGACATGATCACCGAGGGAGAGGATGGGCTGCTGGTTGCTCCCGGAGATGCAGAGGACCTGGCCTGCAAATTGGGCGTTTTGATGGACAATCCCGAGTTGCGCCAGTACTTGGGCGAGAACGGATACCAAAAGGCGATGGCCAAGTACACGGTAGAAAAAGTGAGCGATGATGTGGAAAAGGTGTACACCGAGCTTGCATCGCGCCGCAATCGAGAAGGAGAAGCTCAAGCATGAGAGTGAGCCTGCTTAATCTGAACCTGGTGAGCAAAGATGCCGTGGGACGCAATCTGATAGACAAGGCCCGCTTGCTCCGCGCCCGCGGCGACGAGGTGCGCCTCTATGTCCAGCATCCGCCGGAGGATGCGCCGCAGGATATCCTGCCGCTGTCCGTTGTGTGTTCACTGAAGCAACTGATCGGGCAGGGGCCGGAGTTCACTGTCCCACGCGAGCATTTCTTCACCAGCGACCTCTATATCTACGACTATCCTAACTGGTACGAGCTGATCGAAAGCATTCGCGGCGTGGATCGGGGCACAGTTATCCTGGATTATCATGGCGTCACGCCACCGGAGCTTTGGGGCAGCAAAGAAGCCCTGGACATGTTGCAGCGCTCCGTGGATGAGTTGCCCCAGTTGCTGCGTTATGCTGACTATGCGGTCGCCCACAGCGACTACACGCGCCAGGAGTTAATAGAGCGATATGATTTCGCTGCGGAGAAAGCCTTCGTTATCCCCATCGCCGTGCCCCTCGCCGACTTTGCGCCTGGCGAGCGGAGTGCAACTTTGCTCAGTCGCTATGGCCTGGAAGGGAAAAGGGTGCTCCTGTATGTGGGACGAATGGCGGGCAACAAGCGGATTGATCTGTTGGTGCGGGCCTTGTCCCTGATCCAGCAGGAGTTTCCGCAGACAGCCCTCTTGCTGGTTGGCGACAATCGCTCCACAGCTTATGTGCCTATCGTCGAAGAGGCCCAAAAGCTGGCTCGCCAATTAGGCGTGGAAAAGGACGTGATCTTTACGGGGCGCGTGGAGGATTTACCCCAATATTTCCGGCTGGCGGATGTCTATGTGACGAGCAGCCTGCACGAGGGATTTTGTGTGCCGCTGGTGGAGGCGATGGCGACTGGAGTGCCCGTGGTCGGCAGTGCCGCCACAGCCATACCATATACCC
>CAYPON010000137.1:0-9526 GCA_964412315.1 uncultured Anaerolineae bacterium | reverse complement strand
ATTCGTTAATTCGTTTCCGAATTCGTTGACAGGGCCTCTGCGTGCTCTGCGGTAAAACTGGGGGCAGCAACACTCAAAAGGGAGACCATCCAACTTTACCTGCGAGGGAGTCGAACTATAATAGAGTCATTCTTGGCCAAAGGAAAAGCAGATGCCCGAGGTTTCGGCGGTCGTCCTGGCTGGCGGGCAGAGCCGGCGGCTGGGGACAAACAAGGCATTCATCGAAATAGGGGGGCAAACTCTTATCGAGCGCGTGCTGCAGATCATATCTCCTCTGGCGGAAGATGTGATCGTCGTCACGAGTGAAGCGGAGCCGTTCTGCCATCTAGGCGTGCGTTTGACGGGTGATGTGTATCCGGGGAAAGCCTCCCTCGGCGGCATCTATTCCGGGCTATTGGCGGCCAAGCACCAGCAGGCTCTCGTCGTAGGCTGTGATATGCCGTTTCTGAATGGCGGGCTGCTCCGCTATATGATCTCCCTGGCTGGCGAGTACGAGATCATCATACCCAGCTATGACAGCTTCCTGGAGCCTCTTCACGCCATCTACCACAAACAATGCCTGGAGCCGATGCGCCTCCTCATCGAGGCCGACCGCTTGCGCATCTCCGAGGTGTTTTGCACAGGGCGGATTCGATACATCACAGCGGAGGAGATCGCTGCTTTTGATCCTGCGCACCTGTCTTTTTTCAACATCAACACGCCGGAGGATTTGCTGCGCGCTCGTGAGTGGGTGCAGTTCTTGCAGAAGGAGCAGAGCGTCAGCGAATTGCGGATGGTTATAGGATAGCCCTTCGAGAGAGTTACATCTGATGAGCGACATTCCTGAAAGGCCAGATTCCGATGGGGCTGCGAGCGCGGCCATGCCCTGGACGGTACAGCGGGTCACAGATGGGGGGAGTTTACCAGAGCAGATCAAAGTTGTTCTGGAGGAGCCCCTGATTATCGAGATAAACGGCCAGCAGGCTGCGGTGTTGATGCGCCTGCCAGGCTGGGAAAAAGAGCTGGCTGTGGGATTTTGCATCAGCGAAGGATTGATCGCCAGTCTGGAAGCGATTCAACTGGTTCACCATTGCGGACAGGGTCTACCTGCGCCCGTTGAAAAGGATGATGGAAGCGCCCTTGCCTCTCGCAACCGCGTGCAAATCCGCGTAACTGCGGAGGCTTACCGACGGTCGGAGAGCCTGGATGTCATCCGCCTGGTTCGCTCAGGCTGCGGGGCGGTGGGGGTGGAACTGGGCAACCTGGACCTGCCTGTCGTCGCCAGCCGCGTCCAGGTGAGCGCCAGGGTCATGCTGGGCTACAATGCCACGCTGCGGAAGCATCAGGAGCTTTTCCATGATGTCGGTGGGGTCCATGCCGCGGCGCTCTTTGATACCACCGGGCGGTTGGTCGCTGTCCAGGAGGACATTGGGCGTCATAATGCTGTAGACAAAGTTATCGGCTACTGTCTCTTGCGGCGCATACCGCTGGACGATAAGGCCATCCTCACGACAGGCCGCGCCAGCTACGAGATGGTGAGCAAAGCGGTGCGTATGGGCATCCCCATTATAGCCTCGGTCTCCGCGCCTACAGCCTTAGCTGTGCAACTTGCCGAAGCGTACCATTGCACCCTCGTGGGCTATTTGCGCGCCAACCGCTTTAGTATCTATACACACCCCTGGCGGGTGGTTGGCTAATAGAAGCCCGGCGTGTAAGGAGTGAAGGAGGGCGCTCGGCGAGCGCCCTCCTTTGATGCTAAAGTGGCTCTATGCGCACAGCGCAGATTTTGAGTTCGGGGATTTTGGCCACCGGGTCAAGGACTGGATTGGTGAGAATATTGGCCGTCGCCTCGGGAAAATGAAAGGTCATGAAGACTATGCCAGGAGGGGACTCTTCACCAATAGCGACCCGGACCTTGACTTTGCCGCGCCTTGACTTGACAATGACCCAGCTCCCATCCGACAGCTTGAGCCGCGTGGCATCCATGATGTTCATACGTACACGCTCCTCCGGCACCAAAGAATGCAATCCTTCCACGCGGTTAGTCATCGTGCCTGTGTGGTAATGCTGCAAGACACGCCCTGTGGTCAAAAGCAGAGGGTACTCCTCGTCAGGCATCTCGGCAGGTGGTATCCACTCCAGAGCACTGAAAAGGCCCAGGCCGCGAGAGAATTTACCCACATGCAAGATGGCGGTCCCTGGATGGTCGGCAGTAGGGCATGGCCATTGTAGTGCCACTTTGTCAATGCGCTCGTAGGAAATGCCGCCGTAGCTGGGCGTCAGTGCCGCAATCTCGGTCATGATCTCCGAGGGGTGAGCGTAATCCCAGGAAGCAAACTTGGCCTCGCGTGTGGCTTCTTGGCCGATTTCGCTTTGCATCCTTCTTGCCAGTTCGGCGATAATCTGCCAGTCGGGCTTTGCGCTGCCTACCGGGCTTATGGCCTGCCAGAGGCGCTGCACGCGCCGTTCAGTGTTGGTAAAAGTGCCCTCTTTCTCCGCGAAAGAGGCTGCAGGAAGCACCACATCTGCCAGTTGCGCTGTTTCGGTGAGAAAGATGTCCTGGACTACCAGGAAGTCCAGATTTTCCAAAGATTCCTTGACATGATTGACATCGGGATCGCTCACCATAGGGTTCTCGCCCATAATGTACATGGCCTTGAGCTGCCCTTGGTGAGCGGCGTTCATCATCTCCACAACGGTGAGGCCAGGTTGGGCGGGTAGATCGACAACGCCCCAGGCTTTCTCGAATTTCTCTCGGGCTGCCGCATCAGTGATGCGCTGATAGCCCGTGAACACGTTGGGTAGCGCTCCCATATCGCAAGCACCTTGCACATTGTTCTGGCCTCGCAAGGGATTGACCCCTCCCCCAGGGATCCCCATGTTACCCAGGAGCATTTGCAGATTGGCACATGAGAGCACATTCTGATGGCCAGAGATGTGTTGCGTGATGCCCATGGCATAGAGGAGAGAGGCTGGCTTATGGGCAGCCAACAAGCGCGCTGCGGTTCGAATATCCTGAGCCGGCACGCCGGTGATCTCCTCCGCGTATTCTGGCGTGTACCTGGCCACGGTGGTCTTGAGTTCCTCGAACCCTTCTGTGCGGTTGGCGACGAATTCTTTGTCCCACAGATCCTCGGCGATGATGATATGCATCAAGCCATTGAGCAGGGCAATATCTGTGCCCGGCTTCTGTTGCAAATGGAGTGTGGCGATGCTGGCCAGATCAAGTTCGCGCGGGTCGGCCAGGATCAGCTTGGCTCCGCGCCGAACCGCCTGACGAAGCTGTATGCCAATGACAGGGTGTTGCTCCGTCGTGTTGGAACCGATGATGAAATAGGCTTTTGCTTGCTCGACGATATCGGCGATAGAGTTTGTCATCGCCCCGGAACCGAACGCTGTGGCCAGACCGGTCACTGTGGGGCTGTGTCAGAGACGCGCACAATGGTCTACATTGTTGGTGCCAAGCACCTGTCTGGCGAGTTTTTGGATCAGAAAATTCTCCTCGTTGGTGCATTTGGCTGACGCCAGGATGGCGATAGCATCGCCTCCTTTCTCTTTTTTGATCTCGGCTATTTTCGTGGCCACCAGGTGCAAGGCTTCATCCCAATCGCTTGCCACGAAAGCCCCTTCTTTCCTGATGAGAGGCTTGGTTAATCGCTCAGGATGATTGACAAATTCGTAGCCGAATCGCCCCTTCACGCAGGTGCGTCCGCGATTGACCGGGTTGTCATAATCGCCGCGCACGCCGATGATCCGGTTATCTCTTGTCTCCAGGATCAGGCCACACCCCACGCCACAATAGGGGCAGATCGTCTTCGTCTCGCCGGTCGGCAAGCCGTACTGCAAACTGGTTTTCGGATAGAGTGCACCGACCGGGCAGGCGGCCACGCACTGGCCACACAATTCGCAGTTTGAATCAGCCAGAGGGCGATCCATGACGGCGGCGATCTTGGTAGCAAAGCCTCGATAGGCGTAGTGGATGGCATCTCGCCCCTGGATCTCATCACAGACCCGCACGCACTTGCCGCAGAGAATACAATGCCCCAGGTCACGAACGAAGAAGGGATTAGAGTTGTCTATCGCGTAGGACCGTTTCTCTCCGCGAAACCGCATTTGACGCACGCCCACGTAAGCGGCTACCTTCTGCAATTCACAACGGTTGTTTTGCGGGCAGGTCAGACAATCTTCGGGGTGGTCGGAGAGGAGAAGTTCCACGGTATTGCGTCGTACTTTGTCAATGAGGGGAGATGATGTCCTGACTACCATGCCATCAGCGACGGGGGTTGAGCAGGAGGGCAGCATCGGTCTGCGATCCCCTTCAACCTCGACCAGGCAGAGACGGCAGGCTCCAAAAGGCTGGAGATTATCATCAGCGCAAAGCGTGGGGAGATAAACGCCCACCTGCTGAGCAGCTTGCAGGATAGTTGCGTCAGGCTTCACCGTCGCGGTTCGGCCATCTATAGTCAGCGTTACTTTATGATCCATATCAGCTCGCCTCCTCAATCCGTTTCCGTCCCGGCCGCGATCCATACTTATCAGTCAGAGCATTACCTCTCGTCATGACAAGATTACCGCTCTTCCAAATCACAGGCCAAACATCGGCGGGCTTCCAATATCGCCAACTCGTTAGCGAAGGCCGGCTCTACTTCCGCAAATCCTCCCGCCCGCTCGATCACTGGCAGCATGTCCACTTTCTGCCGGGGCCGCAGCCCATCCTCTTCTGTCAGCGCCAGCTTCTTCTCGCCTTCTGGTCGCCTCAGTAGCTCCGCTGGCGCTAGCAATGTTTCCCCATGCAGGTAACGATCTATCACCTGTGCCGCCTTGTTCCCAGTGGCCACCGCCTCCACAATGCTCGCCGGCCCAAGCAGTGCATCGCCGCCAGCAAACACGCCGGGTTCGCCAGTCATAAAGCTGCGCGGGTCGGCAGCGATCGTGCCCTGGCGCGTGACCTCCACGTTGCAAGTCGCGTCCAGGAATGAGGAATCGGTCGTTTGTCCGATAGCAGGGACAACCATGTCCACCTCCAGCAGGGTTTGGGCCGCCTCAATGAGGAAAGGTCGCTTCCGGCCGCTACTATCGAACACTGGCCGTTTCACCCCTCCCTTGAATTCCTGTTCCAGTGTCATGCGCTGACAGCGGAGGGCACTCACCTGCCCATTCTGGCCCAGGATCTCTACAGGCGTGAGCAGGAAATGCATCCTCGCTCCTTCCTCTTCTGTCTGTTCGATCTCTTCTACATAAGCGGGCATGTCCTCCCGGCGGCGGCGGTAAACGAGATGCACTTCTGACGCACCCAGGCGAATGGCCGAACGCGCCACGTCTATCGCCACATTGCCTCCGCCGATTACAGCTATTCGCTCTCCCTTCACGTAGCTTATGTCCTCTCCCAGGTTCATGGCTCGCAGGAAATCCACCCCGTGGATGACACCTTCTAGATTCTCGCCTGGAATGTCCAGCCGCAAGCTCTTGTGCGCGCCCACTGCCAAGTAGATAGCATCGTGAGCCTCCCGCAATTCCGCCATCGTGACATCCGTTCCCACACGAGTATTGGTTTTCACCTTTATGTTGCCTGCCCTCAGGACGGCATTGATCTCCATGTTGAGAACGTCTCGTGGCAGCCGGTAGTCCGGTATGCCAACTGCCATCATCCCCCCCAGCACCGGCAGAGCCTCGAACAGTGTCACCTGGTAACCAAGCAAGCCCAGACGCAGAGCGGCTGTCAGGCCCGCTGGGCCGCCGCCAACAATAGCGACCTTTTTATCCTTCGCTGGCGCCTGCTCCGGCCACCAACTCGTATCCGCCACCTCATCTGCCATGTAGCGTTTTAGTTGCCGAATGGCCACTGGCTCGTCCATCTCCCCACGGCGGCATTGTCGCTCGCAGAAATGAGGACAGACCCGCCCACAGACCGAGACAAAGGGATTGGCCTCTCTATGGACTGCCACTGCCTCTTCCAGCTTTCCTTCCAAGATGCGGCGAATATACACTGGCACGTTCACCTCCGCCGGGCATGTACTCCGGCACGGCGCCGGTACCAGTGCCTCACAGACTCCCGCCGGGCATCGCTTGTCTATGATGTGAGCTTCGTACTCATGGTGGAAGTATCGGATGGTAGTGAGAACAGGGTTGGGCGCGGTCTGCCCAAGCCCACATAGCGAGCCAAGCTTGACCGTCTCAGCCAGTTCGAGGAGAAGCTCCAAATCCCCTTCCTGGCCCTGACCTTGGGAGATGCGTTCCAGGATCTCCAACATGCGCTTGATTCCGACGCGGCAGGGAACACATTTCCCACAGGATTCGCTCTGCGTGAAGCTCAAAAAGAATCGAGCAATGTCCACCATGCAGTTGGCCTCATCCATGACCACCATGCCGCCGGAACCCATGATGGACCCGGCCTCGGTCAGGCTCTCGTAGTCCACCGGGAGGTTCAACTGAGATACAGGCAGACAGCCTCCAGAGGGCCCACCCGTTTGAACGGCTTTGAACTGGCGGTCCCTTGATATTCCACCCCCGATGTCGAAGATGATCTCCCCCAAAGGAATCCCTAAGGGCACCTCAACAAGGCCTGGGGTGGCTATCTTGCCCGTTAGGGCGAAAGTCTTCGTTCCCTTGCTTTTCTCGCTGCCGAACTGACTGTACCAGTTGGCGCCGCGGAGGATGATGAGAGGCACATTTGCCCAGGTTTCCACATTGTTGATGTTGGTTGGCTTGCCCCAAAGGCCGCTTTGGGCTGGAAATGGAGGACGGGGTCGCGGCATACCGCGACGGCCTTCGATAGAGGCCATCAAAGCGGTCTCTTCACCGCAGACAAAAGCTCCAGCGCCCTCTTTTAGGGTGATATCGAAGGAGAAGCCACTACCCAAAATGCTCTCTCCCAGTAAACCTCGCTCCCGTGCCTGGGCGATAGCGATGTGCAGACGGTGAATGGCTAGGGGATATTCGGCTCGGCAATATATGAAACCGGATATGGCCCCGATAGCATAAGCACCTATGATCATGCCCTCGATGACCGCGTGAGGATCCCCTTCCAGCAAGCTCCGGTTCATGAAAGCACCAGGATCCCCTTCATCTGCATTGCCAATGATATACTTAACATCGCCTGGTGAACGCTGGCAGAAGCTCCACTTCAAGCCCGTCGGGAATCCTGCACCGCCGCGGCCTCGCAATCTGGATTGCTTGATAATGTCTATGACCTGATCAGGCGTCATCTCTGTTAGCACTTTGCCCAGAGCAGCATAACCGTCGCGAGCAATGTATTCATCTATGCTCTCTGGATCAATGAAGCCGCAATTGCGAAGTATCCATCGCACCTGTTTGCCGTAGAAGGGAAGTTCCTGATAGTAAGGAATGGCTCTGGCGGTCAGGGGATCTCGGTGAGCCTGGCCGATGCCCGGCAATTGCCCAACCACCCATTCACTTACGACGCTCCCTCTTATCAAGTGCTCTTCAATGAGCCTGGCCACCTTATCCGCCGTAATGTGACCGTAGGTAATGCGCAGTTTCCCAGGCTCCACAATGTCTACTAGAGGTTCTTGGGTGCACATGCCGATACAACCCACTCCGGTCACGTTGGCGTTTAGCTTGTGCTTCGCCAGTTCGCTCAAGATGGCGCTCAAGCTCTCATCGGCACCTGCTGCAATACCACATGTGCCCATGCCCACGATGATCTGTGCGTTGGTCTTCTCTCGCGCCTTGAGGGCTTGTTGTGTCTGTTCTCGAACCTGCCGTAGGTCTTCTAAAGACGCTATCCTTGGCATCCTGCTCCCCCTATCTGGCAAGTTGGGCGTGCAGTCTCCCATAGTGGGTTGTCTCCGCTCAAGTTCCCAAATCGCCAATCAGCTTGAGCATCTTGTCGGGTGTCAAACGGGCAACAACTTTGCCATCTATAACGGTTGTGGGTGCCAGGGCGCAAGAGCCAAGGCAATAGACCACTTCATATGTAACCCCCAAGTCAGGCGTAGTCTCACCGGCCTTTATTCCCAGCTTGTTCTGCACCGCGGCAATGATCTTTCTCGCGCCTCGCACGTGGCAGGCGGTGCCGGCGCATTGCTGAATGATATGACGGCCTCGCGGTTGGAGATGGAATTGCGAATAGAACGTCAGAACTCCGAAAACCTCACTGGCTGAAATACCCAACCGCTCGCTGATGCCAAAAACCGCCTCTTCCGATATGTATCCTAGCTCCTCCTGAACCCGCTGCAGCAGGGGAATAAGGCTCTCCTGCCCCCCCTTGTATTCAGCCAGGATCTTTTGTAGTCTCTCATCCAAGATGCCACCTCCTTTTACACGGAAGCGAGTTCCCTGACGTGTGCCAGAGCATCATCAGCAAGCTCTCGCGTCCGCGCAGATAATTCTGATCCAAAATCGAATTCATACCCCCGAATGGAGACAAGGATAGAACGCGGCAATCGCTTATAGAGATCCCCGGCTAGAGCCATGAGAGTTCCTGGCTTCATGTGGTGCGAGACCAGCGATGGGCGGTAGATAGGCTCTACCACCTCTACCTGAATCTCTTCAGCATACGCGCCGGTATGGGCATCAACGAAGATGACCATATCGTACCGGGAAATAGTTTCGGCAAGTTCCGGCACGAGTTGATGCACCCAGATAGCGTTAACAGCCTCTTGTGGTTCGTCCAGGCCATCGCTGTCTTCGGCAAGGGAATCTCTGCCCAGTTGCCGGTTAAGCTTGTTGACGACATGATAACCGGCCCCATCATCCTGCCGACTAGGATTGCCATAGCCAATGACAAGGGCTTTCTCGCCAGGTTTTCTTGGCTCTATTGACATTTCATCTTCAAGAAGTTTGTGCGTGCGAAACTATCCACTTGTTTCGCACGCACGATCTAGCAACCTTAATCGCCTTCCGTTTGAGGATGAGCGAAGGCCGATTCAACTTCTCTCCATGCGATCCAGGAGGTCACCATCGGCAGAGCGTAGCTCCAACACCAGGGGCATCTCTCCCCAGGCATGGGTGGAGCAAGAGAGGCAGGGATCGTAGCAGCGAATGGCGGCCTCAACGCGGTTGAGCATCCCTTCGGTGAGTTTTTTACCATTCACAAAGGCCTTTGCGACCAGATTCACCGCCTTGTTCATCGCCCAGTTGTTATGTCCCGTGGAGACGATGAGGTTGACTTTGGTCAGCAAGCCGCGCTCATCCGTCTTGTAGTGATGGATAAGCACGCCGCGAGGAGCCTCGATGCAGCCTATACCCTCTCCCGTCAAGCCTTTGGACGGGGTTACGATGTCGGTGCTGAGGATGTCTGGATCATCCAGGATCTGCTTGACGCGCTCAACAGCGTAAAGATCCTCGATGAGCCGCGCGTAATGGAAGTAGAGGCTCTGCTCCACCGGCCCCCTTGATAAGGCTTTGAACTTTTTGAACTCTTCATTGGCCAGGGGCGTGTCAATCTTATCGGCGACGTTCAACCGCGCAAGAGGGGCGACACGGTAGGTCCCTTCAGGCCACCCCATCTTCTTATAGAAGGGAAATTTCAAGTAAGACCAATCTTCTACATGCTCACCGATATGTTCCAGGTAGTCACAGGGAG
>CAYPON010000136.1:0-9536 GCA_964412315.1 uncultured Anaerolineae bacterium | reverse complement strand
GAGATCGCTTCGCAAAGGACGCTCGCGATGACAGACCGCCAAGTTCCTGAGTAGGCGTTCCTGGCAAGGCCAAGATCTTTGAGAAGGAGAGCAAACATGGCCAGCGTAACCTACGAACATGTCACCAAGAAATTCGGCAGTGTAGTAGCGGTCAATGATCTGAGCCTGGAGGTCAAGGACAAGGAATTCCTCGTCCTGGTAGGCCCTTCGGGTTGTGGCAAGACCACTGCCCTCCGCCTCCTGGCTGGGTTGGAGGAAGCAACAGCAGGCGTAATCAGGATTGGAGATCGCATCGTCAACGACATCGCACCCAAGGATCGCGACATAGCCATGGTCTTCCAAAGCTACGCCTTGTACCCTCACATGACCGTTTACGACAACATGGCCTTCGGCCTCAAGCTGCGCAAAGTGCCCAAGCGCGAGATTGATGCTAAGGTCAAAGAGGCAGCCCGCATCCTGGGCATTGAGGAGCTACTAGATCGCAAACCGAAGCAATTGTCAGGGGGCCAGCGGCAGCGTGTAGCTGTGGGGCGGGCCATCGTGCGTAACCCCAAGGTATTCCTGATGGATGAGCCGCTCTCTAACCTGGACGCCAAACTGCGCGTCCAGGCCCGCGCTGAGATTGCCAAGCTGCATCAACGCCTGGAAACCACTTTCATCTATGTGACCCATGACCAGATGGAAGCTATGACCATGGGCGACCGCATCGCCGTCCTCAAGGAGGGTGTTTTGCAGCAGTTGGACACGCCGCAGAATCTGTATGATAAGCCTGGGAACATGTTCGTGGCGGGCTTTATCGGCAGCCCGGCGATGAACTTCTTCGAGGTGACAGTGGTCGGGGAAGATGGAGAACTCTATGTGGATGAAGGGGCTTTCAAACTACGCGTGCCGCCCAGTCGCCGTCAGGTTTTGGCCCGTTATGCGGGGAAGGAGATCTTTTTTGGCATACGGCCTGAGAACATCCACGACAAAGAGTTCGCGCCGCCGCTCGCTTTCCCGCAGACGATCACGGCCAAAGTGGATGTCACGGAACTGATGGGCAACGAAATCTTTATCTACCTGTTAACTGGCGGCAAGAGCTTTATCGCCCGTGTGGATCCGCGCACCCGCGCACATGTGGGTATGGAGGTCGAGTTGGTGGTTAACATGGAGAACATGCACGCCTTCGATCGCGAGACGGAGGTTGCTATCCGTTAGTAAGACCGCAATCGAAGGTATCGGAGACTTGAAGGCTTCCACAACTCCTGCCCGCGCAACCGTCCCGCTTTTGTCGCTCCTCCGATTTGACTGGTGGGGTAGTATGTGATATACTCGGTTCGGCGGTGTTATACGTCGAGATTGTCGTATAATCAGCGGCTAAGCGGGCGCAGAGAAATAAAGGCAGGGAAAGTGAGGCTAACACCAAGTCTTGATGAAAAAGTCAGGAGTACTGCCATCCAAGCGCAAATGAGGCCCAAATATCCTTGAAGCCCACGCCAGGCGGCAAGGTTTCAGACGCAAGATGTTCATAACCGAAAGGAGAGCAAAGTGAATATATACGTAGGCAATCTACCACGCGAAGCTACTGAAGCAGATCTGCGGGAAGCGTTCCAAGCCTTTGGACAGGTCGCCACGGTCACCATCATCAAAGACAAATTCAGTGGTGAATCGCGGGGATTCGGATTTGTGGAGATGCCCTCTAAGGATGAAGCCCAAGCCGCTATCGCGGGGCTTAACGGCAAAGAGCTAAAAGGCCGAACACTCACCGTAAACGAGGCACGTCCTCGTCCTGAGGGACGCGGAGATCGGGAAAGGAGAGGCGGCGGTCGGAGGACGGGTGGCGGTCGTCGTCCCTGGTGAGTGGGGTGAGGTGAAAGGGACGAAAAATATAGTATGACCAAAGCCGACGTCGAAATCCTGCGTCCCCTGGTTGACCGCGCCCTGGAACTGGCCACTGACCCGCAACAGGCCAGGAAGAAGGAGCTTTGGGCCAGGCACCAGGCGCTGCAACCCACGGCCAAAATCCCTATTTCCGTCACCTATGAGGGGATTCCGGCCCAGGAATGGGACCTCGTCTTTGGCCCCAATCATCTGCGCTGTAGCGATCCCCTCGCCCAGCAACTGGAATTCGATCTGAAGCGCCGCATCTGGGTCGCCGAGAAGGTAGGCGACGATCACATCTTTTGGCCCTTCTGCTGGGTTAGCGCGGTGACGGAGGCGCGACGCGAATGGGGAGTGCCGTTGGAATGGCGCGTGCCCGCGCAGGAACTGGGCGCGAAGCAGATCATCGCCCCTTTCGCCGACGGCATTGACCTGAGCCGCTTGACCACGCCGGAAATCGTGGTCAACGAGGAAGCCGCCCGCGCCAAGATGGCGCGGGCGGAGGAGTTGCTGCAAGGGTGGCTGCGCGTGCAAATCCTGTACCCACATCTCGGCTATGCGCCCTTCGACACCGCCGTGCGCATGCGCGGCATGGAAAAGCTGCTCTACGACGTCTATGACCAGCCGCAGGCCGTCCATGGCCTGATGGACCATATCACGGCGGCCCTGGAAGCCCACCATCGCCAACGGGAGGCAAAGGGATGGATCAACTGCGTCGCCGATAGGCACTACCAGGCACTATTCAGCCCGTGGCGGGTGCACGCTTCTTATTTGCCCCCCGACCATGGCCAGCGCCCGCCGCGCCTGGCGGATGAGTGGGCTTATGTCACCGATCAGACCTCGACGGGACTGGGGCCGGCGATGTATGCTGAATTCGTCAACCGCTATCATATCCGGCTGGCCTCCTCCTTCACCAACCAGACCGTCTATTACCACGGCTGCGAGACGCTCGACCAGAAAATGGTGATCATCAAGCGGCTGCCCAACTTGCGGCGCATTCACGTTTCCCCCTGGTCCTCCGTAGCCAAAGCGGTAGAAGTCTTCCAGGGACGCGCTGTCATGGAAGTGCACGCTCACCCCGGCAAAGTGATGATTTCCTCGACGCCGCAGGAGATGCGCGCCGAACTGCGCGGGCTGATCGAGGCATCGCAGGGGATGCCGCTCGATCTGAACCTGAGCGATATTCACTCGCTGAACGGCAAGCCGGGTACGCTCGCCATCTGGACGCGGGTCGCCCAGGAACTCTCCTGGCGATAGTCAGCGAAGACCTGAAGGGGGGAGCGAAGTGGTAAAGGTGAACCGTGCCTTGCGTCTGGACGCCAACCACCGGCTCTGGATCGAGGAGCAGCCGATCCCCCAGGCTGGCGAGGGAGAGGTGCTGGTGCGCGTGCGAGCCAATGGAATTTGTGGCTCGGACATCCATTTCTATGAGCGGGGGGTGCTGGGGCCTTTCGTCGTGCGGCAGCCTTACACGCCTGGCCACGAAGCGGCGGGCGAGATTGTAGCCCTGGGAGCGGGCGTGCGGGATCGGCAGGTTGGCCAGGCGGTGGCCATCGAACCGGGCATCCCCTGCCGCCGCTGCCGCTTCTGCAAGATGGGACGATACAACCAATGCCCGCAGGTGGTTTTTATGTCCGTGCCGGGGGTGGATGGAACCTTTCGCGATTATGTCACGCTACCCGCCGATTTCGCCCATCCGATGCCGCCCGGCATGACCTGGGAACAGGGCGCTTGCATTGAGCCGACAGCCGTGGCGGTGCACGCCATCAACCGGGCGCAGATAGCGCCGGGCGCCACTGTGGCTGTGCTGGGCGTGGGGCCGATCGGCCTGCTGGTGGTGCAGACGGCCCTGGCCGTGGGCGCGGGAAAGGTGCTGGCCCTGGATCGCCAGGAGATGCGGCTCGCCCTGGCGCAAAAGCTTGGAGCGATCCCCATCAACATCATCGCCGAAGAGCCGCTGCAAGGTGTCCTGTCTCGCACGGACGGTCAGGGGGTGGACTTTACCTTCGAGGCGGCGGGGCACTCCTCGGCCACGGCGCTGGCCCCCGAGATCACGGCGACCGCCGGCGTCATCGTGCAGGTCGGCTGGCCGGAGATCGAGCGCGTGCCCTACAAGATCGAGACGATCCTGGCCAAAGAGCTGGATGTGCGCGGTATCAATCGCTACGCCAACGCCTTTCCGCCCGCCTTGAGCCTGGTGGGACGAGGCGCCATCCGCGTGGAGCCGCTCATCACGCACCGCTTCCCCTTCGAGGAAGCCCCTGCCGCCTTCGCCTATGCTCATGAGCATCCTGAGCAGGTGATAAAGGTGGTAGTGATGAACTGACTGAACGCGACGGCCTGGAAGAGCCGTCGCTGGCTTCGATACGGCGTGCTCTTCAGCACCGCCTGTTCCACGGCGGTGCTGGCTTGCTCTTCAGACCGACGCACCGACAGAAGCCACGAGGATGATCCCGGAGTACAGATAGTATAGCGCCACGATCAAAGCGGCGAGCTTGCCCACAGTGCGTAAAGAGGAGATATGGCTGAAGGCTCCCAGGAACGAGGCCGGGATCAGGTAGAGCGAGGTCCCCAGAAAGAACATAGCGAAGAAAAACAAGCTTTCCAGCAAGCTCCCGCTGCTGGCCGCGCCAGTGAAGGCCAATAAGAAGGGAGGACAGAGGTTTAACCCGGTCAGGAACCCCAGGCCGAATGGCAGCAACGCTGGCCATCTTTGTAGATAAACGCGCACCCCTCGCAGGGAGCCAGCGCAGACGGTGGGAGCCTTTGCCAGCCCGTAGAAGAGCAACAGGCCGGCCAGGGCGATATAGGTCACCCCGAAGACCAGGCTGTGCAGGGAAGTGTTCTGGGAGAGCGTTGCTGCCCCCAAAAGGAAGCGATTGGTCGCCCAGGCTAACAGGGCAAAGAGGAGATAGCCGCCCAGCCGTCCACCCAGGAATTTGGCCAGTATCGTCAGGTTCTGTCGCGTTCTATTCCCTTCCCCCAAGAGAAAGGGAACCAGCACCGGCGCGCAATAGGCCAGGCAGGTCGTGCCGCTGGCGAGGCCGAGGATGAACCCTTGCATCTTTTCAGGCTCCACTTAACAGCATACTATAGCGATACAGGATGAGTCAGCAGATTGAGTGAATTCAGCAAATTACGTTCATGTTAATCCGCTGGCTATCCTGTCCATCCCTATTCATATCACCTGTAACCCAAAGAGCTTGGCGGCGTTGCCTCCCATCACCAGAGCCTGAACCTCCGGCGGCAGGCCGGCCTCCTCGTACATCGCCAGCATGTACACGGGATCGAAGAGGGTGGCATCGGAGCCGAAAAGCACCCGCTGCGGCCCCAGGGCCTCCACCGCCCGCTCCACCTTGCTGCTCTCCACCGCGCTACAGCAAAGCTCCAGATAGATGTTGGGCGTATCGCCAGCGACGGCAATCGCTTCCCGCCAGGCATCGCCCCCGCCGTGGGCCATTAACACCCTCCACTCCGGCCAACGTTGCGCATGTGCCGCTAAAGCGCGCACCTCGCCCGCGCCCCAGGTATGGATTAGCGCGGGACGCCCTCGCGCTGCCATCTCCTCGATGAGCGGCGCCATCTTGGGCGAGGAGAGGGGCTGTCCCGCATAGGTCGGATGAATCTTGGCCCCCACGAACTGCTTTCGAGCATAGTAAGCATCCATCTGTTGGCAGGAGAGCGCCAATTGGTTCGGATTGACCACCACGTAGCCGTACAATTCAGGATGGCCCGCTATCTCCTCGGCCAAGCGTACATTGCCCCTCACCATGTCGCTGACGATCGCCTCCGTCGAAGAGATAATCGCCGCCGCGATGTTATAACGCTTCATATAATAGAGGTTCAGTTCGATCCCTCCGTAGCGTCCGGGGAAAGGCCAGGGGCCGTTATGTTGGTGAACGTCTATCAGGCGAGGGGGCCTCATGCGCGCGCCTCCACTTGCGGCAGGCCGAACAGCCGCCGGGCGTTGCCACCAAGGATCAACGCCTTGTCAGCGGGGGCGATTTCTGCATTCTCGATCATGGCCAGGCTGGGGCGCAGGTAGTATGTGGGCGCCATGCTGCCGAAAAGCAGCTTGTGCGCCCCCACCGCTTCCACCGTAACCTCCACCTGGAACGGCTGGGTGACAACATGCATCTCCAGGTAGAAATTCTCCGCCTCCCCTAGCACGGCCAGCGCTTCGCCCAGCGTGGCGTAACTGATGCCGCACAAAATGACGGGCGTCATGATCCGTTTGGCGATACGGAACAGTCGCGTCGCCTCTCCCGCCCCAGAAACGGAGACGATGGCCGGCTGGCCTGTCCGCTCCACCGCCTCAAGCAGATGCTGAAAGTGCAGGCCATCTATCGCCCACCCCTGCCGCTGGGGAAAGAAGCGAAAGCCAACGAAGCCTTGCTCCGCGCGGCGAGCGATCTCCGTTTCGCAGCCTACATAAAGGCGAGGATCTACGACAGCCACTGGGTAAAGCGCGGGGTGCTCGCGGTGCGCTCGCCATGTTTCGTCGTTGCCGGTGACGAAATCGAACTGCACAGCCGCCAGGGAATAGGTCAGCGCCTGGCGAACGCCGTGGCGTTGCAGCACATCTAGCAGGCACGCCAGTGACGTGTCCACATCGCTGGCGGGGTTGACGCCGAAATGGGTGTGGATGTCGGTGATGGAGATGTCGGGCAAGAGACCCCCTTTAACTCATGGGAAACCACCGCAGAAGCTCCCTGGCGACGATCTCGTGTCCCGCCCGATTGGGATGATTCGACCAAGACAGGATATCGGAGAGATCGCCTCCCGCCTGAAGATACTGTTCGCAGGCGGCCAGGCTATCCACCAGCCCAACCTCGTATTGTGCGGCCAGAGCACGGATTTGCTGCGCATGATCCTGCAACTCCTGCCTCTGCTCCGGCGGCGCATCTGGCCGCTGCGTGAGGTCCGGGGTGGGCGTTAGCAGCAGGAGTTTGATCCCCCGCTCTTGCGCCCTCTCGATCATGGATTGCCAGGCAGCCTTGGCCCTGGCCAGCCCGATCCCGCGGTCGTTCAGGCCGTAATCTATGGTGAGCACGTCGGGGCGATGGGAAAGCACATCCTCCTCAAACCGCGCCGCGCCGCTTGGCGAGTGCTCTCCCCCGATGGCCGTGACGATGATATTGATCGCGGCATAGGGGAAGCGATGTTTCAACCCCCAATGAAGGAGGTAAGGATAGGCGTTGAAAGTGTCCACCAGCGGCGAGGCAAAGTAACCCGCCGGGACGCTGTGCCCGTGACAGACGATGTTGACGAGGCGGTTCTCCGGCCACTGTTTCTTGAGCAGCGCGACCAGATCCGCCAGATATTCTCTTCTATCCGCGACAGGCATATTGCCCTCATTCATCTGGCCCGCGGGCCAGGTATTCAACATCCCCCGTACCTGATTGGCCTCCTCTCAAGAGCAAGCGATCATCAGATATCCCAGCCTGCCAATAGGTCGGATGAAGTCCACATACTCGCTGTCTTCTATTGTCGCGCATTGAAAGCCGACAGGCTCGCCATTGGCTGAGACCGACTCTGGATGCCATCCCTCTGGTAGCAGGATGTGAAATTGAGCTGCCTGGCCTGAGCCGGCGTATTGCAGTTGCACTGTTTTCCCCGCCCGGTCGAAGCGGAGGCGATAGGCAAGATAGGCATCGCTTGCGGCATAGCGCACGGCGGCACGGATTTCATTTTCGGAGGTTACCGCCCAGCGCGGGGCAACCACCATTTTTTGCATCTGCCCACTCTCGTCCCTCAACCCGGCCAGCCCTTCGATGAGCGCCTGCAGCCATTGCGCCATGCCCCAGCCGGTATAAGGGACCTCATTCGTCGTGCGGAAGCCGGCCTGACCGTCCGGCCAGTACCAGACGTGCACCCGGTCCCCTGTGCGCTCCAGGTGGGCGATATACTGGTGGTACAGCTCGAGGCCGTACTGTTCCAGGCCGTGCTCGAAAGCCCCCCGGCAAAGCTCGCCCCCCACCCAGGGCATCAGGCCACCGTTGGCATAGCCCCCTTGTTGGCAATAGGGGCCGCTGAAATACCCCAGTTCGTCAGGATAGCCCGGCTGCAAGCTCCACCAGGGGTAAGCATCACCGGTCTCCATGTGGCGGCGCTGGTACTCCTTGATGATCGCCACCGCCTGTGCATGATCCGCTAGCCCCCGCGTAATAGCCCAGGTATTCCCCATCGCCAGTTGCTTCGTCTCGTCGAAACCGCCGTGGTCTATCGGCGTCAGGTGCACATGGTGCAGGAATTTGCTCCCATCCCAGAGCAGTTCGTTGGCCCGCTGCCGGTATCCCTTCGCCCTCTCATCGAAGACGGCGGCTTCCTCCTCTTTACCTAACCGCCGGTACATCTCGGCCATGGCCCGATAGGCCGCACAGTATCCGCTTTGGTCGCAAGTGGCCACGACGAAGCGCTTCCCCACGAACTCCGAGGTTTCGTGAATCTCGAAATCCCACGTGTCGCAGGTATGGCCCCGTTTCACTAGATGATGCTCCTCATCCCAGCGTCGCTCGTCCCCCTGGATGTACGCTAGAGCCTTCTCTAGCTTGGGCAACGCTCGCGCCATCCAGGCATCGTCGCCCGTCACTTTCCACGTGCCATAGACGCCGAGGACGAGGATGTATTCCACATCGGACTCCACAGCCATCCGCCAGGTCGAGCCATCGCGTCGTATGCCGTCGGGTATGCTGCCATCGGGATTCTGCGCCTCCAAGAAACGATCCAGCCCGCAGCTCATCTCCCTTTCCCAATAGCAGTACGCTGGCAATTGGTAGATCCAATCCCGTAGCCAGACGCCATTGATCTGCCAGGTATCGCCGGAAATGTAGCCAACAAAGCGCCCGTTGCGTGCCGGGAAATCGCGGCGTCCGAGCAGGAGCGCCTCCTTGGTGAGCGGGTAGAGCCGGTCATAGGCCGGATTCCCCGTTTCCACCATCGTCTCGCAGTCCAGGACGAAATTCGTGTAGCGGCTATGGCGGTCGGAGTCGGGAAAATAGAGATAGATCCAGTGCACTCCCAACGCTCCCACGGCGGGGAAGCTGGCCTCCCCTCGGTTCTGCGACAGGGTGACATCGGCCTCATAATACGGCTCCAGCCGGGCATCGCAGACCCGAATCCTGCAGCGGGAGTCCCCCTTGGCGCGACCGATGATGTACACACTCACCGCATCGAGGGGCCGATAGCGGCGATGGTCTGTCGTGAGATCTCCATATGCGCCTATGGTCGCCTCATTACGTATCCGGTAGCTCACTTTACCTCCTTTGGTTGGAACCGCTGCTTCATCTCTGTAACTCCGGGGGCGGAGGTGGCAACAGCGGCTCCAGCTTGGCAATCAAGTCCGGCACATGCACCACTGCGACAATCCACATACGATCTTGCTTGATCTCACCATACTCATGAGCCAGGACATGACGTTGGGCGATAATCCCACGCCAGGGAATCTCAGGATGGGCGCGCTGGAAGGTCTCGGAGACATGATGCGCTGCTTCTCCGATAATCTCTATGGCGCGCTCCACAGCCATTTGCACTTGCCGATCTTGCAAGAATTGGTCAAAACTGATGTTGGCGGTGAACTGGCGAACTGCCTGAGCTGCATCCAGCATGTCCCACAAGTACGCCGCATCACGTTCGTCAGGCCGCATAGATCACCTCCCTGGTAGTCAAGATAGCAT
>CAYPON010000135.1:5297-9587 GCA_964412315.1 uncultured Anaerolineae bacterium | reverse complement strand
CACAAGTTCTTTCTGAACGTTTGCGTACACCTGTATGAAGCAATCCATCATGGCATACATTCGCATCTTGAGAGCGTGATCCGTTTTGTCCACCGTCTCGACCCAACGGATAAAGGCCCAGTTGGAAGCGGTCTCGCGGATATGTTTCTCGAGGTCGTCGGTCGTCATTGCTCGCTTCTTAATTCCTGCAGTCGCCGTTGCATGGTGCGAATGCCATCTATAGCCAGGTCCCAGTCCTGGTGGTCATTCTCCGCCTCGAAGGAATAGCCTAGCTTTTTGACTATCTCCTGTGCCTCGAACTCCTCCAGAGACATGCCGTATTTTTCCCGGAAGAGACGGTCAGTGAGTTGGTAACGGGCCAGCCGTCTGCGAATCTCATGCTCGGCCAGCCGAGCCAACTTCACTTCCAGGGTTTCACCCTGCTCCAATTCATTGATGACGCCGAGCACCTTTTCAGAGATTGGTATAGCTTGCATCGCTCCCTGCTCCGTTTCATCCTCAAAAGCCGATCCATCGCTGCGGGAACCAAGTTCCCGACGACATGGCTTATTGTCGTCTTTCCAGCGCGTGTGTCAAACGCCCTCGACGTGCAATGTCAAGGGGCCATGCTCATAGCTGCTGCTTCAGTCTACGTTGAATGTCGCTCCAGCGACGGCGATCCAGGTCGTCTTGGATCTTGTCCGGGCGGAAGCCAGCCGCCCAGTAGGACTTGATGGCGCGCCAGCGGAAGTCATCGGTGGACAAGGCACACTTCCTGAACCCGCGATCTTTCAAGCATCTGAGCACGGCCATGGTGAGCGCCATCCCCAGGCCCTTGCCCCGCTGCGCTGGCTCCACAGCGATAAAGTGCAGCCAGCCGGTCTCTCTTTCCTCCTCGCTGATCTGCCAGGCTGCGGCTACTCCCACCGGCTCGCCCTGATACGTGACAAAGAACATGCGCTCCGGCTTGAACCAGGGCTTATCCAGGATTTGGCGGTGCAGCAGTTCAGCAGTCCAATGCGTACCGAACTCCGGGCGGCAGATGCGCAGCCAGGCACTCTCATCGCCCTGCCGGAAAGTGCGCAGCCCATAGCCTTCTGGGAGAGGGGGAACGGTCATCTTATCATCCAGCAGCCGAATCATGAACAGTTGCCGAGGAGCAGGTACCTCTGGCACAGGGACCGGCTGCCCGCTCTCTAGCGAAGCCTGCGCCGCGGCCATGAGCGCCACGGTACGCGCCCCCTGCACCACATCTACCAACGGACGGCGGTCGTGGCGGATGCAATCCACGAATTGTTCCAGTTCAGCCTGGATCGGCTTGGACTCTCGCGGCGTCAGAGGAATCGTTGCCCAGCCGGATTGCCCAGGCGCCATGCCCTCGATGTAAAGCTTGACCTCGGCCTGTTGGCTGTTCGTGTGGATCGTCCCCTGCGAGCCGTAGAGATTAAAGGGGATAAGGTTATGAGGCCGCTGCTGGACGCCGAAAGTAATCCAGACCTTGCCGATGCAGCCACTGGCAAACTTGATCGCGATGAGGATGTTGTCCATGCTGCGATATTCCGGCACGGTCTTGTGATTGCCGCAGGCATAGACCTCGACGGCCTCGCCCGCTGCCCAGCGGAGCAGATCAATGGGATGCACGCCGCCGCCAAAGATGGCGTTCTGGGGGCGCTCAGGGTCTATGCGCCAGGGAGTGCGCGCAAAGACCTCCCGCATGTCGTGGATATAATCCGCCTCGACGAAGAACAGGTCGCCTAGCTTCCCCTGGCGAGCGTAATCGGCAGCCAAGGCGAACTGTGGCATGAAGCGACAAACGTTGCCCACCGCCAGGATCACGCCATGCTCATAGACCAACTCGATCAGCGTGCGCGCCTCGTCGAGGGAAGTGGTCATCGGCTTTTCGCAAAAGACGTGTTTGTCCGCCTGGACGAGGGCTGCCGCCTGTGTAAAGTGCAGGTGATCCGGCGTACACACCGAAACCATGTCCACGCTCTCGTCGGCGGCCACATCCTGCCAGCGGGTCGTCCGCCCCGCAACCTCATATTTGTCAGCCACGGCTTTGAGCCGTGTCTCATCCACGTCACACAACAGCGATAGCTCCACATCCGGTATCGCTCGATACGCCTGGACATGCTGTGCGCCCACGCCCAACCCGATGACGGCTGCTCGCAGAACGCTCATATTATGTCACCTTGCGAGACAGTGCCTTGTCTCTCAAGCCTCTCAAATGCGCCACGCTCTGCCGCGTCCCGGCGGTATAGTCGCCTGCCCCCTCGAATTCGCTGACCACCCCGCCTTGATAACTCCTGGCGGCCAGGTCGGAAAGCAGCTTGGCCAGGTTCAATTGCCCCTGCCCGGCGGGCACGAACTCGAACCGGCCATCCTTCCAGACGCCATCCTTGATATGCACGCTAAAGATGTGGGGCAGAAGCGTGTCAAAGAAGCGCTGCACCGTGGCCGGAGGATGCCCAGCCCAGGCAAAGTTGCCGGTATCCAGCGTGATGCCCAAACGAGGCGAGCCGACCTCCTGCAATAACCAGAGCATAAAATCCCCGTCATTGGTGAGAAGGCCGTGGTTCTCGATGGCGATCACGACCCCCAATTTCTCCGTCCGCTTCAGCGTCTCCGCGAAGCCGCGCACGATACTCTTGCGAAACTCGTCCAGAGTATGGGCGGGCTTGGCATGGCCGCCAAAGGTGCGCACCACCGGAATGCCCAAGTCCGCCGCCCGCCGGCAATAGCCGACCAGTTGGGTGACCTGCGCTTCCAGAGCCGCCGCATCCAACTGAGCGAAATCGTTGTAGCTGCCCAGGCTGGTCGCCACCAGGCCCGACCCGCGCAGGAGCTTCTTCACCTTTGGGTAGTCCTCAGCCGCCCAGGTCACATCGGGATGAACGCCTGGCTGCCCGCTCAGTTCGGTGCATTCCGCGCCCATTTCTACCATACGGGCCAACGCCCTCGGCAGGGGCGTGCCGCTCATGCCTAAGCTGGTAATACCGATTTTCATCGCGATTTCTCCTTTTCTCTTTCAACAAAAGGTAAAGACTCAATCCGCAGATTAACGCAGATTGGCGTGCATCTGCGTCATCTGCGGATCTATATGAGCTTCATGCTGCGTAAACTATTTCTCCACCCACCATGGTCAGCCAGATGTTGATATCGTCATCAAAGATCACGACATCCGCATCCAGCCCTGGCGCGAGGCGACCCTTTCGGTTGGCGATGCGCAGCACCTGGGCCGGGACACGGGCGGCCATCTTCACTGCCTCCAGGAGGGGCATGTCAATCAGCTGGATGACGTTGCGCACCATGCGTCCCAAAGGGGTGATGCTTCCTGCGAAACAGGTGCGGTCTGCCATAATCGCTACGCCATCCTCGATGATGATTTCTGCGCCCTCGCTGGCGAATTTGACCCCCTCTGGGCCTCCAGCAGCGCGCATAGCATCGGAAACCATGCAGAGCCGGTCAGTGCCCCGGCAACGGACGATGAGGCGCATCAGGGTCGGCGGCAGGTGTTTGCCATCGGCGATCATCTCGCCAGTCAAGGCGGGGTGCGTCAAACCCACTTCCAACAAGCCTGGCACGCGCCATGGCCCCTCGCGGATCACCGTGGACATGCTACTGTAGATGTGGGCCACGTGCGATAGCCCGGCCTCGATGGCGGGCAGGATTTCGTACTCTTTGGCCGAACTATGGCCCGCCGCTACGACGACCCCTCGCGCAGCCAACTGGCGAGTCAGTTCCAAGGCCCCTGGAATTTCCGGCGCCAGGGTGACTTCAGTAATGATATCGGTGTTATCAAGCAAAAGCGCGAAATCCTCCGCACCGGGGTTACGGATGTACTGCGGCGGTTGCGCGCCCTTTTGCTCCATGCTGAAGTAAGGCCCCTCGAGATGCACGCCCAGGATCGCGCTCCCTCCGCCCCCTGGCTGGCGACGCCATTCGCGGTAGGCCTCCAGAACCTCGCGCATGCCCTCCAGGGGGAGCGCACTGGGCGTCGCCTGCAACGCCGTCACCCCGTAGCGTGCGTAAAAGCGCGTGATCTTCTCGAAAGCGTCCAAAGTCGCGTCGGAAAAGGCAGCGCCATCCCCGCCGTGCACGTGGATATCTATGAAGCCAGGGGAGACATAGCGACCCGCCGCCTCGATAACCTTCGCGCCTGGAACGTGCAACATCCCTTTGGCGACGTTGGCGATCTTGTCCCCCCGAATATGAACCGAGCCGCCATCCCAAATTCCTTCGTCGGTGATGACGCGGCCATCGCGTATTAGAATGTCAGCCATGATGTCTCTCTTGTCTCTTTTCAATAGG
>CAYPON010000135.1:0-5197 GCA_964412315.1 uncultured Anaerolineae bacterium | reverse complement strand
TAAGACAGCGGGGGCACGCCCGTGCGCACCATGTCTAGGAAGACCTGGAACCCCTCCCGGTAGCAGGTGGAAGCATCTACGTCGAGGAGACGATGCCCCTTGTCGCCATAGACCTGCATGTTAAAGCCATAGGAGGTCGCCAGCAGGTTCAGTGCCAGGATCTGACTATTCTTGTGGCCGCAGATGGCCATGACATTCGTGCCATACTGTGCCGCCCGCACCTCTTGGATGCCTGGACCGTGCGCGGCCAGCATCAGCTCGACAGCATGGATAGCATAAAAGATCAGCCCGCCGTATTCATTGGTGCGCGTGGCGTGACTGGTGTAGATGCCGGTGCGGAGCGGGGCGATGGCCTCCAGCCCTTTGATGAATTCCGGCACTCCCTTGGCGTAACGGAGCGTGGAGAAACAGGTGAGCGGCGCCCCTTTGCGCACGGCGAGATCCACGATGGCCTGCGCGTCCGCCGGCGTGGCTGCCAGCGGCTTGTCTACGAAGGTGGGGATGCCCGCCTCGATGAATGGAGCAGCATACTGGAGGTGAAGCCCGCCATGCCGGAAAACAACCATCGCCGCATCCACCATACCGAGCATCTCCTTCGGGTCAGAGACGATCTTGGGGATGCGCGTTTTCTGCGCTACCTCTTGCGTGCGCTTCTCCTCCAGGCCAAAGAGAGCAACGACCTGCGCCCCTTCCACGCGCTGCTCGGCAGGTCGCTCCGGCAGGTTTGTCAACTCCGGGAAACGCTCGGCGTGGGAATTGTCTGAGCCAACAATACCAATACGAATCATACATATAACCTCCTGACAGAATTCAGGGCGGGAGGTCCCGCCGCAGCAACGATAGAATACCACACCTTTGCCTCGCTGTCAACTATACAGCTTGTGGTCTGGAACGCGCTGAAGCGCGCACTATGAGCCTTTGACAGCTACCACACATGCAGCGATGGTGAAATCAGAACAGCAAGTCAAAGATGAAGCCCATCAGCCCGAAGGGGCCGGAGAAGGGAAAGGCCGCCGGTTTGAGGAAAAGCGATAGCGGGATGGCGGCCAGGGTCAGCCCTTCCTCGCTGGAGAAGCGGCTGTCCCGGTTGTGCCGCCACGACCAGCGGTCGCCCTCTTGCTCGACATCCACCCACACGTCCTCTCGCCCCGGCATATTCACGTCGTAGATGGCGATGCGCCACCTAAAGACGCTCCCCTCCTGGCTCAAGCTGAGGTCGAAGGGAACCACCGAGTGCGCGTTGCTCAACTGCTCTATGAATCTCCTCTGCGTGATCCTGCCGCTGGGCAGGAACCAGAGCAGTCGCGCATTCTCGGCGGTCAGGCTGCCCTGTAAGCTGCTTTGCATCTGCTGGAGAGTGGGGGCGATATTGGCCAGGCCGCGCACGCACTGCTCGTAGGCCAGGGTGAGCACCTCCCGCCCCAGGATCTTGCCCATTTGCACCGTCAATTTCTTGCGCACCTCGGCTGTGGGCTGAAGCTCATAATTCGGCGGCGGGTCTTTTTGCAGGAACCTTTCCAGGCAAAGGGCAGCCAGGCCGCTGCACAGCCCGCTGGCCTGGAAGATCCCCCTCCCCTCGAAAAAGGAGGTGTAGAAGGCGTAAAAGGCCCAGAGCAAGACAAAGGTCGGCAGGCGATTCGCCCGCTTGATCTGCTCCTCGCCGAAGGTTTCAACGAAGGTGCCCCAACTCGCCATCTGATATTCCACGAGGTTGCCGAAGGAGAAGCCATCTCGCCTGACCTGAAAGCCGCCGGCCGCCAAGTCAGCGCTGGCCGTGGGCATCCCTTCTGGCACGGCGGCCCGCTCGGACAAGGTGATGGCCAGCCGCGACGGAGCGATCTTCTCTGCGCCCAGCATGACACCGCCTATGCGCACTTCCTGGGGGGTCAGGCCCGCGCCCGTCACAGTGAGCACGCCCTCTTCCCCAACGGTCACGCCGCTGATGAACGGCAGGATGGTGAAAACGCCCTCCGTAGCTTGGCGGGCACCTTCACTACCAACCCATACCAGACGTTTGCGCCCGCTCCCTATCCTCTTGGGCAGGAGAAGCGATAGCTCCTCGGCGGATACCCACCGCGTGGCGCTTTTGGAAAGGAGCTTTTCCGGAGCATTTCGCTCATCGTCCCAAATCTCCACTCGATCTTTCCGCCGGAAGCCGCTGCCCCTGACACGGATTCGCTCGCCGGGTCTGGCCTCATCCGGCTTAATACTGGTCACTGTCACTTGATTCATCATAATCCTCCATGTTATGAAAACCCCCTTCCTTGGGGAGACCAGGCCTGGATGGCGGCGCAGAGCGACGCGACATCGCCCAACCTCTCGCCCAGCGCTGCCGGCACCACCCGGCAGGCAGCGAAAGTACCAGGCAAGGCTTCCTTCCTCATCTCCTCGCGCGCCGGCTCCAGCAGCAGATCGCCCAATCTCACGGCCATGCTGCCGATGATGATGATCTGCGGGTTCAGGATGTCCAGGAGGATGGCCAGGCCCCGTCCCAGCCATTGCCCCGTCTCCCGCACGACGGCCAGCGCATCGGCGTCGCTCGCTTGCGCCAGTTGGGTTAATTCGCGGGCCTCCAACGGCGTAGGTTCTCCCCAACGCTGCGGGAATCGTTGGCGAGCGATGCGCACCATCCCTGGCCCGCTGGCGAAGGCCTCCCAGGAGCCGCGCTTGCCGTAAGCTTCAGGCCATCAGGGGCGATGCGCATGTGCCCCACCTCGCCAGCCAGGTCGCTGCTGCCACGATAGAGCTGCCCATTCAGGATCAGGCCGCCGCCGATGCCCGTGCCCATGGTAAGAAAGACGATGTTGCGGTATCCTCGCCCTGCACCGAAGTAGAATTCAGCCAAAGCCCCGGCGTTCCCATCATGCTCCACATGTGTGGGCAGGCGAAAACGCTCCTCCAACAGCTCTTTGAGCGGGACGGCGTCCCAGCCGGGGAGGTTGGGGGGAGAGTAGATGATGCCGCGCGCGATGTCCAACGGCCCGCCGATAGAGACGCTGAGCGCGCCGGCCTGGCGCCCTGCCCTGGCCGCCTTGTCGAGGTGGGCCTGGGTCGCTTCGCAGAGCTGCGCGAAGGAAGCCGCAAAGCCCTGCGGCGTGGGGAACTGGGTGCGCGCCAGGATTTCGCCCCGCGCCGTCCCCTCGATGACCGCCGTTTTCGTGCCGCCGATGTCCAGGCCGATGATCGTTTGCTCTGACATGGACTGAGTCCCCCAAAACCTATCGTATCTCCACCCATCCCTTGACTCGCCAGCCGGTGTCGCCGCCGCAAGCCACGCCGAACTCGTCCACCGCGCGCATGTAAACCCTCTGCCTGCCCCGGAAAGTCAGTTTGAATCGCAGATACCATTTGGTGGTGAGGGTCTTGGCGTCGTATCTGCCCCAACGGGTCCACTCACCCGATAAAGCACACAAGGCGTTCTGGACGACGATCGGCTGCCTCGGCGCAAAGCCTCCCGCAGGCAGCCAGGCGGTGTCCTCCCGGTTGCGGAGGTAGAAGCGGTTCTCTCTCTGATTGTACTTGAGATAGACGGCGTCCCTGTAACGGTAGGGAGGCACGGGCACAACGTTGGTCACTGTGGCCGGCAGAGTGTTGGTGATGAGGAGATAGACCTCCTGGAATCCGTCCCAGCCGTCGCGATCCATATAGCGGGTAACGAAAAGATAGGGCTGGCCAACGTAGAGGGTTTGGTTGAGCGGCGTGGGAGTCAGCAGCACCGGCTGTCGGTTGATGGTGCGATCACCATGGTCGTTCCAGCCGTCCACCGCCCCGTTCAAATCCTCGGCGCGCAGATAGAGGTTATAAGCCTGGCCGCTCATCCTGTAGGTGAAGGTCACTGCCCAGGTCACTGTGATCGTGTCCGCGTTCTCTATGACGCGGCTCCGGCTCAGGTCGAGATGGGCATAGCCGGTCCTGATAACCCGCACGCTGCCAGGCCGGGCCCCTCCTGCAGGCATCCAATAGCCCTCCGTCGGGTGCTGCAGGAACATCAAGTTGCTCTGGCGGTCGTAGCGAGCGTACAGGGAGCGCATCGTATCCGTAAAGGTGGTGTTGACCAACAACTCGACGTAGTGCAAGTCCTGGCTGCCATCCGCATCGCGGAACACGCTGGTCAGATACTGCAGCGAACCAGGTCGGCACCAGCCGCGACGCGGTGCGACTCTCACGGTCTTGGGCAGTTTGGGAGGACGGGCGAGGCTGGCCAGGGTCGCTACAGCGGCCTTGGTAAAGTCCGTGACATATGACAAAGTAACGTGATCGAGGGTATCCGTTGTCTCGTGGTAATGCGGGTTAAAGTCTCCACTGCGGTAGCTCTCGATCCCTAAGAAGGCCGGGTAACCATGGTCCCAGAAGGGGGCATGATCGCTATAGCGAGTGGCGTTGGAGGTGTATTTGAGGGGCTGCAGGTTCAGGCCGTATTGGCTGATATTGGCGATAAAGGCATCGGCCAGGGCGATGGAATCGGGATCGGTCCCCGCGTGGACCTCCATAATCCTATCGCCGTTGCTGTCGTAGCCGATCATGTCCAGGTTGATTACGCCAGCGATATTCTGCCCGGCGGCTGCGGCTTGGGCGGCGTAATGCACGCTGCCCCACATCCCCTGCTCCTCGGCGGAGAAAGCGATAAAACGCATCGTGTAGGAAAAAGTTTCGCTGCTGAGGACTCGTGCCGTTTCCAGAAGAGCAGCTACTCCCGTGCCGTTGTCATCCGCGCCAGGAGCAGGGCCATCGGCAGGCGCGTCCGGCGAGGTGGAATCGTAATGGGCGCACAGGATGTAAACCAGGCTGCTTTGCGCATCCCGGCCCGGCTTGGTGGCCACCACATTGTAGAGCGTCTGTCCGGACCTCTGGAACGGATCGTAAACGACGTCAAGTCCCAGGCCAGCCAGAGTTTGATAGATGTAGGTTCTGGCCTCCTGTTGGCCGCGGGCGTTGAAGGCATAGCGGCTGCCTTGCGGATTGCAGTAACTACCTCGGTCGTCATCTTGAAGTTTGCAGAGGTGATGCCGGAGCTGATCCGGCGAGACTTGGGCCATGAGATCGGGGATGGAATGACGCCGGATAGCCGGGACGCCGCGGGCCGGGCGCGGAACCGCCGGCGCCGCGTTGGCCCGGGTAGAGCCTAAGGGGCTTAGGAGGAGGAGCAGGACGAGGAAAAGCCGAACAGTTATTCTCATGGCTGATAATCCCCTTGTGC
>CAYPON010000134.1:0-9655 GCA_964412315.1 uncultured Anaerolineae bacterium | reverse complement strand
CCGCAGGCTGAAGTCCCTCGAATTCCCCATGTTTGACCAGATGCCTTCTGATGTCCAGGCAGAGATGGCACTTGGACACATAGCCATCTCCCTCTTCATAGCCATATTCCCTGCCCAGCCGAAATAGCTCCTCCATGCTGCTTAGCAAGGCTTTGAGCACCGGCCGCTCATCCAGGTTGATCCCCTGGCAGAGTACATCCAGGTTTCGCGCATCCCCCAGCGAAATGCCAGCGCAATAACCCGGCACATAATTGCAGTAGTTGTCAATGTGAAGGTGCCAATCTCGGATCAACTCCGCCTTGCACGATTCCCCCAGGAAATTCCGGGCAGGGTACTTTCGGTAGAGGTTACTGAGCTTGTAGGAGGCCCTGCCCAAGGGAAGCAGTTCCATGTAATAAAGACTATGTCCTGCCTGCCGCAGGAACTCGTTAAAGGGCAGAGTGCCTTTGAGGCCCAGTTGCCGAAAGAGGTCGTAGAACAAGCGCTGATAGACGATGGCATTGTCGCCGAAAATCTGCTCACTGAGACGTGCGGCCCTTTCTATACGCTCAAAAGGGATATATTCCACGACAAAGGGGTTGGCGCTAATGAGGATGCCGGCCAGCCCAGCTCCTTTGAGCTGGACGAGTTTTTCTCTAGTCGTCTCGTCATCTCTGCACCAAAAGCAGTTGGTCTCCACGAACAGCCCAGGAAGGCCAAGCGCGTGCGCTATCTCAGTGAGTTTCACCAGGAGACCGAACCTGAGAAAAGGTTCGCCCCCCGTAAAGTGCACACCATAGTTGAGATTGACTCTATCCGGGTGACGATACCTGCCACGGAGTTTGGCCGCAAGCTGGTTCAAGACCGCCGTTGCGTCCTCCACCGAAATCCAGTCGCCCGGCCAACGAGGAGAACAAGCATAGATACAATGTTGGCAACGGCCGTTACACTTGTAGGAAAGGAGTATCCCTGCGGAAAGCGGCTCAGGGATAGCGAGGATATTTCCTTTCACGTGGTATCCTACCCCTCCTGCGGCTCGGTATGGATCACCACATGCCTCAGCCCGCGAACCTTTCTCCGCAGCCGCGCCTCCAGTCGCGTGCTGATGTGATGAGCCTCCTCCAGAGGAATTTCGCCAGGCAACCGGCAGTGCAAAGAGACAGCCCATCCCCCCTCATCGCGGCGTACCAGCACCCGATGGCATGTTCCACCATTCAAAATGTCATTAACCGCCTGCTCCACAGATTGGGCGATCTCCGTCTCCTGTATGCCCGGGTCTATTGCCTGGGCCAGTTGACCCTGCGGCTCAATATGTGTGGTCAGTTCGGCCAGGTTGGCGATCTCCCGGCGCGCCCGTTCCTCGAGCGAGGAAGCCAGATCGTGGGCCTCGCGCAGTGACAGGGCGCCATGGGCCTCCAGGTGAACCTCCACATAGTAGCGCGCCTCCACCTCATAGGCCCATACATCGTGCACAGCGATCCCCAGGCCGTCAGCCAGGCGGCGGAGATGAAGAGCGATCCCCTCTTGGGCTGGTTCGGCTGTAGGGGAACCGGCTGGTTCCACATGGATCGTTACATCCTGAATATCGCTACGGCGTTCGCGCAGCCGGCGTTGCACCTCGTGAGCGATGGTGTGAGCTTGCTCGGTGCTCATGCCCGGATCCACGCGGATGTGCAAATCGGCGTACACGGCACCTTCATGCCCCCGGCTCCGCACTCGGTGAGAGGAGAGCACCCCAGGAACCGAGAGCGCGATCCGCACCACCTCATCAGACGGTACCACTACTCCATCCATGAGGATGGGCGAGCTTTCGCGGATGATGTCTATGCCGATCTTGGCGATAACCAGGGCGATAATCAGGGCCAGGATCGGATCGGCCAGGGGGAAACCCAGGCGCACGGCGATCAAGCCGCCGATCACCGAAATGGAAACAAAGATATCGGCGCGTGTATGCAGAGCATCGGCCACCAGAAAGTCGCTCCCGAGGCGGCGACCTTCTCTGGTCTCGTACCACACCACGACATTATGAATGACGATGCTGAACAACAGCGCGCCAAAGCTCCACACATTCACCTGGGTGTGGATCAGGGAAGGATCCCGCAGCCGCTCCACCGCGCTTTTGATCAGTTCCCAGGTGGTGAGAAAAAGCAAGCCGGCGACAATCAGGGAGGTCATAGTCTCCGCCTTGCGATGTCCATAGGGATGTTCTTCATCCGCTGGCCGGGCAGCCACGCGAATCCCTACCAGCCCGATCACGTTCGAGGCCGAGTCAAAAACCGAGTCCAAACCATCGGCGATCAGGCTCAAGGAACCGGTCAGGTAGCCGACGATCAGCTTGGCCGCCGTGGCCATCAGGTTAAGGCCCATTGTGATCCATAGCACCTTGCGAATACCGCGAAAAGTCTCCATGAAAACCGCTTTCTCCTTTTTTGAGGCATTTTTGCTCCCACCGGCACGGGAGCAGCCTCCAAGCCACTGTGAGAACAAAAACGAGGGCCAACTTCGACGATGCGCCATGACCCCCGCCGTCTGATGATGCGTTATGTATCCACCCACTACTTTTATTCTAATCGGATGCGATTTCCTGTCAAACGCGGCGGTATTACGAGAGTTAGACCTGCGAGGTTTCAGAACCCTCGCAGGTCTTGAGAGTTTGACAAATTGCGGAACTATGCTATTCTTCAGCACGTTCCAGTGATCCCAACCAAGCTTACATCTCACAAATAGATGGAGGCTTTGTCTATGCAGGACATGCACATCGCTTGCGGACAGTTTGTGGCGGAGCCGGGGGCGAAAAGCAACAACATCGCCCGCATGATCGCCTATGCCCGCAATGCCAAAGAAAAAGGATGCGATCTCATCCTCTTTCCGGAGCTGATCGTGACCGGATACCTTGCTCCGCAGCAGGTCATCCCCCTGGCCGAGCCGCTCACTGGCCCTTCCGTGAAAGCCCTCGCCCAGGCAGCACGCGAATTGGGGATGGCCCTCGCTTTTGGCTTCGCCGAGCTGGACGAGCAGCGTGGCACTCGGTACAATAGCCTTGTGGCCCTGGATCAACGGGGAGAGATCGCAGGGGTATATCACAAGATCCACCTCTGGGCGCGAGAAAAGGAGTGGGCCGAGGGAGGAACGGTCGCCTCCACTTTCGAGGTCGCCGGGCTGCGCTGCGGCGGCTGGATCTGTTACGACACCCGCTTTCCGGAAGTGGCGCGGATGGTTGCGCTGGGAGGCGCGGATTTGGGCCTGGTGGCGACCGCCTGGTTGGGGCCCGGCGACGAATGGGAGTTGGCTTTGCGGGCGCGGGCACTGGATAATAGCATCTTTGTCGCCGGCGCGGATATTATCAGTTACGACCCCATGCTTCGTTGCTGGGGACGGAGCATGATCATCGGGCCGAAGGGCAAGGTTCTGGCTAAGGCCGAGCCAGAGCGGGAAGGGGTCATAGACGCCGTGTTGAGGGGCGAGGAACTGGATGCGCAAAGGAATCGAGTGCCCCTCCTCAAAGACCGGCGTCCGGACCTTTACGGTGATGTCATTCGCTAATATAGCCGCACCCTTGGTGCACATCAAAAGGAGGCAAAAATGACTATCGCAGAACTAGTACGTAAGAACCGCAGCTATCGGCGTTTCGACCAAAAGGTGGCCATCAACGCGGACACGTTGCGCGAGTTGGTGGGGCTGGCGCGACTGTCGCCCTCAGCGGCCAATAGACAGCCGCTCAAATTCATCCTGTCCGCCGATGTAGCGACTAACGCCAAGATTTTTGCGCATATCCACTGGGCCGGCTACCTGAAAGATTGGGGCGGGCCGCGCGAAGGGGAACGCCCCACCGCTTACATCATCATTTTGACGGATACCGAAATCTCCAAAGAGTCCCCCACGGATATCGGCATCGTGGCGCAATCCATGATGCTGGGCGCCACCGAGCGCGGCCTGGGCGGCTGCATGATCGGCTCGATAGACCGCGATGATCTCCGCAAGGCGCTGGAAATCCCGGAGCGCTATGCCATCTCCCTCATCCTCGCCCTCGGCAAGCCGGTCGAGACCGTCGTGTTGGAGGATGTAGGCCCCAGCGGCGACATCAAGTATTACCGCGATGCCCAAGGTGTCCATCACGTCCCGAAGCGCCTCTTGAGTGAGTTGATCCTCCGCATCATCGGCTAGTATCAACCTCCTGCAGGTCACAGAACCTGCGGGAGGATTCATCTACAGGAGGCGTCACATAAACATGGCCACGCAAGCCAAAACCAGATCACGAGCAGCCGGGCTGGGAATAGCCAAGTCGTTGCTCCTGACTTTGCCGATGCTACTGCTGTCTACTGTGCTGATAACCCAGGGGCAAATCCCCAAAGACCCTCTGCAGCTCATTGCCGTGCTGTTTACCTGGCTGCTGTTCAATATCTCTTTCTTCCTGATGCTGTTCACCGGCAAAACTTACTGCTACCGGTCGCTATTGTTCATTCTGATGGCCTTTGGCTTGATTGTCTGGTTTTCCACCACCGTGCTAGAGGAACGGGGGAACATCGCGCTGAGCGACGAGAATATAATCAATGGCGAGGTTCCCTTTTGCCCTCTCGTCATCCCCATGACTATCATCCCAGCCGCGGTCACACGGACCGTCATCTTCCCCGGCTCACTTCTATCGGGGTTCGCCCCCATCGCCAGCATGATAGTGATCTGGCTTGGCGCGTCTTTGGTTGTGGGCCGCGGCTGGTGCAGTTGGGGTTGTTTCTACGGCGGACTGGACGAGTGTTGCTCCCGCATCGGTAAGAAGCCAGTGATCAAGAACATAGACCGCAAGTGGACCTATATGCCCTACGCAGTCCTGCTAGGCGTCGTCTTGACCTCCGCCCTGTCCCTCTCCCCGACTTATTGCGTGTGGTTGTGTCCCTTCAAGGCGGTCACGGAGTATGCCGCCGTCACCTCCACGATGGTGCTGATACAGACCATCATCTTTGTCGCGCTTTTCGTGGGCCTGGTCATTGTGTTGCCCATCCTGACCAAGCGCCGCACGCAATGCGGGCTGTTCTGTCCCCTGGGGGCCTTGCAGTCCCTCATCAACAAGATCAACGTCTTTGACCTCCGCATTGACACGGCGAAATGCACAAAGTGCAAACGGTGCATCCAGACTTGTCCCACCTTTTCCCTAGATGAGAGCAGCCTGGAGAGTGGACGCCCACTTTTGTCTTGCACCAAATGCGGGCAATGCGTGGACCTCTGCCCTAAGGGGGCAATCTCTTATCACATCAAAGGGACATCGCTGAACGCCAGCCCTCAAGCTGCCCGGTTGCTCTTTCTCTATCCGGCGTTCCTCTTGATGTCCGCTATCGGCGGTTGGATGATCATGGTCGGGTTTTGGCGAATCCTCAAGCTGATCACCACCGGCAGCATGTTATAGGCGGGAGGAAGAATGAGATGTCTAAGGTGAAAGCCATCCTGGGTTACACATTGGCCTCTCTGAGCGTGCCGGTGCTCCTCGCGACATTCTTCGGGCTGGCTTCCTGGATGAATCTGCTTGTAGCGGGCACCGGCCTGACCATCTCCCCCTGGTACAGCGGGGGGCCAGTGGCGCGCACTATAGACCACGCCACATACCAGACGCGCATCCACCAGCCGGTGTTTCAGGCCCTGCTAGGGGAACGGAGAGAGGGGTTTGTGCAGATAGCGTGGTCGCCGCGCGAGGCTGTGCCAGAGTTAATTGACGAGGAGGTTGACTATAATGGGGACGGGCAGGCGGATTTCCGCATCCAATTGGAGAAGCAGACCCGCCAAGCTTCCCTGATGCCCTACTCGCCCCAAGTCATCGGCCTGCAAGGGGTCTATTGCCTTAAGGAGGCATGGGCGATTCGCGCGTCTCTCAAAAAATGACTTGCATTACATCAAAATGCTCAGCAATACCGTTAGGGTGACCATGCTGGCCAAAGTGGAGAGGAAGATGACGCCGGTGATCAGCTTGGGCCTGGCGTCGTATTCCACAGCGAGAATCAGCGAGGTCACCGCCGTGGGCGTGCTGGCCTCGACGATGCACACTTGCCGCGTCACTCCTTGCAGCCTCATCGCCGCCGCCAGTCCCCAGGCCACGGCTGCGGCCACGACGAGCCGCAGCACGGTCGCCAGGCCGATCAGGGGGATATCCTGATTCAGAGAGGTGCGCGAAAGCTGCATTCCCAAAATCAGGAGCATGATCGGTACTGCTCCATTCCCCGCTGTGGTGAGAGCTTTTTGCAAGGGTTCGGGCACGCGGATGCCGGTGATGTTCACCAGGAATGCTGCCAGGGCTGCATAAACGAGAGGAGCCTTCAAGACGCCGAGCAAAGCTCCGCGTGAGCCGGCCCTGCCCCTTGCCGCCAAAAAGATGCCCACCGTGTTGGATAGCAAGGCGCTGACAACAAAGAAAAGCGCAGCGCGCTCCAGGCCCGGCTTGCCGAAGGCGAAAAGGTTGAGCGACATCCCGTAGTTGCCGGAATTCACCAGCAGCGTGCCCAGAAAGAACGCGCTCTGCGTAACCCGATCGAGGCGTAGTAAGCGCGCCATAGCCCAGCCGATTACTCCCACCAAAGCTGTGCTGATGATGACAAAGGCAAAGATACGCGAGGAATCCGCTCCATCCAGCGTCGAGTTGGCTAAAGAAGAGAAAATCAGGCAAGGGCTTAATACGTAGAACGTGACACGTGACACGGATTTGACGTCAATCGCCAATTTGCGGTCCAGCAGTACCCCAAATCCCATGAGGATAAAGACGGGGAAAACGACGTTGAGGAAGACCTGGATTAAATTCATCTTTTATGACTAAGCCCAATCCTCCTCTTCATCTTCATCGTAGTCCGGTTCGTCCCAATCCTCAGCTTCCTCATCATCCTCCAACTCTTCATCGTCCTCCGAATGTTCACCCTCTTCCCCCTGCACCTCATAGGAGAAAAGCGGCAAGGGAACGCTCCCCAAAGTAAGCTCGGCCAGGGCATCTTCGGCAGCCTCCTGCAACACCTCATCATCGCTTTGCAGGCAACCCTCCAGCACCCTCCTGGCCTGCGGGCCACCGATCTGTCCCAGTGCCCAGATGGCCGCCTCCTGCACCTCACGATCCACATCATCCAAGAGATTGATCAAAGTCGGAACTGCTCTGCGTATCCTCAGCTCGCCAGCGGCCCGCGCTGCCTCGTAACGCATCTCCGGCTCTGAAGCGGAAAGCTCATCCAAAACCGTATCGTTCCAGGAGGTATCGCAACTGCGGCCCATGGCGAACACGGCGCTGACGCGCATTCTCTTGTCATCATCGTTATAAGCCCCCTCTATGATTTCCCGCATCTCTTCGAGGCTCACATAGGAGATCGCTTCGATGGCGCGCCGGCGCACATCTATATCTTCCCCGGCATCGTGTATCGCTTCCCATAACGCATCTATGACCGCCTTGCCTCGACGTTCATCTAGCTCTTCCAGTTCGGCTTGGAGCGCAAAACGGCTTAACGCCAGTGCTGCCGCAGCGCGGACTTGGGTCGCGGGATCGTGGCGCAACATCCTGACCAAAGGGTCAACCAGCGTTGCCTCATCGCATTCCCAAAGCCCCTCTATCGCCCGACATCTCACCTCCGCATCCTCGTCATACAAGCAAGCGCGAAACAGGAGGTTGAAATCCATCTCGAAATTCGCTTCGGCGTTTTCTACGAGGATTTGGATCACCCGGCGGCGATGCTCCACCGGCACCTTAGCCCATCTCTCGCCGAATAACGCTGCTTCCGCGCGGCTAGGCCCTGACAGGGCGTAAAGCTCGAGGTGCGACAGACTCATTGTGCTGTCGCACAGGCGCAAAAGCGCCTCCTCAAAGGAGAAAAACTGCTCTTTCATATTCCACCACCGCTTTCACTGCAGGCCCTGTAGCATAGGCCTTGTGCCCGCCGGCGACGCTCACGAGGGGCTATCCTACGCGGTACAGTACACCGCCAGTTACCGGTCAGGCCCCTAGCTCTTGCTCGCCACCCCTAACGCGCGGAAGTACAAATGGGGCGTCTGCACATGCACACCCCCTACCCAGGCTGCCTCATCACCGATAGCAGCCAAGTCATCCAAAGCCTTGAAGATGTTGCCGGCCACCATCGTGTCCTTAACGCGCCCGACCAGCTTCCCGTTCTGAATCCTATATCCCAGATGCACATTCCCTGAAAAGTCGCCCGACAACACGTTGCCTGCCCACGCACCCATGACCTGATCCACCAGCAAACCCTCACGCACATCCGCCAGCATATCTTCGTAGGAAACATTCCCTGGCGAGACTATCCAGGCATTCGGGAGCGGCTTGGGCGCAATGGGCAATGTTCGCCTTCCGTTGCCCGTGCTCTGCGCGCCAGCCAGGCCCGCCGTTTGCAGATCATAAAAGAAGGAGCGCACGACGCCCTGCTCAATGAGAGGCGTACACCGAGTTGGCACCCCCTCCCCATCGCAGGGCGCACTGGTGGGGACATCGGCCACCCGGCCATCATCGTAAAGTGTAAGAGCCGGGCTAAAAACCCGCTGATTCAGCTTGTCCCGCAAGGGGGAGGCTCCTTCCAACACGTTTCGCCCATTGAAGGCCATCTGCAGTGGCGCCAGCAGGGCGGAAACTACCCCTTTGGGCGTGAAAATGACCGGCAACTGTCCTGTTGGTGTAGGCACCGTCTCCTCGGCCAGGCGAATCTTTTCGACAATTCTATCTGCTATCGCCTGATAGTTCAAACCGATGCGGCAAGATTCCTCCTCTTCCCAAACATCCAGGATGTCAGTGCCGCGAACCCAATTGGCGTCCACCCCGACGGTTAGCGCGCTCCTCGAATAGTGCGCCCCGCCGCCGCGCGAGTTGACAATATCCACGGAGGACAGTTCTTTGCGGAGAGTAGCATAGCCCAGGATGTCCGAGTGGTAGCTGCGCACCCGGTCAATGAGCCACTGCCCCGCCTCTACCATCTTTTCCACCGATGAAGTAGCCAGAGCGGGGTCATAGACAGGGATCGGAGTGTGATTGGCCACCTCCGGAAAGGTGAATTTGGCCTCGCTGCCGTAAGAGGCTACGGCCAGAGCATTGTCCACCAGGACTTGCAGATTGTCCAGGTTCGTAGTGCTGGCGAAACCGATCCGCCCATTGACGATCAAACGCAAGGCCACACCGCTCGTCTCGCGCGTCTCGATCTGCTTCAGGCGATTGGCCTCGAACTTGACCGGGGTCTGCACGCTCGTCATAGCGTAGACCTCGGCTTCGTCGGCGACAGCTTTAGTTCGTCTCAAGACTTCTTCCCAGATATGAGGCTCCATTTGCTATTCCCCTCCAATGACGACATTGCGGATACGGATGTGTGGGCTGCCATCGGAGACCGACAAAGGGAACTGCTCGCCTTTGCCACATCCTCCTCCTTGATGGAACTGCAAATCGTCGCCGATAGCTTCGATGTTCATCAATGTCTCAAAAACGTTGCCCGTCAGGTTGACCCCTCGCACCGGCTCTGCGATTTGGCCATTGCGGATCATATAGGCTTCGCCCGCGGCAAAGGTGAACATCTCCGCACTAGTCTCGCCACCGAAAGAGTATTTGGCGTAGATCCCTTCCTTGATATCGCTGATCATATCCGCAAAGGAGACGCCGCGCGGTTCAATATAAGTATTCGTCATACGCACAATCGGTGGAAAGCGGTAATTGACAGCGCGCGCATTT
>CAYPON010000133.1:0-9658 GCA_964412315.1 uncultured Anaerolineae bacterium | reverse complement strand
GTGGAGGGGCGACACACCTTTGCCAACACCCTCAAGTACGTGTTCACGACGACGAGCGCCAACTTTGGCAATATGTTCAGCATGGCCGGAGCATCTCTCTTCCTCCCCTTCCTGCCTCTGCTCGCCAAGCAAATCCTGCTCAACAACTTTCTCTCCGACTTTCCAGCGATGGGCATTGCCAGCGATAGCGTGGATCACGAGTTAGTGAAAAGGCCGCGACGGTGGGACATTAACTTTATCCGTAGTTTTATGGTGGTCTTCGGCCTGGTGAGTTCACTGTTTGACTACGCAACCTTCGGCACGCTCCTGCTTATCGTCCGTGCCACGCCGGAACAGTTTAGAACAGGCTGGTTTATCGAATCGCTGATGACCGAGTTGCTCATTGCGCTTGTCGTCCGCACGCGGCGGCCCTTCTTCAAGAGCAAGCCAGGCAAGTATCTATGGCTAAGCACCTTGATCGTGGCTCTGATGACGGTTCTTCTGCCGTACTTGCCGTTCAGCCATCTCCTGGGATTCACCCCCTTGCCCCTATGGCTCCTTTCCCTGATCATGGCCATCACCCTCCTCTACGTCGCGGCCTCGGAGTTGGCCAAAAGAATCTTTTACCAAAGAGTTCAGAATGCTTAAGTCACCCTGAGATACAGGGAACGCAGAGGATTTACATAATCTCTCTGCGGCGAGCAACCCGTGAAAGGTCGCAAGAATAATAGGACGAATGTCTCATTGTGTCTGGCAGTGAACGAGTTATAATTACGTATTACAATGGAGTTTTAGGGGGAAGAAATGGCTGTTCAACCTAGCCTCAGCGAGGTGGCAAGTATGAATGCGTTATTGGCAGAGCCTGGCTCCCTGGAGGAGACGGGCTTATCCCTCGGCTTTCTATCGGATCTGGCTGTCAAGATGTTCTATTTTGCGGGGAGCCTTTCTGGTTTCGAGTTAGCGGAATCGCTCAAGCTGCCTTTTCACTCGGTGGTGGAGAGGCTTCTGGAGTTCATGAAACGTGAGCAATTCTGTCAAATCCGTGGAAGCGGCAGCCTGGTGGCCGGATCGTTTCAATATGTCATCACCGACCAGGGACGCGACAAGGCGAAGGAGGTCCTGGAGCGCAATCAATATGTGGGGCCAGCCCCGGTGCCCCTGACACATTACAGTAAGGTGGTCTCTTCGCAGCGCATTCGCGACTCTGTGATTTCGCCTCAGGTCGTCCGCCAGAGCCTGGCCCATCTGGTGCTATCCCAGGCATTGCAGGATCGGGTCGGCGCGGCTATCAATTCCGGCCAGGCCATCTTCCTCTATGGCCTGTCGGGCAACGGCAAGACGGTGATCGCGGAGGCGATGGGCAGCATGTTGCTAGGCCAGGTTTATGTTCCGTATGCTGTGGAAGTGGATGGCCAGGTCATCAGGGTTTTCGACCCGTTGGTGCATGAGGTCGTCAGCGAACCTGTGGACCTCAAGACGAACAACGGCTCCGGAAGCCGCCAAGACACGCGCTGGATTCGCTGCAATCGCCCCGTGGTGACCACTGGCGGCGAACTGGTCATGGAAAGCCTGGACCTCAATTATAACCCGGTAATCAGGTATTACGAAGCACCATTGCAGATGAAGGCGAACAATGGCGTGTTCTTGATTGATGACTTTGGGCGGCAGCTCGTCCGGCCTCGCGATCTCCTGAACCGTTGGATCGTGCCATTGGAGAGACAGGTGGATTTTCTGACATTGCATACCGGCAAGAAGATCGAGATTCCTTTCGAAGAGCTTATTGTCTTTTCCACTAACCTGGACCCCAAAAGCCTGGTAGATGAGGCGTTCTTGCGGCGCATCCGCCACAAAATCCACATCCCTGCCCCTACCTTCGATGAGTTTCGTGAGATCTTCCGCCGCGTTTGCCGCAGCAGGAATGTCAGCTACGACGAAGAGGTGTTGGTCTATCTTTTGGACACCTACTATGTCAAGGCCAATCGGGGTTTACGTTCCTGCCACCCGCGCGATCTCATCTTCCAGGCGATGGATGCTGCCCGCTTCCTCGGCCTCCCGCAGCGCTTGACCAAAGAGCTGATAGACTTCGCCTGCAATTCCTATTTCGTTGAGCTATAGCGCCATCACTCTTTTGAGACTTCCGAAGTCTGTGGGGCTTCGGAAGTCTTTTGCGTCTCACCCTCGCATAGCCCGAGACTCCGAGCGATTTGCCCTTTTCCCCTTCCGAGAATAGAATGGGACAGACCTCCCGCAGGTTGCCAACCTGCGGGAGGTTGCACCTGCGGCTCAGAAAGGAGAAAACATGGCGGTCATACAAAGTGTCCTGGGGCCGATCTCGATAGAGAAATTGGGCCTCATCTTGCCTCATGAGCACCTTTTCACCGATTTGCGCGGGCCGGACAGGCCTGATTATGCGCAGGCTGATCCAGCCGATGTGCAACGGGTCATGCAGCCTTATCTGGATGAGGCATGGAAGGCAGGAGTCACAGCTTTGGTGGAATGCTCTACCGGAGGCGTGGGGCAGAACCCTGTAGTGCTCGAACGCTTGGCACGCAACACCGGCGTCGCCATTGTCGCTCCTGGCGGCGTTTACCGCGAGCAGTACATGCCCGCTGCCGTGCGCAAGATGGCAGAGGATGAGCTGACGGAGTGGATGCAGCGGCAGATCACGCACGGCATCGGCGAGACGAAGGTGCGCGCTGGCTTCCTCAAGATGGCCGTCAGCAACGAAGGGGTGACGGAGAACGAGGCGAAGGCTTTGCGAGCCGCTGCCCGGGTAGCCGTAGCCACCGGCGCCGTCATCGCCAGCCATACCTCAGGCCCCCAGTCAGGTGCGAATGCGTTACAGGAACTGGATATCCTTGCTTCCAAAGGGCTGCCGGGCAATCGTTTCATTTGGGTACATGCGCAAAACGAGACGAACATGGACTATCATCGTCAGGTGGCGCAGCGGGGGGCGTACCTGAGCTATGACGCCCTGGCGCCAGACGCTGAGGACAAGTTCGTGAAGCTTGTGCTCTGGGCGTTGCAGGCCGGGCTGGAGCGCCAGGTTCTCCTTTCCCATGACGCGGGCTGGTATCATGCCGGCGAGCCGAACGGGGGCACGCAGCGCGGCTTCACCTACCTCGTGGAGGGATTCCTGCCGCGGCTCAGGCGCGAGGGAGTGAAAGAGGAGACAATCCGCACCCTGACCGAAGAGAACCCTAAACGCGCCTTTGCGCTCGCCACGACGAGATCGGCAGGCGGCTGCCTGGTTTCTCTCTTGCCGCTATGATGGTAGGGGCAACGGGAGGGACGATGACGGAAATAGAGGGACATTGGTGGCAAGAAGGGGTCATTTACCAGATCTATCCCCTGAGCTTTGCCGACTCGAATGGCGATGGGAGGGGGGATCTGCATGGCATTATCGCCCGCCTGGACTATCTGAACGATGGCACGCCCAACTCACTGGGTGTAGATGCGATCTGGCTCTCCCCTGTGTATCCTTCGCCCATGCGCGATTTCGGTTATGACGTGAGCCACTATTGCGACATCTCCCCGACCTTTGGGACATTGGCCGAATTAGATGAGTTGGTAGCCGAGGCCCACAAGCGGGGCATCCGCGTGATTATGGATTTGGTGCTGAACCACACTTCGGATCAGCACCCTTGGTTCCTGGAGTCGCGTTCCAGCCGTGATAATCCTCGTCGCCATTGGTACATCTGGCGCGATGGCCAGGGGCGAGGCAGACGGCCCAACAACTGGTTATCCGCCTTCGGCGGGCCAGCCTGGACTTGGGATAAAGCCACCCAACAATGGTACCTGCACACCTTTTTGCCGGAGCAGCCGGATGTGAATTGGCGCAACCCTGAGGTACGGAACGCCATGTTCGATGTCGTCCGTTTCTGGCTGGATCGCGGCGTAGATGGCTTCCGCCTGGATGTGGTCAACCGCTACTTCAAGGATGACCAATTCCGCAGTAATCCGATCCGCCCCTGGGGTGGGATGCGGCCCTACGACTGGCAACAGCACATATACGATACGGACCGCCCGGAACTCTACGGAGCGATAGGGGAATTGCGTGCGCTGCTCGACTCTTACGGGGATCCTACACGGATGAGCGTTGGCGAGGTGTTTTGCAATGACAATACGGCAATGTCAGCCGCGCTTTCTGGCCCGGGCAAATTGCATCTGGCCTTCAATTTTGACTTCGCCCGCTGCCCCTGGAAGCCGGCGGCCTTCCAACGGGTGATCCGGCGCTGGGAAGAGGAGTTAGGCTCTGAAGCCTGGCCGTGCTACGCGCTGAGCAATCACGACATCCCACGCCATATCAGCCGCTATGCGGCCGGCGCCGACAGCGAGCGACGCGCCAAAGTGGCTGCTGCCATGCTGCTCACCCTGCGTGGGACCCCTTTCCTGTACTATGGCGAAGAGATCGGCATGTGTCACACCGCCATCCCCCGCCGGGAAATCCAGGATCCTCTCGGCAAACGGTATTGGCCTCTTTACCAGGGGCGCGACGGCTGTCGGACTCCCATGCAATGGGACAACAGCCCCAACGCCGGTTTCACGAGCGGCAAGCCGTGGCTGAGGGTCAATTCCGATTATGGGGCGCGCAACGTCGCCGCGCAAGGGCGCGGCCCGAACTCCCTGCTCAGCTTTTATCGGCGGCTGATTTGGTTGCGCAAGGAGACCCCCGCCTTGCGACATGGCAGCTACCAACCTTTGCAGGAGACTCCAAAGGAGGCGCTGGCCTTCCTGCGGCGCACCGAGGGGCAGGTGGTTCTGGTTGCCCTGAACTTCCTTGGGCGTTCGATCCGCCTCGTTCCAGATAACCCCTTGCCAGCGCGCCACTGGCGGGTGCTATTCTCCACGGCGGGCAAAAACGGCATAGAGCAGCCAGGGCTTGCACCAGTGTTCGCCCCTTACGAGGTGTGCATCCTGGAAGCGTTGTAGCGTGGGTGAACAGGAACCAGCATGAACAAACTGTAACCGGTTAGCGCGAGTTGTTCATGCAGCTTTCATCATGGTGTGCTATGTTAGGATAATGCTGACGAAGGCCCCAACGCCTCGGCGTTTAGGATTCTCAGGATGGAGGTTACGACTCAGCCATGAAGGTCACGATAACGGGCGGTGCTGGATATATCGGCTCCCTGTTGACCGGCGTGCTGCTGGATAGCGGCCACGAGGTAACGGTTTTAGATAGCCTCCTCTTTGGCGGAGAGTCCATCCTTCCTTACTTTAGCCAGCGGCGGTTTCATTTTGCGAAAATGGATGTCGCCGATGCTGATCTGACTCCTTATCTCAAAGGAGTGGACGCAGTGGTGCATCTGGCGGCCCTGGTCGGCTTTCCTGCCTGCCAGCGTGCAGGGAAGGAGGAAAGCTGGCGCGTCAATTACGAAGGAGTCAAAAAGGCCCTGGCCGCAGCGGAGCGAGCGGGGGTGCAGCGTCTCATTTTCTCCTCGACATATAGCAATTACGGCGTCTCCCCCAATGGCCAACCTGTCACAGAAGAATCGCCCCTCTACCCGCAATCGGTGTATGCCGAAACCAAGATCGCTGCCGAGGAGTATTTGCGGGAACAGGCGAAACATTCTCCTTGCGTGCCACTTATTTTCCGCTTTGCAACCCTATACGGAATCTCGCCGCGTACTCGTTTTGACCTCATGGTCAACCAGTTCGTCCTGGAAGCGATCACCACCCATCAGTTGCTGATCTACCAGCGCAACTATTCCCGCTCCTTCGTGCACGTTCGAGACATCGTCAGGGCGATCTGCCTGGGGCTGGAAGCGCCCGAAGAACGAATCCGAGGGGAGATTTTCAACGTGGGCCGCAACGACGGCAACTATACCAAGGAGGAGTTGGCGCAATTTGTGCAGAAGCATGTTCCCGGCACCGAGGTGATCTACAAAGACATGGCCTTTGACGGGGACATGCGCGATATTCGCGTTTCCTTCGACAAGATCGGACAGCGCCTCGGCTTCCGGGCACAAATCGGCATGGAAGAGGGGATCCAAGAAGTGCGGGATGCGCTCCTTTCCGGTCTAATCAGCGGGCCGTTCAACGATCGCTACCGGAACGCGCCTTCTCTATTAAAGGGCAAGCAGTAAGGGGAGTTCGGATCACGAAATCCACGAAGGGACATGAAAGGCGCGAAAAGCTTTCCTCTCTTTCGCGCCTTTTCGTGTGTTTCGTGTTCCAAACGTCCTGTTATGACCTCGCAGGACGGGTGGTCAGAGTCGCATTGATGGTGACAGTATTGCCGCCGCGCAGCACGGTCAGCTTGATTTCCTGCCCTACTTTCGTGTGTCGCACGAGGTAGTAGATCAGATCGTCCGACTTTTTAACCTGATACCCCTCGATGGCGACGATGACATCACCCCCCACCGGCACCGACTGGCCCTCAATCGTGATTTGATCCTTGCTGGCGCGCAGCCCGGCCGTCGCGGCTGGGCTGTTCGGGGTCACTTCGGCCACCAAAGCGCCACGTTGGTTGCGGGGCAGCTTCATGGCTTCCGCCATGTCGGGCGAGAGCGTGATGACGCTGACGCCTAGCCAGGGATGCTGATAGCGCCCCGTCTCGATCAGCACCGGCACGACCTGCTTGACCAGGTTCACCGGGATGGCAAAGCCCACGCCGGCGGAACTGCGCACCGACGATTCGATAGCAAAGTTGACACCGATGACGCGGCCCTGTGTATCCAGGAGTGGCCCGCCCGAGTTGCCGGGATTAATCGCCGCGTCGGTTTGGATCACATCAGGGATGGTGTAGTAGGTACCCACCTCCGTCTCGCTTGTTGGCAAGCTGCGGCCCAGGGCGCTGACCACGCCGGTGGTCAGGGTGCCCTCAAGACCGAAGGGGTTGCCGATGGCGATCACGCGCTGACCAACCTTGAGCTTATCTGAATCACCCAACTCCACAGGGCGCAAGTCCAGCTCCTCCGTTGCCACTTTGATCACGGCCAGGTCGCTATCGGGATCGCGCCCCACGACGGTGGCAGGCACAGTTGTGCCATCAGCGAAGGTCACCCGGATCTTATCCGCTTCTGCGACCACGTGGTTATTGGTGATGATATGCCCATCACGGTCATACACAAAGCCAGAGGCGCTCCCATACTGGTATCTGTCCTGCGGTATGCGTGGCCCGCCAAAGGGACTAAACGGTATCACCTGCCCCTTGACGGCGACGACGATGTTGACGACGGAGGGGTTTGTCTGTTCATAGATTTGCTCGTAAGACTGCTCCCCCTCATCGGCGGCAATGACGATCGGTTCCTCCTTGATGGCCACCGCCGGCGCCGTCGTTACAGGAACGGAGGCAATCTCTCGTATTCTGGGCACCTGACGCTGGCCGAGATAGTAGGCCATAGCCCCCCCGGCGGCAACCCCGCCAGCAACGCTCACAACTAGCCCCAACACGACAATGAGAATAACGATCGCGTAGATGCGACCGGGTCTTAAGTTCTCCATACTTGACACCTCCTTACAGGCAATAGTTATCGTGCATTTTTCTGTCTAAAGTATACCGCCGCTAGATTAAAGGGATATGAAAAACGCATTAGAGATAGATTAGTGTTCAGCGGTTTCTCGCCCAGCCCAATAACCGCGCAAGCCCTCAACGGCGTAAATTACGCCACCGACCAAACTGGTAAGCAGCGTGACCGCATAGAACCCTAAAGACATAGATAAGGCGACCGCTGAGCTGACCCCAACTTGGGTGAATAAATAAACGTATCCTTCCTCCCGTATTCCCAATCCACCTAGTGAAATCGGCAGGGCCGAAAGCGCCGAGATGATCGGCACGAATAGGAAGTAATACCGCAAGCCGATACGCGCGTCCAGCGATTGGCCGATGAACCCGGTTACGGCGATCAGCATCAAGTTAAACAGCAGCGATAGCAGCAAAGCGTTGCAGAGGGCTTGGCCCCGGTAATTGTGAAACGAGCTATAGAAGGCCTGAATCTTCGGCTTGCTAAGGATCAGCCGTATAATGGATATTCGGTGGCTAAGCCAACTCACCAGCTTGCGGTTGAGGAGGAGCGATATCCCGATGACGCTGCCCACGGAAAGGGCCAAGATCAAAGCGATGACCGTGGGACTGAGCGCGCGCCATCCCCAAGGCAGTGTCACGAGCGCAAAGGCAAAAAGAACCAGTAAACCTAGAACACGATCCACAAGCACTGTGCTGATGGCCGTAGGCGCATCTTGGCTGCGCGAGGAGAGTTCGTACATTTTGACCACATCTCCGCCGATGCCCGTGGGAAGAAAATTGTTAAAGAAAGCGCCTACGAAATATAGCTGAGTGAGAATTTTCCAGGGCACCTGGATATGCTGTGCCGCAAGCAAGGCACTCCAACGGCCTGCTCGCACCAGGATGCCCAGTAGGTAAAGTAACAACGCTACCAGAAAGTATCGCCAATCGAGGGTGGCGATAGTTTGGTATGTCCTACCGATGCCCGCTGTGCGGACCACGGCGACCAGCAATACTATGCTTAACACAGCCTTGATCAGATTGACAAACCTGGCGTTCATCATGCTTCCTGTCACCGTCAGCTCACGTCACCGATTGGGATCGGCCCCAGGCTGACGTATTCGGCGGTCACGTTGCTCGCTGTGTCCAGCAATGGTACGTTGCAGATGTCAGGGTACGTATACATGCCAACCCGCATCGTATAATCGCCTGGCTTAGTCTCCGGCGCGATAGGGATGTCATACCAGGCCACCACCGTATCACCGATTCGCCAGTTATCGGCGGCAAGGGGTACGCCATCCCTCTGGCCGATTTTGCGCTCCTCGTAGTCCACCAAGTGGTTGAACCAGTGGTAGTCTACCCCTGGGGGTGGTGTTTCCAACACACGCCAGGCGGTCATCCAGCAAATCATCCCCGGCGAGGAGGGATCGGCCAAGTCCGCCCCAATGAGTTCCACGCCGTTGGCCCATCGTGTGGTGCTGGCAGGGAATAATGTCAGGTTCAGCAGCGGGCTTGGGTCCCTTCCAGGCCAGTCAAAAAATCGCAAAGTCCCTTCCGCCTCCGGCAAATCTAGGCTTTCCACCTCCTGCCCGTATGTTTCCGCTAATCTCAAGGCTGCTTCTCCAGCACTTGGCCAGACCAGAAGGATGCTATCATTGCCGGCCGCTGGGAACACCGTGCATTCATGCCCGTTGACAAAGCGCGTTGGCAGGTGATCCTTCAACAGATAGTTCAATACCGCTGCATCCTGAGCCAGGCGCACATCATCGCTGTCAGAGATCACCAACGCCTGCGCACGACTTGCTGTGCGAGCCAGGCTCTCCAGACGATGTGCGGCAGCGATATAGTAGTGCACAGGCAGACCATATCCACCATCCGTAATGTAACGGCCTACGAAAGTGTAAAGGTATAACACATTGTAGGTCTGCCACATGACGACGGCCAAAATACCCAGTGCACCGACTAGCCTGACGCTGTGAGCATTCAGACGCTTAAACAGGCTTGCCAGGCCGGTGCCTATCACCAGGAAAAGGGTCGGATAGAGGATAACCAGGTAGTGAGGATACAGATCGGTCCAGGGCAGGGAATCGAATAACAAGGGAACCCAGCCCCAGATGGACAGAGTCACATAGGCGATTTCTGACTTGGTCTGGTACCTGGCATTCCGTATAGCACGCCACGCCAAATAAAACATGGCCGCCGCGCAAACGATCTCCGCCGCCAAGTCCAGCC
>CAYPON010000132.1:5533-9699 GCA_964412315.1 uncultured Anaerolineae bacterium | reverse complement strand
CCGTGAGGGTGGCCGCACCGTCGGCGCTGGCGTCATCACCAAAATCCTGGACTAACTGAAAGCTTTGAACGGAGCTATGGATAGTCAATATGGCAAAGAAAGCAAACAGGCTGGTCATAACATTGGCTTGTAGCGAGTGTAAGGAGCGGAACTATACGACCGAGAAGAACCGAAAGAATGACGCGGGGCGCCTTGAGTTGAAAAAGTTCTGCCCCCGGTGTCAACACCACACTCTTCATCGCGAGGCGAAGTAAAGGGCTTAGCAGACAAGCTCGCAGCAGTTCGAGCATGCAGCCATTGCTGTGAGCTTAAAACGCAGGTCAGTAGCTCAATTGGCAGAGCAACGGTCTCCAAAACCGTAGGTTGCGGGTTCGATTCCTGCCTGACCTGCCAGAAGATTCCCAACAAGACACCGTGTCCAAAGCACGGTGTCTTGAACTGTCAGGACGGCTCGCAGCGCAAGGATGTAGACTCAGGCTTTACGCCTGAGCGTTGGCGGGGTGAGAAGCTCAGGCATGAAGCCTGAGGCTATATCTCCCCAAATTGTGAGGAGAGAAGGCGAGTGACCAAGCTCAAAGAGAATCTGATTACGAAGTATCTGAAAGAAACCAAAGCGGAACTGCAAAAGGTTGTCTGGCCCAGCCGCAAAGAGGCCACTAACTTGACTCTCATCGTCCTCGCTGTGACTTTAACGATGAGCATCGCTATGGGCATCATTGATTTTGTCTTCGCCAAGCTTGTTTCTTTGATTGTCGGATAGGGATTAGATGGTACGGGAAGAACAGCAGGAAACAGATCGGGCAGAACAGAATGGTATCCCGGAAGCTACTTTAGAGGAGGCCCTCCCGGCGGACGAGGTGCCGGCCTCCACCTCCGAGACAGCGTTGTCGCTTGCCGGCTTGGAACAACAGGCTGCACAGCCTGGGCTTGCTGGTGGCTCCGAGGAGGGACGAGCCTGGTATGTTGTCCATACCTATTCTGGATACGAGAACAAGGTGAAAAAGAACCTCGAACATCGTATCGAGTCTATGGGTATGCAGGATCAGATTTTCCAGGTCGTTGTCCCGACGGAGGAGGAAGTAGAAATCAAGGATGGTCACCGCCGGACGATCAGGAGAAGGGTTTTCCCTGGTTACGTGCTGGTCGAGATGGTCTTGCACGATGACTCCTGGTACGTGGTGCGGAATACTCCCGGCGTCACCGGCTTTGTGGGATCTGGCAATAAGCCCTCACCGCTTCTTCAAGAAGAGGTTGACAAGATCTTCAAGCGGATGGAAGTGGAGGCTCCCAAGATCAAGGTCAGCTTCCGTGAAGGCCAGACTGTGCGCATCATTGATGGGCCTTTCGTGGATTTCATGGGCACGGTGGATGACGTGGATTCACAGAAGGGTAAGGTGCGCGTGTTGGTTTCCTTTTTTGGGCGAGAGACGCCCGTGGAGCTTGACTTTCTGCAAGTCTCCGAGTCCTGACCATATGATTACGCCCCAGGCTTGGCGTTCTTTTAATGGAGGTAGAAATTGAAAAAGGTCAAAACGATCATCAAAGTCAACATTGAAGCAGGGAAAGCCAACCCAGCCCCTCCTGTCGGCCCTGCGCTCGGCCAGCATGGGGTGAACATCATGGCTTTTTGCAAGGAATATAATGCACGAACCGCAGGGCAGGCGGGTATGGTCATTCCTGCAGAGATCACGGTCTACACCGATCGCTCTTTCACTTTCGTGACCAAAACTCCACCTACAGGCGATCTACTGAAGAAGGTGGCGGGAATCGAAAAAGGGTCAAGCAACCCGAAAACGGCCATGGTGGGCAAGGTGACCCGTAAGCAGGTGCGCGAGATTGCCGAGACCAAAATGCAGGATCTCAATGCCCTGGATTTGGAGGGAGCTATTCGCATGGTCGAAGGCACAGCGAGAAGCATGGGGATTCAGATCGTGGATTAGTTCGTAATCTTCCCGAAAGCTCCAAGCTTTCGGGAAGATTAGAAACTCACAAGCGTGGGAGGGCATCGCCCCGCTAGAACCACTAAGGAGGAGCAATGGCAAAACATGGTAAGAAGTACGTAACCGCTAGAGAGAAAATAGATAACAGCAAAGCGTATTCTCCCGCAGAGGGCGTGGCCATGGTAAAGGAATTGGCTCACGCTAGTTTCAATGAGACAGTTGACCTGCACGTGCGTTTGGGGGTGGATCCGCGCCACGCCGACCAGCAGGTTCGCGGCGTGGTCAGCCTGCCGAGTGGCACAGGAAAAGTGGTGCGCATTCTGGTCTTTGCCGAGGGCGAGGCTGCGAGGATCGCGCAGGAAGCCGGTGCCGACTATGTGGGCGTGGATGAATACGCGCAAAAGATCCAGGAAGGCTGGATTGATTTCGACGTGACCCTCGCCGTTCCGCAGGTTATGGGCAAGATCGGGCGACTCGGACGTTATCTCGGTCGCCGCGGCTTGATGCCTAACCCCAAGGCCGGTACGATTGTGCAGCCCGAGGACTTGCCACGCGCTATAAAGGAAGCCCGTGGCGGGCGCGTCGAGTTCCGCGTTGATCGAACGTCCAATCTGCACGTACCGATCGGTAAAGTGAACTTTACCCAGGAACAACTGCTGGCCAACCTGTCTGCCGTGATGGAAGCAATCCAGCGGGTAAAGCCCACTGGCGCGAAGGGCCAATACATCAAGAAGGTCACCATCACTGCCACGATGGGGCCTGGGATCAAATTGGATCTAGGAGAAGCCGCAGCACTCAAAGTCGCAGCATAGGAAAGCTATCAGCGATCAGCTTTCAGCCGTCAGCTTAAGACGGAAGCCACAGATAAACACGGATGGTTAAGCTGATTGCTGATCGCTGAAAGCTGATAGCTTGCCAGAGACAGCAGGGGCGCTTGCGCTTAATCAGCCTGCCGAGGCAAAAGAACAAAGGGAGATTTGGGGCCTATTTGACAACCCTGTAGTCGCAGGCTTTACGCCTGCGAAAGTGCACCTATAAAAGGTGCGGCTACTGGTTATCGGGTGGACTCCGGATCATGCCTGAAGTCTTTGCGTCGGCTGGCGCAAAGACTTTTTTATTCTTTCAAAGGAGGTGAGTTTATTTGGCAGTAAGCAGAGCGAGGAAAGAGAAATTGGTGGAAGGGTATGCGGAGATGCTCTCCAAGGCCCGGTTGGCGGTGATCACCAACTACCAGGGTCTGACTGTTAGCGAGTTGACCAGCTTGCGGCGGCAAATGCGGCAGGCGGGTATCGAGTTTCATGTCGTCAAGAACACCTTGACCCGTCGCGCCCTACAGGAGAGGGGGATCTCCACCCCTGACGCGCTCTGGCGTGGACCGAACGCGATCGGGACCTCCGCTCAGGACCCTGTAGCCATGGCGAAAACGTTTGTGGAATATGCCGGAAATGAAAAACGCCTGGCTATCCGAGCGGGCATTCTGGGAAATCGGTACATCACCGATGCGGAGGTAGTGCTTCTTGCAGAACTGCCTTCGCGTGAGGTTCTGTTGGGCCAGGTGCTGGGGGGATTGCAGGCGCCCATCACCGGGCTGGTCACAGTCCTCAGCGGCACCTTGCGCGGGCTAGTAAACGTTCTGGACGCGCGCGTCAGGCAGTTGGAGAAAGCTGGAGCTTAGACAGTTGGTGTCATGCTGAACGAAGTGAAGCATCTCGGCGCTGCGCAGAGAGATCCCTCGCTTCGCCCAGGATGACAAAACCGTGTGTGAACAAAACTTAAACAAGACGAGAATTCACAAGAGAGGGAAAGACAATGACAACCGAAGAATTGATCACAGCCATCGAGAAGATGAGCGTGTTGGAACTTGCGCAACTGGTCAAGGCGCTGGAGGCCAGATTTGGCGTTAGCGCCGCTGCGCCCGTGGCCGTTGCTGCTGCGCCAGCAGCCGCGGCCGCCGCCGCCCCGGCTGCCGCCGCTCCGGCGGTAGAGGAGCAGACCGAGTTCGATCTCATCCTCAAGGAAGCGGGCGCGGAAAAGATCAAGGTCATCAAAGCTGTGCGCGAGTTGACCAATCTGGGCTTGCGCGAAGCCAAGGCCGCCGTGGATGAAGTTCCCAGCACTATCCTGAAGGCTGTAGGCAAGGAAGAGGCCGAGGCTGGAAGGAAGAAGCTCGTGGAAGCCGGCGCTGTCGCCGAGATCAAGTAAGAGGCAGATCCAACATCAAGGGAG
>CAYPON010000132.1:0-5523 GCA_964412315.1 uncultured Anaerolineae bacterium | reverse complement strand
GAAGCCCAATATCAAGAGAGAGGAGCGAGACAAACCTTGCTCCCTTCTTCCATTTTAGACGCGCATTTTATTCGCTGGAGTTGTGTTCCTCTAACGTGCGTCGGCCAACCTAGCGGTCTGCATTTGACTAAATCGGCTAAATGTGCTATGATATGTATTGATTTCGGATAGGACCTGGTCTATCATGTCTGACAAGCTCGTATTTTCAACCGCTATAGCTCGAAATTCGCAGGGCGCAAGCCTGGCTAGGGAAGCTAGCGAGGCTCTGGCAGGCTTGGCAACATCTGGACGCGATTACTTTTACTTTGGTTTTGCCTATTACTTTTACGCCTATTTTGCGGGCGGGGCGCTTCGCGTCCAGGAGGTGGGTTAGAGGCTAGTCAAGGCAAGACTAAAGTCGAACCAAAGGCGTGGAGCAACAAGCCCCACGCCTTTTTTATTACTTCTTTCCGGGGAGGCTCTCATGGCCTGTCGTGGAATCCGCGGCGCGACTACAGTAGAGGCGAATCAAGCTGAGGCGATCCTGGCCGCAACGCGCGAGCTTCTGGAGGCGATCGTGGCGGCCAATGATTTGCATCCGCGCGACCTGGCCAGCGCGATTTTCACCATGACGACGGATTTGAACGCCGCCTTCCCGGCACGGGCGGCACGAGACATCGGCTGGACGGAAGTGCCGCTTCTCGATGCTCTAGAAATCCCCGCGCCCGGCAGCCTGCCATGCTGTATCCGTGTCCTCATCCATTGGAACACGGAAAAGCGCCAGGATGAGATCAAACATGTGTACTTGCGAGGGGCGAAAGTCTTGCGACCGGATCTGTCCAAAGGCCGCCCCTCGAAATCAAGCCAGGCGGCTATAGATAAACTTGAGTGAGGAGGAAAAAGGCTATGACCATCGTGGCGTTTCAAGGGGAAGAGGGGGCTTATTCGCAGGAAGCGATCTATCAGGCCTTTGGGCCGAATATAGATACGTTACCTTGCCACACCTTCGAGGCGATTTTTGAAGTCGTCGAGGGAGGGAAAGCGGACTTTGGGGCGTTGCCTGTCGAGAATTCCACCGCAGGCTCTATCAACCAGGCTTATGACCTGCTTTTGGATCACGATCTCAAGATTTGGCGGGAGGTTAATTTCCGTGTGCGGCATTGCCTGTTGGGTAGCCCGGGGACGCGCATGGAGAATGTGCGGCGGGCCTATTCCCATCCCCAAGCTCTGGCGCAATGCGAACGCTATCTGACTTCGCGCAACCTGGAGCCGATTGCTGCCTATGATACGGCAGGCAGCGCTAAGGAACTAGCGGCGAACCCACAGCCGGATGCGGCAGTGATCGCCAGCCAGTTAGCCGCCCAAATCTACGGGCTTGAGGTGCTGGATGTAGGTATCGAAGACCTCCCCTTCAACTACACTCGCTTTTTCATCCTCGGCGATAAGGAGCCTCCTCGAGCAGCTCGCAACAAAACCTCTCTCGTCTTTGCAGTGCGACATGTGCCGGGGGCATTGTATAGTTGCTTGGGCGAATTGGCGGAAAAGGGCATCAACCTAACCAAGATCGAATCTCGCCCGCGCCGCAACAAGCCCTGGCACTACGTTTTCTATCTGGACTTTGAGGGGCACTGGCAGGACCCAAGCTGCCGCAGGGCTTTGGTCGGCTTGCTGCACAAAGCTTCTTTCGTGAAATTGCTAGGCTCCTATCCTGCGGCTGAACAGGTGGAGGGAGAGGCCGTCCCGCAAGATGTGGAACCTTGGACAACTACAGGAGGTACAGATGATCGTGGTGATGAAAATGAGAGCGAGCAAGGAGCAAATTGATGCCGTTGTGGCGCGAATCCAGGAAATCGGATGCCGCGCGCATCTTTCCCAGGGTGTGGAACGCACCATTATCGGCGTGATCGGAGATGAACGGCACTTGAATCCCGATCACTTTGAGATGATGGAGGGAGTGGAGAAAGTCATGCGGGTGTTACGTCCCTTCAAGTTAGCCAGCCGCGAATTTCACCCTGAAAACACGCTAGTGCGATTCAACGACACTGTAGTCGGCGGTGCCAATATCGCGGTCATCGCTGGCCCTTGCGCTGTGGAGAGCCTGGAGCAGATGCGTGAGGTCGCTCTGGCTCTGAAAGAAGCCGGCGTCAAGGTTTTGCGCGGTGGAGCTTTCAAGCCGCGCACTTCCCCCTACAGCTTCCAGGGGCTAGGCTGGGAGGGATTGGAGATCCTGGCGCAAATCCGGGAGGAGACCGGCATGGCCATTGTGACCGAGGTCATGGATCCCAAAGACGTTGAAATGGTATCCGAACATGCCGATGTCCTGCAGGTCGGGGCACGCAACATGCAGAATTACGCTCTCCTCCACGCCGTTGGCAAATTCGGCAGGCCGGTGCTCCTGAAGCGAGGCATGATGTCCACCATCGAAGAGTTGTTGATGTCCGCTGAATACATCCTCTCTCATGGCAACAGCAATGTGATGGTGTGCGAGCGAGGCATTCGCACCTTCGAGCCGTACACGCGCAACACCCTGGACATTAACGCTGTGCCGGCGATCAAACAACTCTCTCACTTACCAGTTATCGTGGACCCCAGCCACGGCACGGGGCGCTGGGAACTGGTCAACCCGGTAGCGAAAGCAGCCATCGCCGCCGGCGCCGATGGCTTGATCATCGAAGTCCACCCACGCCCCGAACAGGCCCTTTCCGATGGCGCACAGTCTCTCAAGCCAGAGAAACTTGCTGCGCTCATGCGGGAGTTGAAGCCGCTGGCCGAGGCTGTGGGAAGGAGCCTGTAAAATGGGCGTGGAACCAGCCTCGGACCCTCCCTTTGCGGAGGAAAGAAGCGGTATCAGTCTGCGGGCAGCCCAAGTGACCATCGTAGGGCTGGGGCTTATCGGTGGGTCGCTGGCTCTGGCCCTGCGGGAAGGGAGAGTTTGCCGTGCAGTGTATGGTGTGGCGCGTCGTCCAGATACTATCGCCGAGGCACTGAAACGGGGCGCGATTGACTCCGGCACAACGGTGTTAGCTGAGGGTGTAGCCGATGCCGATGTCGTTATCCTGGCGGCACCGGTGTGCACCATCATACGCCTCATCCCTGAAGTCGGCTCTCTGGCAAAAGCAGGGTGCATGTTATTCGACGTAGGGAGCACCAAGCAAGCGATTGTAGAAGCGATGGAGCAACTGCCGCCACACGTGCAGGCCATTGGGGGACATCCCATGTGCGGCAAGGAGACAAACGGCCTGCTGGCAGCAGAAGCCACCCTCTTCCAGGGAGCTACCTTTGTCTTTACCCCGCTGTCGCGAACCGGCCAAGACACCCTCAGGCTGGCCAAGGAATTGACGCAGGCCATAGGTGCGCGCCCCCTGGTGATGGATGCCAGGCGCCATGACCGCCTGGCAGCGGCGGTCAGCCATTTGCCATACGCTCTCTCCGCCGGGCTGATGGCCGTGGCCAGGGAGATGGCGACCAGGGATGAAGCAGTATGGCGGCTGGCGGCGAGCGGCTTCCGCGATTGCTCTCGCCTGGCCGCGAGCGACGTGACGATGATGACCGATATCTTGATGACCAATAGAGAGGCTTTGCTGGAGGTGGCAAGTGCAATGAAATCACAGTTGGACAATCTCATGAATCTCATATCACGGGGCGACAAGGACGCTTTGCAGAGTATGCTCTTGCCTCTCCAGAGACAACGTAGCCAGATGTTTCAAAGGGGGAAATCATGAGGCTAATAGTAGAACAAGCGGAACGTCTACGGGGCACTTTGCGCGTCCCCAGCGACAAGTCCATCTCGCATCGCGCTACGTTATTGGGAGCGCTCGCTACAGGGACAACCCGCATCCGGAACTTCCTCTGGTCTACGGATTGCCTGGCGACGGTGCGCTGCCTCAAGGGGCTAGGAATAGCCATCGAACAGGACGAGACAGGGGATTTGATCGTTCACGGCCGAGGCTTGCGGGGGTTGCAGGCTCCCGAAGCCACATTAGACTGCGGCGGTTCCGGGACGACGATGCGCCTGTTGGCGGGCATCCTGGTGGGCCAACCTTTCGCCAGTACCCTGACCGGCAACAATGCTCTACAGCGCCGCCCGATGGAACGCATTGTAGAGCCGCTACGCCAGATGGGAGCGATAATACACGGGCGGGAAGAGGACCGTTTTCCTCCTCTGCAAATCCAAGGAGGAGACTTGCATGGCATCGAATACCACCTGCCGGTGGCCAGTGCCCAGGTCAAATCGGCGATCTTGCTCGCCGCGCTCTATGCCGCAGGGCCGACGGTAGTCCACGAACCTGCGCCGACGCGCGACCACACGGAGCGGATGCTGGCAGCTATGGGGGTAGACATCGCGGTGGATGGCACAAGGATCACCTTGCGGCGGGAAGCCCCTGCGCGTCCCCCTCTGCCGCCGCTGGACGTTACCGTGCCTGGGGATTTGTCTTCGGCGGCCTTCTTCATCATCGGCGCTTGTTTGCTGCCCGGTTCTGAACTGCGCGTGCATGATGTCGGCGTGAATCCGACGAGGATGGGCCTGTTGGATGTATTATGTAAAATGGGGGCGCCGATCACCCTGGAGAACGAACGCATAGTGAGCGGCGAACCGGTAGTAGACATCGTGGTTCGCTCCAGTCCCTTGCACGCGGTGGAAGTGGGTGGCGAAATCGTGCCGCGCATGATTGACGAATTTCCTATCCTGGCCGTAGCAGCAACGCAGGCGGAAGGGACAACGATCGTGCGTGACGCAGCGGAGTTGCGGGTGAAGGAATCGGATCGCATTGCGGCCATCGTCACCGAGTTGGGCTGCCTGGGCGCGCGCATCGAGGAACAGCCAGACGGCTTTGTCATCACCGGCCCAACGTCGCTGCGAGGGGCGAGCGTGGAGGCCCATGGCGATCATCGCTTGGCGATGAGCCTGGCCGTCGCTGGACTCCTGGCCACGGGGCGGACGAGCATCGAAGGGGCCGAGTGCATCCCCGATTCCTTCCCCGGCTTTGAAGAAAAGCTGGCCTTGATCACTGAGAGGAGGGGGTAGCCGTGACGCCCATGAACGCGATCAATGGCCGCACCAAGCTGGTGGGAGTCATGGGCTGGCCGGTCGAGCACAGCCTGTCGCCCCAAATGCACAATGCCGCCTTCGCCACTTTAGGCTTGAACCATTGCTACGTTCCCCTGGCTGTAGCCCCTGACCGGCTGCGGGAGGCAGTGGCCGGGTTGCGAGCGCTGGGTTTCGTCGGCTGCAACGTCACTGTCCCACACAAGCAGGCCGTGCGCGACTATATGCAGGAGATATCCGAGGAAGCACAGGTTGTGGGCGCGGTGAACACTTTGGTGCGCCGAGAGGACGGCTGGGCCGGGCACAATAGTGATGTGCCCGGCTTCCTCGCCTCTCTGACCGAGGAAGGTTTCCATTGCCAGGGAAAGCGGGCGTTGGTCCTGGGCGCGGGAGGGGCGGCACGGGGCGTCACATATGCCCTGATGCGGGGCGGAGCGGAGGTGGTCATTCTCAACCGGACGCCTTCGCGGGCCGAGGCTCTGGCGAGAGATATGTCC
>CAYPON010000131.1:6397-9752 GCA_964412315.1 uncultured Anaerolineae bacterium | reverse complement strand
CTGGATCCACTTCTAGCTTACGCCGCAGATAGCGGAAATAGGCGCGCAAATAGTCAACAGCGTCTCGATACTCCTGCCCCCAAACCGCGGTCAACAAGTCCTGGTGTAACATCACCCGATTAGGATTGAGGGCCAACTGGCGGAGCAACTCGTACTCAGTGCGTGTGAGCGACACCGCCGCGCCACGCACCCTGACTATTCGCCGCGCGAAATCAATCTCTAGTTCGCCACAACGGAACGTAGCGACCGTCATTTCCTCTGGACGGCTGGTTCGTCGCAAGATCGCCTTGACTCGCGCCACCAACTCCTTGGCGCTAAAAGGCTTGGTCAGATAGTCGTCAGCGCCTGAATCAAAACCCTGCAACATATCGCTTTCCAACGCCTTGGCTGTGAGCATGATCACTGGCACGTCGGAGAATTCACGGATGCGGCGGCACACTTCATAGCCATCCAGGTTATGCGGCAACAGGACATCTAACAGTACTAGGTCGGGTCGTTCCAAAGCGAGCATCTCGATAGCCGGTTCCGCGCTAGCTGCGGCTATCACTTCATGGCCTGCCGACTTCAGCACCTCGGTCACCAATCGCACCACGCGCGGCTCATCATCCACAACCAGGATTTTCGCCATTCCGCAACTCCTCTAAAGGTAGCGTAAAATAGAAGGTACTTCCCTGTCCGGGCACACTCTCGGCCCAAATGCGCCCGCCGTGGCTCTCCACGATGGTCCGGGCGATGGGCAGCCCCAACCCGGAGCCGACGACGTGCCGCCCTAGGCCTGGCTCTACCCGGAAGAATCTCTCGAACAAGCGGTTCAGGTGTTCCGGTGCGATCCCTACTCCCTGATCAGCCACACTGACCACAATCTCCTGCTCGCGCACCTCCCCCCGCACTACCACTAACCCATTTGGTGGTGAGTATTTGACCGCATTGTCTATTAGGTTCCTTAACACTTGTGTGATGCGGTTTGGGTCAGCATCCACGATCGGAAAGCTGCGAGGAAAGTCAACCAAGAAGCGATGTTCCTTGCTGCGCCGTTCTATATCTTTGATGGCATCTTCCACCAGACGCGGCAAACGCACCGGTTGTAATTCCAGGCGCAACAGACCGGCATCTATGATGGACGACTCCAGAAGGTCGTGAATGAGATCCTGCAGGATGTCACATTCCTCGTCTATGATTTGCAGGAACTCACGCTGAGTCTGGGGGCTAAAGCTGGATTCCTCCATGAGTAGTGCTGTGGCATATCCCTTGATGGAGGTAAGCGGCGTGCGCATCTCGTGAGCTAGGGTGGAGATTAGCTCTGTCTTGAGGCGGTTCGCCTCGTTGAGCGATTGGGAAATCGCTCGCTCCTCGTCCAGCCGCGCACTTTGCACGAACAATGCGATCAGTTCCGCCACACTTTGCAGAAAGCTTAGATCGGCGGGTGAGAAACTTCCAGGCTGGCGCCAGTTCTCCAGCAACAAGGCTCCTAGCTTGCTTCCATTCGTCATAAGCGGGACACAGGCAGCACTTCGCGGCTCCCCCTGCCCTGCCGCTTTCAGCCGCTGGCGGATCTCCGGGGCCATGTTCGCTCGCGCCGCTGCAATCTCCTCCGGCGTCAAATACAATTCCGCCTGGCCAGTCTGCAGCACTTTGCCGCTTATCGCCTCACCTGGTGCGAGACATATATCCTGCAATGCGATGGGATCGTAACCCACTGCGGCCTTAACGATCAGACACCCTCGCGCCGGTTCATACAGAAGCAGCACACCCGCATCTACCGCCTCCAGGTCAACTAGGCAGGAGAGAAGCTTGCGCAACGTCGTTTCCCAATCTTGCTGCGCTGCCAGCGCTCTAGCGATCTGGAAAAGGGCGAGAAGCTTGCGATCTCGCCTTCCTTCAGCTTCCAATGTCACGCATCAGCCCTCTCTTTTCCCGATGCTCGCTCTCTAATGAAAGCCTAATAGCAGTATAGTATTTTTCCGCTCATCTGTCAAAATAGAAATGTGCTTGCGCCAGAGCAGCTTGACCGCTGCCACCTACTTGTGCCCCTATGACAAGAACTTGACAAGAATGAGAGAATCTGAGCGCAGCGAAGCATCTCGCTGCCCGCGAAAAGGAGGCCCTTCGCTCCGCTCAGGGTGACAAATCGCTGCAGTTCGCCGCCTCCGCGTTGACTTTGCACAAGCCCTGACTCACGTGACAGGAGCATCTAGGGTGACAGGTGTCACTATAGATGCTCCTGACCCACGTGACAGAGCAATTGCGTATTGTTTTACCTATCAACTATATCCGGCCGCACCTTGTCCACAGCTCTGCTTGTGCGCTTTCTAAAGCCAATGCTGCTCCCTCAGGAACCTGGTCAGGTAAGGCACCTCGAAGTACCGTCCCTGATACGCCAGGTAGGCATAATACACCAACACCGCCACCGGCAAGAGGAACACGGGCCACAGGATGCAGGCGAGGCAGCCTGCCGAGACCGCGCTCAGGAGGGTGTAGACGATGAAGGCGGCCAACTCGTAAAGCACCGCGACCGCCAGGAGAGCCAGCGAATGGACGGCGTGATACTTTTGGAAGGCCCTTTGTCTGTTTGTCTCCGAGAGCAACAGGAGCGCTGGCACAATGATTGGCACAATGAACTGGGAGACATAAGAGAGCGCAGCCCAGAGCTTGTCGTCGGAAGTGGGAGCCTCTGCGCCGGCCGGCACTTGCCCTCCCGCAGAGGGCAGTGGCGTGGTTTCTTTCTCGGACATTTCGGTTCACCTCCTTTCATTCTGCACAGCTTCTTTATAGATATTACGCGCGAAAGGCTGGGAGGTTGCAGGGATTTGACACCATTTTGCCTTTACGTTAGCATAGTCGTGGAAAGGAGAGAGGATGGCCAGGATTATCTTTATGGGCACGCCCCGTTTCGCAGTGCCGATTTTGCAGGCGCTCATCGCCCACCATGAGGTAGTCGCGCTGGTCACACAGCCGGATCAACGCGGCGGCCGCGGGATGCAGCAGCTTTTGCCCCCTCCCACGAAGGAAGTGGCGCTGGCCTATGGCGTGCGCGTCATGCAGCCACACAGCCTCCGCCGGCCTCAGGTTGTGGCCGCCTTGCGAGAGCTTGCGGCGGAGGTCATCGTCGTCGCGGCCTTCGGGCAAATCCTGAGAGCAGAGGTGCTTTCCTTGCCTCCCCATGGCTGCCTCAATGTGCACGCCTCGCTATTGCCCAGGTATCGTGGCGCGGCGCCGATTTCGGCGGCCATCCTAGCGGGCGAGGCCGAGACGGGCGTCACAATCATGCTCATGGATGAAGGGATGGACACCGGCCCGATTCTGGCCCAGACCGCGTTGCCCATCGGGCCTGCGGATACGGCCGGCTCGCTCACGG
>CAYPON010000131.1:0-6387 GCA_964412315.1 uncultured Anaerolineae bacterium | reverse complement strand
AACGCTGCCCCGTTGGCTGCGCGGCGAGATCGCGCCGCAAGCTCAGAATGAAAGCCTGGCGACCTACTGCCGTCCCCTCAAGAAAGAGGAGGGCAGCATTGATTGGAACCTGCCGGCGTCGCATATCGCGCGGATGGTGCGCGCCTATGACCCCTGGCCGGGCACTTATACCTTCTTTGCGGGCAAGCTGCTTAAGGTTTTACAGGCCGGGCCGCTGCCCGATTGGGCGGGCCAGGCCAGGCCAGGCGAAGTGATCCGTCTGCGCCAGGGGATCGCCGTAGCCACCGGCGAGGGTGCGCTCCTCCTGGAGGAAATCCAGCCGGCAGGCAAACGGGCCATGCCCTGCCAAGACTTTGCTCGCGGGCAGAGAGACTTTATTGGGGCTGTCCTCGGCTAAAGGATCTGTAGATTTCGCAGATTGGCACAGAATAAAAGGCATCTGCGATCATCTGCGGATAAGCTTTCAGGAGTCCTTTTGAACGGGAAAAAAGTTCTGCTATTGGAATTAGGCGTCGAACCATACGACCGGGCCTGGGAATTGCAGCATCGGCTTGTGGCGGCGCGACGCTCAGGCCGCCTGGGAGATGTGCTGATCCTGCTGGAACATGAGCCGGTGCTCACCCTGGGCCGCCGCGCCGATGAGAGCCATATCCTCGCTTCGCTGGATACGTTGAAAAGGCTGGGGGTCGCGGTGCAGCGGGTGGAGCGGGGCGGCGACGTCACCTATCATGGCCCCGGCCAACTTGTCGGCTATCCGATCCTTCGCCTGGCCGATTATGGGCTGGGGGCGTCGGATTATATGCACGCCCTGGAAGAGGTGCTGATCCATGCGCTGGCCGATCTGGGAGTAGCCGCGACCCGCAAGCCCGATCTCATCGGTGTCTGGGCCGGCGGGGGCAAGATCGCCGCGCTGGGCGCGCGCATCGAGGAGGGGATCACCTATCACGGCTTTGCCCTCAACGTGGCGCCCGACATGGCGCATTTCGCCCTGATCGTGCCCTGTGGCCTGCGCGATGAACAGGTGACGAGCATGAGCGCTGTCCTCGGAAGGCCGGTCGAGATGGCACAGGTTCGCGCCAGGGTTCGTCATCACTTTGCCCAGGTTTTCGGCGTGGCTTTGCAGGAGATTGGCCCAGAGGAGACGAAAAAACTGTTGGCATCCTGAAAGGGCAAATGCACCTAACGGGTGCATTTCAATTTGGGGGCAGAACCGGCAGTCAGATCAGATTCGCAGAGTCCAGGGATTCGAAATCCCTGGCTGAAGGTGAAAAGTGCCCTCAGGCACTACCTTTTCAGCCCCTGCAGAGGCTTTTCAGCTTCAGCGGGCGAATTCCATTCGCTCGTACTGCATCCGCCACTAAACTGAAATGCACCCAATTGCGGGGCCGTGAGTTAGCCCGCTTTGACGATGTGGAATACGGTTCTATAATGTGTCTCGTATCATAGGTACCAGATTCCGCCGGAGCATATATCCATGTCCCACCTTCCAACATTGGCTCACTTTCGTTCGCTGATCGCCGGCAACTCCCGCATGTCCTCCTCCTTTGAGGCGCTCAAGAGCCGCAACTACCGGTGGTTTTGGTTCGGGCGGGTGGCGGTGTCCGCCGGTTTCGAGATGAGCATGATCGCTCAGGGGTGGCTCGTGTACCAACTCACCGGCTCAGCTTTTGCCCTGAGCTGGGTGGGCACAGGGCGTAGCATCGCCATGTTCCTCCTGTCGCCCTATGGCGGAGTCATCTGCGACCGCACCGAAAAGCGCAGCTTGTTGATCTGGACGCGAGTCGCCGTCATCCTTAACCTCATCGTGGTCACGCTGCTTATCGCCAGAGGCCGCGTGCAGCTCTGGCACTTGGCAGCGAGCGCGCTCCTCGCCGGCATCTTTTACGCCTTTATGATGCCCGCCCAGTCGACGATCGTCGCCGACCTGGTGGATCGCAAGACGCTGCTCAACGCCATCTCCCTCAACTCTATCGGCATGGGTTTGACCGCTATCCTCGCCGACTCGGCCACCGGCTATCTGCTGGATTGGGTCGGCGTGGCCGGCGCCTATGCAGCGATGGTGGCGCTCAATATCTTTGCCCTCTTTGCCGTGTACAAGCTGCCCAAGACGAGGATAAGCAACGGCGCCCGCCGTTCGGTCTGGCTGGATTTGAGGGAAGGGTTGAGGTATCTTCTCGCTCAACGCACGCTCTTGGCTATCGTCGCGTTGGTGATCGTCCGTGTGCTGTTTATCATGCCCTACCGCACCTTCATGCCCAAGTTCACCAGCGAAGTCATGGGACTGGACGCGGCAGGGCTTGGCCTGTTAATGGCGGCATCCAGCGTCGGCTCGTTGATCAGCTCCTTTTCCGTAGCCTCCTCGGGAGACTATCGCGGCAAGGGCAAACTGCTGCTCGTTGGGGGGGCCATCGCTGGCATTTCCCTCATCTTCCTGGTGATGACTCGCTCTGTTCCGCTCGCTTTTCTCATCCTTATCTTTGTTGGGGCCGCCAACAGCGTCTGCATAATCACCGGCAGCACCTTGCTACAGGCCAACTGTGCGCCCGAGTTTCGTGGTCGCGTGATGGGCGTGGATATGATGGTGTGGGGTTTGGCGCCGCTGGGGATGCTTCCCGCCGGGGCGCTGGCCGATCGCATCGGTGTCGCCCCCGTCATCGGCTTGCAGGGAGCGTTGGCGCTCTTGTGTTTCTTGGCGCTGGCCTTCCTGACGCCGCGCCTCAGACAACTCGCCTAGCCTCGCAGCGATCCCATGATCCCGGCCTGACCCTGTTGGACACCTAACGAGATTTGACAAATAGAACACTTGTTCGTATAATATAAGCAGCAGCCGTAGTGGTAACTCTGGCAGTTTGTCTGACCGCGATGCGAGGAGGCGCGACCATGGATGCCGTGGGTAAAATCGAGCTACTGGGCCGGGCGGCGCAATATGACCTGTGCGGCGAGGCGTGCGGCACGGAGGCGCACCGCGTGCGCGACGAGTTGGATCGCTGGATCTATCCGGCGGTCATGCCCGATGGCCGCCGCATCGCCATGTTCAAAGTGCTGATGACCAACGCCTGCGAAAACGATTGCCGCTATTGCGCACAGCGTGCCAGCCGCGATTGCCGCCGCATCAGTTTCCAGCCGGAAGAGCTGGCCCGCATCTTTGACAGTCTCAAGACGCAGCGTCGCGTGGAGGGCATCTTCCTCAGCTCCTCGGTGCGTGGCAGCGCCGACCGGACGATGGAGCAGATGCTCGCGGCGATTGAGATCATCCGCTTCAAGTACGCTTTCCCCGGCTATGTCCACCTCAAAATCCTGCCTGGCGCGCAGAAGGGGGCCATCGAGAGGGCGGTGGAGCTGGCCGACCGCGTCTCCCTCAACCTGGAGGCGCCAAATCCTCAGCGCCTGGCCCATCTCAGCGAGGCCAAGGATTTCGAGAACGATTTGCTCAAACGGCTCTATTGGGCACGCGAGTGCATCGCCGCTCAGCCACCTCTGCCCCGGCATGGTGGACAATTTGGCCATGGCCGCGCAGGTATCACCACCCAGTTCGTCGTCGGCGCGGCGCAAGAGTCCGACCGCGAGATATTGGGCACGTCCGACCGGCTCTACCGAGGGATCGCTTTGAGCCGGGCCTATTACAGTGCCTTTCAGCCTGTCCCTGACACGCCGTTGGAAAACCAGGCCGCAACTCCTCCCCTGCGCGAGCATCGCCTCTATCAAAGCGACTGGCTGCTCCGCAAGTACGGCTTCCAGTTCGGAGAACTGGTTTTCGATGAGGTGGGCAACCTGCCCATGGAAGCCGACCCCAAAATGGTCTGGGCACAGGCCCATGTGGACCACTTCCCCATCGAGGTCAATCGTGCCAGCCGCGAGGAACTGCTGCGCGTTCCAGGCATTGGGCCGACCTCGGCGGCGCGCATCCTTCGCCTGCGCCGCGAGAATAAGTTCCGCAACATCGAGGACTTGAAAAAGGCCGGCGTCGTCGTGTCGCGGGCCATCCCCTATGTGCTGTTAGAGGGCCGTCGGCTCCCCGCGCAACTGTCGCTCTGGTAGCTTGCACCCGTAACATTTAACCCCTCACAACGTCATCAATAGTGCAGACGCCACGACCTATAACCCCTGCACGGCTCCCCGTCCAAGAGCCTAGCCGGCAATCCTGTAGCCGCGGCCTTTTGCTGCGAGTGCCCCAGCGAGGGCCTGGCTACCGGTTGTTGGTAAGCTCCCAGCGGTAGCCTGGGCGAGCGGTACCCTCGCTTCGGGCGAAATGGGCTGTGTGCAACGTCGCCCCTCGTGGCCAGTCGGCTCAGCTAGGAGCTCATACGCTGTTAGCCGACAGAAACCTATGCGCCTCCTCCCCGGCCAAGTTGCAGGCGCAAGACGAGGGATCTGCTATGAAAAGTGAACAGGTGAAGTACCGGAACAGGAGGACGATCATCTACCGGAGCGCCAAAGAGGGCGCCAGGGCCGCGGATAAGGAATTTCGTGACAATCTAGACCTCTTCGAAAACATCCTGTCCGCTTATGAGCGGGCCAGGGCGCGCTATGCTCGCATTCTGCTGTCCGACAGCAGCAATGAAGGAGAAGCGTTGGTGCTCTGCCGCCCGCCTTAAGGAGGAGCAATCCTCCTTACGCCTCCCATCCCGCCATGAGGTGGAATCAGCGGGTCACAGATTGCCGCAGGATGGCCCCTTGTGGCCGCTTTGACGGGCACTCCCTGCGCTTCTGTGACCTGCCGAAACAAATCCGTTTTGCCCCCCTCCTCATGGCGGGAGCGTGGAGGCCGGGAGGAAATGGCGCTTCATGAGGCGACAACATCTACTATGTCTGTGTACTGCTTTGCAACTAAACTCACGCCAGAGGCGCGGAGAGCGCAGAGAGGACATCATCAAAGATTCTCCGCGTCCTCTGTGTTTATGGTGAAAGGCTTCAGGACGTGGCGTCGCCGATCACCTGCACGTAATACTCGCGGGACAGGGGGCCGTCGTACTCGGCGAAGTAGATGCGCTGCCGCGAGCCTTTGACCAGTTGCCCCTCGGAAATGGGGAAATAGACGAAATAGCCGCTGAGCACGCTTTTCAGGTGGGAGCCGGCGTTATAACCAACGCGCCCATCAATGTCCAGGTAGCGATTGTGCCAGTAATCCCCCTGGTCAGGAGCCATGCGCTCCAGGTAGGCCAGGATATCCCTCTCCAGGCATTCCAGCCCCTCCGTCACTAGCATTCCGGACGACGTGTGCGCAGTCATGACATAGACCAGCCCCTCGCGCACGCCGCTCTCGGCGATGATCCGCTCCACCTCCGGGGTGATGTCTATCAACTCTTTATCCCGTCGCGTCTGTAGTTCGCGTTTGACCAATGTGATGATCATCGTGCCCTCTCTACTCCCCTAGCAAGCGACGCGCATTTTCTGCAAAGACCAACTGCAAGCAGCCCTCGCTCAATCCCAGGGAACGAACAGCAGCGGCCATGTTCTTGATCTCCACGCGCGGGTAATTGGAGCCGAAGACGAGCTGGCGCCGCAGGCTTCGCTCCCAGACGGTGAGCGGGACTTGCTTGGCCATGGCAAAGGCGATAAAGTCGCGCGGGTTATCGAAATAGAGCGCGGAGGTATCCAGGTAGACATTGGGGTACTTGAGGGCCAGGGAGACCGCCTCCACCACCCAGGGCCAGGCCAGATGCGCCAGGACGATCTTGAGCGCGGGGAAATCGTGTGCCACATCCTCGTAGTGGATCGGCTGGCCATACTTGGCCTGCGCTCCCGGCTCCCAGGTCATCCCGGCGTGAAAGAGGATCGGGATGCCCAGCGCCTGCGCCTTCTCGTAGAGCGGGTAGAACTCGCGGTCATCGGCATAGAACTCTTGCAGGCTGGGCGCCAGCTTAAGCCCCCGCAGGCCGAGATCGCCCACCGCACGCTGCAAAGTCGAGAGGGCATCCTGCTGGCGCGGATCCACGCTGGCAAAGCCGATCAAACGCTTGCTCATTTGGCATAATTCAGCAACCTGCTCATTGCTGTAAACCCGGCAGCCGCGCGTGCTCCGCGCATCAATGGGCAAGACGACCGCGCTCGCCAGCCCGGCAACGTCCAGCTCCAGGAGGAAGGTCTCCAAAGGCTGGGGGCGATTGCGGATATAGAATACATCGCGCGCCACACGCTCCAGCTCCGGGTAGCGTGCGATCATCTCGCGCACAAGCAGTGGATGGGTGTGGAAGTCAATCATGCAGGCTCCCGAAGGTTAATATAATCCGCAGATTTCGCCGATGATCGCGGATGTCTTTTGCTCTGCGTTAATCTGCGCCATCTGCGGATTTCTTTTGCTCTGCGTTAATCTGCGTCATCTGCGGATTATGTCTTTTTAGACGGCGTGCTGCGCGATGGCTTCGATGATCTGCGGCCAGGCCGCCG